>CAMBRC010000011.1 GCA_945869965.1 Asaia bogorensis
CATCATGGCAAGGGCACGCAGTTTCGCCCTCAACATCTTGCGGAAAAATCACGTAACGAATGTCGCGAAGGCACTCTGGAACGGCGCGCTCAGCCTCGATCACATCTTGGCATACAAGGAAATCTAATCAGCGTTGAACAACCCTGGACTGAGGCCGCCTCAATAGACTACAACACACGAGATCCAATTCAAGAACTTATAGACAAAAAATCTATCTTATTCGACAAGTATATCGCACACTCGGATGAGTGCTGGCTTTTGATTGTGGCGGATTCATTTCGAGAATCTGGGAGTTATCGATTGTTACTTAGTGACATCGATCATCTCTATCACTCCCTCTTCGCGAGGACGTATTTTTTAGATTTTGGGCTGGGACGGCTACATCTCCTGTCTACTTACGTATAATTTTCATCTTTCTTGATCCGCTCATCTGAACTCACCGATCTTGCGTCGGCGACGGTGCGCACTCTGTGACGTGCGCGGTCATTCGCCTTCCGGCTCGCCTTGGCGCGTCGCCGCAACGATGCAGCCTATGGCGCCATCTCTTGCCATAGGCTGCATCGTTGCATCTGGTCACTCTACGCGCTTGCCGGCACGAATAGGTTGTCAAGCAAGACCGGGCATGCCGACGCCGTCCGCTGTGGCGGCAGGCCGTCCATGATGGTTGGCATGGCTTCCAGCGCATCGGCGTAGAGGCCGGGCAGGTCCAGTTTCTGGCGCATCGCGGGAACGAAGCGGCGGCGGGCTTGGGCGATGAAGCCGCGGGATTCGGCCAGCCAGTTTTCGGTGTCGCCGCTGTCGGGCCAGGCTTCGGCTTTGAGGCGGTGGAGGAGGACTTAGAACAGCAGGGATTCCACGGCGTGCAGTTCGCTGTGGCCAACGCTTTCGATTTCTTTGGCGCTGTTGGGCCAGTCCAGGTCGGCTTCGTTGACCAGTTCGCCGGCGGCGCGGCGGCGCAGCAGGGTGGATTGGTGTTCGCTCCAGAGCAGCAGGTCGGTGTCGTAGTTGGTCATCCGCGGGCATCCCGCGACGGGCGGGGAGAATCCACTGGGTGGGGTTGGTTGTCCAGTGAATTGCGCGTTTGCCGGTTCGCGGCGGCTGATGTGTTGGACAAGAAAGCTTGGATCCTTCGTTGCACTCAGGATGACGGTGAGGGGGGGGTGGTTACTTGGGGTTGTTGTTGCGGGAGCCCCCCTCCGGCTCCCCCCGTGGAGGACGGGGGGAGAGAAGTGCTTGGTGGATGAAGTTTTTTTGCTTCTTTTTGTTCACAAAAAGAAGTCTTCTCTTGCACAATACTATTCGCCAATAAACGTGAATGACATGCTCAGCAGGCCGGCAGCAGTGTTCGGGCATCGAGCAAGCGTGCCCCCCCTCCGGCTCCCCCCGCAAGCGGGAGGAGGGTAGCAAAGGGCGGCGGCAACGCGCTGCCGTTCTGGTTCGTCGCCTCAGACCCGCCGGACGTTCCACATGAACGCGGCGCCGCCTTCGACCATTCCGGTGAGGTATTTGCGGTATGCGGTGCGGATTTGGAACTGGCCGCAGTGGATGAAGGGCACGGTTTCGAAGGCGCGGGCTTGGGCGGCGTTGGCGGCGGTGGCGCGGGCGGAGTCGGTGGTGGCGGTGGTCCAGTCGGCGGTGGATTGTTCGATTTGTTCGTCGCCGAACCAGCCGGCCCAGCCTTTGGCGCCGAGGCCGCGCATGGCGAAGTGTTCGACGGGGGAGCCGAGGATCGAGGACGGGGCCCAGGTGTGGAAGATTGACCAGCCGCCTTTGTCCGTGGCTTCGCGGTTGGCGCGGCGGGCGACGAGGGTGGCCCAGTCCATGGCGGCGAATTCGACGTTCATGCCGAGGCGCTTGAGCAGGTCGGCGGTGACTTCGCCCATTGGGTGGATGGTGGGGACGTCAGCGGGGCTGAGGACGACGACTTTGGCGCCGTCGTAGCCGGCGGCTTTGAGGGCGGCGCGGGCGGCGGCCAGGTCGGCGGGCATGAATTTGGTGCCGGTATCCGCCCCGTGCGGGGTGCTGCAGGGGAACATGGAGCGGCAGTTGTTGTAGGAGGTTGGGTCGCCGCCGGTCAGGGCCTGCATGTAGTCCTGTTGGCTGACAGCGAGCAGGGTGGCGCGGCGGATGGCCGGGTTGTTGAACGGCGCGTGCAGGTGGTTGAAGCGCATGATGCCGTTGAAGCCGGTGGGGTTGGCGTTGCCGATGGTGATTTGCGGGTGGGCGCGCAGGCTGGGGACCAGGTCGGGCTGGACTTGTTCGTACCAGTCGATTTCGCCGGAGCGCAGGGCGGCGGCGGCGGTGGCTTGTTCGGGCATGGCCTGCCATTCGACGCGTTCGAAATGGGCGATCTTGCCGCCCGAGGTCCAGTCGGCGGGGCCGCTGGCGGGGATGTAGTCCTTGTTGCGGGCGTATACGGCGCGCTGGCCGGGGATGAATTCTTCCTTCACGAAGCGGTAGGGGCCGCTGCCGATGGATTCGGTGATCTGGGTGAAGGGGTCGATCTTGGCGAGGTGCTCGGGGATGATGAAGGGGATCGAGGCGCTGCCGCGGGCGATGGCTTCGAGGAAGATGGGGATGGGCTGGGTCAGCTTGATGCGCAGGGTGCGGTCGTTGGCGACGCCCCAGTCTTCGACGAACTTGGCCACGGTCTGGCCGAAGGTTTCGCGGCCGGCCCAGCGCTTGAGGCTTTGGATGGCGTCCTGGGCGCGGACGGGTTCGCCGTTATGGAATTTCAGGCCCTCGCGCAGCTTGATGACGTAGGTGCGGCCATTGTCCTCGACGGTGTGGCCCTCGGCCATTTGGGGGGTGATTTCGCGCTTGCCGGTGAAGCCGAAGAGGGTGTCGTAGGCGGCGTAACCGTGGTTGGTGGTGACCAGGGAGGTGTTGAAGACGGTGTCGATGGAGGACAGGGCGGTGAGTGGGGCGACGCGAAGGGTTCGCTCGCGGGCGGATTGGGCGAAGACGGCGGGGGCGCCGAGGCTCGCTGTGGCGGTCACGGCGGCGGCGGCGCGCAGAACGTCGCGTCGTTTCATGGTTCGAGTCCCCCCAGTGTTTCGTCGGCGCCTTTGCACCGTTGGATGGTAGTTTGGTGGGGCGGACAGCGCTGCACAAGTGCCTGCCGGCAATGAGTGACCGGGGTCATGAAGGTTCGGCCTGTCGGGCGGCAGCGTGCTTGGCACGACACGGCTGCGGGGCGGCGCTTCGGTACTATGCCAACCGGCGAGGTGATTGACCCGTGCAGGCAATGGCAAAGTCGAAAGAGAGGGTAAGGCAAGAGTTCTTTTTTGAAAAAAAGAACCAAAAAACTTTTATCCGTTGCGCTTCGCCCCGATATGGAAATTACGAAGCCAATGGATAGAAGTTTTTGCTTCTTTTTTCAAAAAGAAGTGCTTTCTTCCCTGACCACGTGACCCCGAGGAACAGTCTATGATTTCGGCGCTGGAGTCTTACGTGCTGGTCGCGCCCTTTTCCAATGCCGAGTTCAGTTCGGCGCCGAGCAGGACTACGTAGGTGGAGACCCAGAACCACAGCATGATGGCGGCGACGGCGGCGAGCGGGCCGTAGACGGCGTCGAAGCTGGCGAGGTCGGTGGCGTAGCGGGTGAAGAGGGTGCTGGCGACGAGCCAGAGCATGGTGGACAGGATGGCGCCTGGCAGGATCCGGCGGCGGTGGTTGCGCGCCCGCGAGGGGCCGGCGGCGTAGAGAAAGGCCAGCGAGGCGAGGACGAACAGGACCAGGGTAACGACGCCCGCCCAATGGACCAGTTCGGCGGTGCCGGTGGGGAGGTGCAGGAAGTCGATCAGGTTGGGCAGTGCGACCAGGACGGCGACGGTGGCGATGGCGCCGAGGATGGCGGCCGCGGTCATGGCCACTCCGGTGGCCTGGAAACCCAGCGTGGAGCGGCGCTCAGTTTCGTCATAGGCGAGGTTGAGGGCGGCGATCATCGATTTGGTGCCGGCCGAGGCGCTCCATAGCGTGATGGCCGCGGCCAAAGCGAGGTTCCAGCCCAGGGTGGCCGTGGGGCGGGCGACGAGGTCTTGGACCTGGCGGCCGATCAGGCTGTAGGCGTCCGGCGGCAGCAGGCCCTCGAGCAGCTCCATCTGCTGGGCGACGCTGATGGGATCGGAGAGCAGGCCATAGGTGGAGACCAGCATGGTGAGCGCGGGAAACAGCGCCAGGGTGGCGTAAAAGGCGCAGCCGGCGGCGGCCAGGTCGGTGCGGTGGCTTTGGATCCGCCAGAAGGCGCGGATGAGCGCGGTCCGCCAGATGCGGGGGCCGGGTTGGCTGGGCTGTAAAGCGTTGCGGGTCAACGGAATGTCCGATCGCGGCTTCTGCTGCCCACCCAGCACATGCTGCCATGCAGCACCAGGGGGGAAGGGGTCAAAAAAATCACTTGCGCCGGGGGGTGGGGGGTCCTATTTGCCCCCTCACGCAGCAACGCACGTGCCTCTGGCCCGACTTGTTCAGCGCTGCCCTTCCCGGCGGTTTCCGGGGCGGGTTCGTGGTGAACGCCCTAGGGTTACGTAACGACGTCAAGCGTTCTGGCACTCCGGGTCCCGACGCAGGGTTTTGCGCACGGGCCAATCCGTCTGGTCGCTGGTTCGTTCGACCGTTTTGTAACCTACGCTCATCGCCTGGAAAGGTGAGCGGCAACTGGGGGTACCGCGCGATGAACATGAAAATCGCACGATTCCTGGCTGACCATCAGCCGGCAACGCCGTGCTTGGTGCTGGACGTCGATTGTGTGGAAAGCAATTTCCGCAGGATACGTGACGCCCTGCCCCTCGCACAGATCTACTACGCGGTGAAGGCCAATCCGGCGCCGCAGATTCTGGACCGGCTGGTGAAGCTGGACAGCCGGTTCGATGCGGCGGGGATCGAGGAGATCGATGCCTGCATTGCCGCGGGTGCGGCGCCGGCGGCGATCAGCTTTGGCAATACGATCAAGAAGGTTTCGGCGATCCGGCGCGCGCATGCGGCGGGGGTTGGGATGTTTGCGTTCGATTCCGACGAGGAGTTGGAGAAGCTGGCGGTGCATGCGCCGGGCGCGCGGGTGTATTGCCGGATCCTGGTCGAGAACGAGGGGGCGGACTGGCCGCTTTCGCGCAAGTTCGGCACGACGGTGGCGCATGCGCGGGCGTTGATGCTGCGGGCGGAATCGCTCGGGCTCGATGCGTTTGGGTTGTCGTTTCATGTTGGCAGCCAGCAGACGACGACGGGCAGCTATGAGGCGGCGATTGCCAAGGTGGCGATGCTGTTCACCGATCTGCGCGATGCCGGGGTCAACCTGCGCATGGTCAATCTCGGCGGCGGCTTCCCGGTGAAGTATCGCGACGAGGTGCCGGGGATCGATGCGTTCGCTGACGCCATTATGGGCGCGATGGTGGAGCATTTTGGCAATGCGCTGCCGGACATGCTGATCGAGCCGGGCCGTTCGGTGGTGGGCGATGCCGGAGTGGTGTCGGCCGAGGTGGTGCTGGTGTCGCGCAAGGGGGATGATCCCGTGCGGTGGGTCTACCTGGACATCGGGCGCTTCGGCGGCCTGGCGGAGACCGAGGGCGAGTCGATTAAGTACCAGTTCACCACGCCGCATGATGCCCAGGCTTTGGAAACGGGGGAGATGGGGCCGGTGGCGATTGCCGGGCCGACCTGTGACGGGGCGGACATCATGTACGAGAAGAGCAACTACCGGCTGCCGCTGGCGCTGACCCATGGCGATCGGGTGGAGGTGCTGGCGACCGGGGCGTATGTGACGACGTATGCAAGCCAGCGGTTCAACGGGTTTGCGCCGTTGGCGGAGCATTATATCTAAGTAAGGAAGGCCTTCTTTTTCTGAAAAAAAAGAAGCAAAAAGACTTCATCCACTTGCACTGCGCTCCCTCGTTGGGGCACGGCGCAAGTGGATGGAAGTTTTTTGGTTCTTTTTTTCAAAAAAGAACTTCTGCCTTCCCACATCTAGCCGCCTTCGCGCGCGCCCTGTAGATTGCCGCACGCTGGCACCGCAAGGATGTAACCGATGGACGACGCGACCAACACCACCGCGCCGAAAGGCAAGGGACTTGCGGCTTCCCCCGGTGCGCTCGCCGGGCTGCGGGTGATCGACCTGACCCGCGTGCTGGGCGGGCCTTACTGCACGATGATCCTGTCCGATCACGGCGCCGATGTGATCAAGATCGAGCCGCCGCAGGGCGACGAGGTGCGCGACTGGGGCCCCCCGTTCCTGGGGGACGACGCCAGCTATTTCATCGGGGTGAATCGGAACAAGCGGTCGATCGCGCTGGATGTTTCCAAGCCGGCTGGGCGCGCGATCCTGCTGCGGATGCTGGAGACGGCCGATATCCTGGTGGAGAATTTCAAGCCGGGTGGGATGGAGAAATGGGGGCTGGGGTATGAGCGCGACCTGGCGCCGAAGTTTCCGCGGCTGATCCATTGCCGGGTTTCGGGGTTTGGCGGGCATGGACCGCTTGGCGGGTTGCCGGGGTACGACGCCATTTTGCAGGCGATGACTGGGTTGATGAGCATTAATGGCGATCCGACGACGGGGCCGATGCGGATGGGGACGCCGATTGTTGACCTGGCGACCGGGTTGTACTCGGTGATCGCGATCACAATGGCGTTGCATGAGCGTAATACTTCGGGGCTGGGACAGTACCTGGACATGACGCTGCATGATTGCGGGATGGCGTTGCTGCATCCGCAGGCGGCGAATTTCTTTCTCAATGGCAAGCGGCCGATGCCGATGGGGAACCCGCATCCGAACTTGGCGCCGTATGAGAAGTATCAGACGCGGACTGGCGAGATATTCATTGCGTCGGGCAATGACGGGCAGTTTCGAAAAATGTGCGAGGCGTTGGGACGGCCGGAAATGGGCAGCGATCCGCGCTTTGTGAAAAATGCCGACCGGTTGGCCAATCGGCCGGCGATGATCGAATTGTTCCAGGCGGCGTTGGCGGAGACGGATGGACACGAGTTGTGCCTGCGGCTGTTGAACATGGGGCTGCCGGCGGGGCCGGTGCTGCCGGTGGATGAGTCCATGGTGGCGCCGCATACCGAGGCGCGGGCGATGGTCACGGAGCTGGACGGGTATCGGGGGCTGGGGACACCGATCAAGATGTCGCGGACGCCCGGCGGGACGCGGGCGGTGCCGCCGCGGTTTGGGCAGCATGGCGAAGAGGTGTTGGCGCAGTTCGGGTATGGCGCCGAAGAGATCGCACAGTTGAAGGCGGATGGGGTGCTGTTTAGCGAGCGGAAGCGGTAAGGAAAGCGTTCTTTTTTGAAAAAAAGAACCAAAAAACTTTTATCCATTTAGAATCGTCCTAAATGGATAAAAGTCTTTTTGCTTCTTTTTCTTCAGAAAAAGAAGATTCTTCCTTACTTAGCCAACGCGGCGCAACTGGCGGCCAGCCAGATGCGGTCTTCGCCGGTCAGGTGGGCGCCGACGATGGATTCGACTTTGGCGTGGTAGGTGTCGAGCCAGTCGACTTCGGCGCGGGTGAGCAGGGACTGGTCGATCAGGCGGCGGTCGAAGGGGGCCCAGGTCAGGGTTTCGAAGCGCAGGAAGGGCTTCGCTGAACCGGGGAAGTCAGCGTCGGTGGCCAATAGCAGGTTTTCCAGGCGGATGCCGTAATGGCCGGGCAGATAGAAGCCGGGTTCGTTGGAGAGGATCATGCCGGCTTCGATCGGGATAGGCTTTGCGGCGCGGGAGATGCTGACGGGGCCTTCGTGGACGCTGAGGTAGCTGCCGACGCCGTGGCCGGTGCCGTGGTCGTAGTCGAGGCCGACTTGCCAGAGGGCGGCGCGGGCGAAGGCGTCGATGTGGGGGCCGCAGACGCCCTTGGGGAAGATCAGGGTGGCCAGCGCGATGTGGCCCTTGAGGACGCGGGTGACGCGGGCGCGGAGTTCGGCGGGGGGGGTGCCTGGGCCGGTCCAGAGGGTGCGGGTGATGTCGGTGGTGCCGTCTGAGTATTGCGCGCCCGAATCGATCAGGTAGACCTCGTTGGGCTGGATGGCGCGGTTGGTTTCCGCACTGACGCGGTAGTGGATGATGGCACCGTTGGGGCCGCTGCCGGAGATGGCGGGGAAGCTTTCGCCGCGGAAGTTCTCGACTTCGCTGCGGAAAGCGATGAGTTTTTCGGCGGCGGAGATTTCGGTTTCTTGGCCGGCGGCGGAGTCCATCCAGCGCAGGAAGCGGCAGACGGCGACGGCGTCGCGGGCATGGGCGTTGCGGGAGCCCTGGCGCTCAACTTCGTTCTTGCGCGCCTTGGGCAGGATGCAGGGGTCCATGCCGGGGACGATTTCGGCGCCGGCTTCGCGGAGTTTTTGGGCGAACCAGGCGGGGGAGCCGCCGGCGTCGACGCGGACGCGCTTGCCTTTGAGGCTGGTGAGGGCGCGGGGGAGGGCGGCACGGTCCTGGACGGAGACGGCGTTGCCGATCCAGGCGCGGGTTTCGGGCGGAACTTTCTCGGGGGCCATGAAGAGTTCGCAGCCGGCGTCAGCGTGGATCAGCAGGAAGCCCAGCGCGAAGGGGGTGAAGGGGACGTCGTCGCCGCGGATGTTGAGCAGCCAGGCGATCGAGGCGGGGTCGGTGACGACGGCGGCATCCTGTTTTTCGGCGACGAGGGTCGCGGCGATCTGTTCGCGCTTTTTGGCCGAGTCGAGGCCGGCGTGGGCGATGGCGTGCGGGAGGGCGGGTTGCATCGGGGGCGCGGGTTGGTCGGCCCAGATGGCGTCGATGGGGTTTGAGTCCACGGCGACCAAAGTGAGGTTTTTCTCGGCCAGGCGCTGGATGGCGTCTTCGCTGAACAGGAGGGGGTCATAGCCGATACGGGCGCCCGGCGCGGTGTGCTGGGCGAGCCAATCGGCGAGGGGTTCGTCGGTGATGTGGCGGCGTTCCCACAAAGCGGGGTCGGTCTGTTCGGCCAGTTGCAGGACGTATCGGCCGTCAGTGAAGGCGGCTGCCTTGTCAGCGAGGACGGCGGCGAGGCCGGCGCTGCCGGAGAAGCCGGTGAGCCAGCGCAGGCGGTCGGCGCGGGCGGGGACGTATTCGCCGAGGTGCTCGTCGGCGCGCGGGATGAGGAAACCTGCGAGGCTCTGACGGGCGAGTTCGGCACGCAGGGCCGCGAGTTTTTCGGCGGGGCTGGGTTGGGGCATTCGGTCGGACCTCACGGCAGAGTTACCATTCAATCATAGCTTGTTAATATGTTATGCGTACAGCGCGTGTCTGGGCAGGCTCACTCGACAGTTCTCCTAACGCGACGAAGTGCTTATGTTGCGCTGCACAATGATCGCGTGGCGGAAGGCGACAGGCCGGATGCCCACCACGATCACCTGACCCCAAGGACTATCACCATGACGACCCATGTCAGCAAGGAACAGCTGGGCCTGATGATGCCCGGCACGATGGATCACTATTTCCAGGACGAGCCGGAATACCTGGCCGCACCGCGCCCGGGGCTGTTGGCGAAGGCTGCGGCCGCGATTGGTGCGTGGATTTCGCGCCGTGCGGCGATCCAGGAAGTGGCGGCGCTGTCTGACGCGCAGTTGGCCGATATCGGCATCAGCCGCAGCGATGCCCCGATGGTGTTCGACCGCGGCTTCGCGGCCCAGCGCGAGCAGGATCGCATCGTGGCGATGTTGCAAACCGGGCGCGTTGCCGGGATGTAATCCCTGACTCGCCCTTCCCGCGGGATATCCGCGCGGGAAGGGAAAGTCTTCTTTTTGTGAACAAAAAGAAGCAAAAAAACTTTATTCGTTTGCTGGTGGCGACGCCCGGTTCATATGCCGGACTTTATTTACCGGCGAGTGAATGAAGTTTTTTTGCTTCTTTTTGTTCACAAAAAGAAGACCTCACTTTCTACGCCTCAGGACCAGCGTGGCCCAGCCGCGGTTTGGCGCGTCGCTGATGCCGCCGGGTTCGGTCAGGATCTGCTCCAGGACCAAGCCTTGGGCGCGGTGTGCCTGGAGGACCCAGCGTACTTGGGTGGTGAGCAGGCCGGCGAGGATGGCGGTGCCGCCTGGGGCGAGGTGGCGCGCGAGGCGGCGGGCCATTTGGGTCAGAGGGCGGGCGAGGATGTTGGCGAAGACGAGGTCGTAGGGGGCGTGGCGTTGCAGGGTGGGGGCGGTCCAGCCGTCGGCGCGGAGTGCGCGCAGGCGGTTGCCGAGGCGGTTGCGGCGGGCGTTTTCGCGGGTGACGCGGACGGACCAGGGGTCGATGTCGGTGGCCAGGACGGGGCGACGCAGCAGTTTGGCGGCGGCCATGGCGAGGATGCCGGAGCCGGTGCCGAGGTCCAGGATGCGGCGGGGTTTGCGGTAAGCGACCTGTTCCAGGGCGCGCAGGCAGCCGCGGGTGGAACCGTGCTCGCCGGAGCCGAAGGCGATGCCGGCGTCCAGTGTGACGACCAGGCGGCCGGGGGTGGGGGCGTCGGGGAGATGGGTGCCGCGCACGGCGAAGCGGCGGCCGACAAGTTGTTCGGGGAAGGCTTCGTGGGTGCGCGCGAGCCAGCCATCGGCTTCGGTGTGGGTGCGCATGGGTTGCGCGGTGAAGCCGGTGAGCATGGCGGCGATGGCCAGGGCGCCGGCAAGTTCGGGTTCGCCGGCGCCTTGGTCCTTGACGCCTTCGAGGGTCCATAGGCCGGTGGCTTCGTCGAGGAAGAAGCCGACGGTGCCGCAGGAGACGCCGAGTGCGGATTCGTAGGCTTCCAGCGCGTCTTCGGGGACGATGATGCTGACGGTTTCGAGCTTGGTGGCGTGGCGGAGTTTCATTTGGCACGCTCTACGAAGCGGTCGAGCACGCGCTTGTCGCCGGCGTGGTCGAAGGCGATGTCGAGCTTGTCATCTTCGGCGCGGGTGACGGTGCCGGTGCCGAATTTTTGGTGGAAGACGCGGGTGCCGACGGGGATTTTCTCGCCGCGTTCGGGGCGGATGGGCTGTTCCCAGGCCTCGATGACGCGCGGGCGGCGGGCGGTGATGGGGAAGGCGGAGGAGAAGATGGGCGGGGCGGCGAGGCGGCGGTCGCGTTCGAGGGCGGCGGAGCCGGTGCGTTGGACGTGTTCGTCGGGCAGTTCGTCGAGGAAGCGGCTGGGGATGCTGCTTTGCCAGTTGGCATAGAGGCGGCGGTTGGCGGCGTGGCTGATGATGGCAAGGCGGCGGGCGCGGGTGAGGCCGACGTAGGCCAGGCGGCGTTCCTCTTCGAGGCCCTTGGCGCCGGATTCGTCCATGGTGCGCTGGCTGGGGAACAGGCCTTCTTCCCAGCCGGGGAGGAAGACGGTGTCGAATTCCAGGCCCTTGGCGGCGTGCAGAGTCATCAGGCTGACGCGGTCGGTCTCGGTGCTCTGCTCGTTTTCCATGACCAGAGAGACGTGGTCGAGGAAGCCGGCGAGGGTTTCGAAATCAGCCAGGGCGCGGACGAATTCCTTGAGGTTTTCCAGGCGGCCGGGGGCTTCGGGGGATTTGTCCTGGCGCCACATCTCGGTGTAGCCGCTTTCGTCGAGCATGATCTGAAGCGTAATCACGTGGCCGTCGCGGGCGAGGCTGGCACGCCAGTGGGTGAAGCTTGCGAGGAGTTCGCGCAGGTTGTCGCGCAGCTTGCCCTTCAAGATGCCTTCGGTGACCAGGGCTTCGGTGGCGGCGTAAAGCGGGATTTGGCGCTCGCGGGCGGTTTCGTGGAGTTGGCGCAGGGCGGTGGGGCCGACACCGCGGCGGGGAAGGTTGACGATGCGCTCGAAGGCGAGGTCGTCGGCGGGTTGGTGCAGCAGGCGGGCATAGGCGATGGCGTCGCGGATTTCCTGGCGCTCGTAGAAGCGCAGGCCGCCGATGACGCGGTAGGGGATGCCCAGGGTGATCAGGCGTTCCTCGACCGGGCGGGTTTGGGCGCCGGTGCGGAACAGGACGGCCATTTCCGAGAGCGAGTCACCGCTGCGGCGCAGGGATTCGACGCGGTCGCCGACCATGCGGGCTTCCTCGTCGGAGTCCCATAGGCCGACGATTTCGACTTTTTCGCCGGTGGCGTCGTTGGCGCCGCTGCGCAGAGTTTTGCCGAGGCGGGTTTCGTTGTGGGCGATCAGGGTGGAGGCGGCGGCGAGGATTTGCTCGGTGGAGCGATAGTTGCGTTCGAGGCGGACGACTTTTGCGCCGGGGAAGTCGCGTTCGAAGCGCAGGATGTTTTCGATTTCGGCGCCGCGCCAGGAGTAGATCGATTGGTCCTCGTCGCCGACGCAGCAGATGTTGTGGTTGCCTTGGGCGAGGAGGCGGAGCCAGAGGTATTGGACGGTGTTGGTGTCCTGGTATTCATCGACCAGGATGTAGCGGAAGCGCCGGTGGTAATCGGCCAGGATTTCGGCGTGGTCGCGCAGGATCTCGGTCATGTGCATCAGGAGGTCGCCGAAATCACAGGCGTTCACCGCCCGCAGGCGGTCCTGGTAGTCGGCGTAGATGCGACGGGCGGCGCCGCCGGCGAAATCGGTGTCGTCGGCGGTGGTGATGCGGGCTGGCGGAAGGCCGCGGTCCTTCCAGCGCTGGATGATGCCCATCAGGGCCGGCGGGGCCCAGCGCTTGATGTCGATGCGGGCGGCCTCCATCACCTGTTTCAGGAGGCGGAGCTGGTCGTCGGTGTCCAGGATGTTGAAGCTGCTGGTCAGGCCGACGAGTTCGGCGTGGCGGCGCAGCATGCGGGCGCAGAGGGCGTGGAAGGTGCCGAGCCAGAGTCCCTCGGCGGGGCCGCCGACGATGGCGGAGACGCGTTCGCGCATCTCGCGGGCGGCGCGGTTGGTGAAGGTGACGGCGAGGACCTGGCTGGGGAAGGCGCGGCGGCTAAGCAGGATGTGGGCGAAGCGGGTGGTGAGCACGCGCGTCTTGCCGGTGCCGGCGCCGGCCAGGACCAGGACGGGGCCGTCCAGCGCCTCGACAGCCTCGCGCTGTTCGGGGTTCAGGCGAGTGAGATAGTCGGCGGACGATTCCTGCATGGCGCCGGTATAGAACGAGGCACGCGGGAAGGTAAGCAAGGCCTGGGCTTTGCCCCGGACCCCAGCAGGGGTCCGAGACCCCTGCACCCTCGACCCTGAAGCCCTTCGGCTTAAACGAATGGGGTCTGGGGCCGCCGGCCCCAGCGGGTCCAGGGCAGAGCCCTGGCCTTGCCTTAACCTGCCGGCCGCGGCCGAACGCCGAGGATATGGGCGATGGCGTAGGTAAGTTCCGGGCGATTCAGCGTGTAGAAATGGAATTCGTCGATGCCGTTGGCTTGCAGGGTGCGGACCTGTTCGGCGGCGACGACGGCGGCGATCATGCGGCGGGTTTCCATTTCGTCTTCGACGCCTTCGAAGAACTGGCCGAGCCAGTCGGGGACGCGGACGCCGGAGATGGCGGAGAACTTGACGATCTGGGCGTAGTTGGAGACCGGCATGATGCCGGGGACGATGGGGGCGGTGATGCCGGCGGCCAGCGCGAGGTCGAGGAAGCGCAGGAAGGTGGTGTTGTCGAAAAAGTAGTTGGTGATGGCGCGGGTGGCGCCGGCGTCGAGCTTGCGCTTGAGGTTGTCCAGGTCGGCTAGGGGGCTGGCGGCGGTGGGGTGGATTTCGGGGTAGGCGGCGACGGAGATTTCGAAATCGGCGATCTTTTTCAGGCCGGCGACGAGGTCGGCGGCGTAGGCGTAGCCGTCGGGGTGGGGTTCGTAGGTGGCGCCGCCGGGGACGTCGCCGCGCAGGGCGACGATGTGGCGGATGCCGGCGTCCCAGTATTGGCGGGCGACGTCGTCGACTTCGCCGCGGCTGGCGCCGACGCAGGTGAGGTGGGCGGCGGGGGTCAGGGTGGTGTCGGTGACGATGCGCGCGACGGTGGCGTGGGTGCGTGCCTGGGTGCTGCCGCCGGCGCCGTAGGTGACGGAGACGAAGCGCGGGGCCAGCGGTTCGAGGCGGCGGATGCAGGCCCAGAGCTGGGTTTCCAGGGCGTCGGTGCGCGGCGGGAAGAATTCGAAGGACAGGGCGGGCGGGGCGAAGTCGGCAGCCCGGGTGGGCACGCCGGCGAAGCGGGGGCCGGTCAGCCAGCGGGCCAGGGGCGAGGACTGGGATTTGTCGGTCATAAGGATATCTTTATGTGATTACGTCCGCCGGTTCAAGTGGCTTGCCGGATGGCGGCACCCTTTCAGCCGGTGCCGGGATGACAAATCCGCCAACGGGGGTTCCCAAGCCGGACCGTGCGGCCCATTTGGCGAACGGATGCTTCCCATGCGGGGCTGGCACGGCGTATGTCTGGCCGCGTTTTGCTGTACGCCGAAGCCGAGGATTTTGATGCGCACGCCCTTTCGAGCCGGCTTCCTGATCGTTCCGTTGATGGCAACGATGCTGCTTGGCGCCTGTGCGGCCGCGCCGGACGCGTCCGATGCCGACGCGGTGGCCGATTTCAAGGCGACGAATGATCCGCTGGAGCCGCTGAACCGGGCGGTTTACGAGATCAATGACGGCATCGACGTGGTGATCCTTCGGCCGCTGGCGCTGGCGTATCGCGCGGTGGTGCCTGACCCCGCCCGCCAGGGGGTGCGCAATGTGCTGGACAATCTGGCCGCGCCGGTGGTGTTGGCCAACGACATGATGCAGGGCAAGCCGAAGCGGGCGGGCGATACGTTTATGCGCCTGGTGATCAACTCGACGCTGGGGGTGGCCGGGCTGTTCGATATGGCGACCGGGATGGGCTATCCGCAGCATTCCAGCGATTTCGGCATGACACTGGCGGTGTGGGGCTTGGTGGATGACGGGCCGTTCCTGATGTTGCCGCTGTTCGGGCCGTCGAACCCACGCGATGCCGTTGGGCGCGGTGCGGACATGGCGCTGGACCCGTTCACCTGGATCGGCCAGGGCAGCACGGTGCAGGCGCTCGGATATGCTCGCACTGGCGCCAACGCGGTGGATACGCGATCGCGCTTTATCGATGAGGTGGACAAGCTGAAGGCGCAGGCGCTGGATCCCTATGCGACGCTACGCAGCTTTTATCGGCAGAACCGAAAGGCGACGATTGACGAGGTGATCGCCGATGACCGCGGCACGGCGGCGAAGCGGCGCTAGGCTGGCCCGGAAGACAAGACTTGCCAAAGCCCGCCTTGTTTTGGTCAATGCGGCGCCTGATCCGTGCCCGGATGCCGCACCAGTATCGCGGCTGTCGGACCAGGATGCCGCGTCCAGCCAAGAGGACATGCCGATGACCACTCGCCGCCGGTTTCTCGCTGCCGCCCCAGCGCTGTTCTCATTGTCGTTGATCCGTCCGGCTTTCGCCGCCGATCCCGACAGCGCCGCGGCGTTTGTCGACCAGTTGCTGAAGGATTTGCTGGCGATCGCCAATGGCAGCCAGGCGACGGCTGAGAAGCGCAGCGCGCTGGCGCGGGTGGTCGAGGCCAAGGTTGACCTCGATGCGGTTGCGCGGTTTTGCCTGGGCCGGTTCTGGCGCACCGCAACGCCGCAGCAGCAGACCGAATATGTGCAGCTGTTCCGCCGGGTGCTGATCAAGAACATCAGCGAGAAGGTTGGCGAGTACCAGGGGGTGACCTACACGCTGGGGCGGGCGGTGAAGCGTGAGAGCGACATCGCGGTGGCCAGCGTGCTCAACCGGCCGGGCAATGCGCCGAACAAGGTCGACTGGGTGGTGGAGGCCGAGGGGACGCCGAAAGTGATCGACGTGATCGCCGAGGGCACGAGCCTGCGGCTGACGCAGCGCAGCGACTATTCCGCCTATCTCGCGCGCAACGGCAACAGCGTGCAGGCGCTGATCGATGCGTTGAAGCAGCAGGCGGCGGCGGGTTGAGGCCGGCGTGGGACCGGTGAAGACGGTCCGCACGCCATCGCTGGAGATCGGCTATCTGGAAAGCGGGCCGGCGGATGGGCCGCCGGTGGTGCTGCTGCACGGGTTCCCCGATGACGTGCATGCCTATGACGCCGTATCCCCGGTGCTGGCGGCACAAGGGTGGCGGGTGCTGGTGCCGTGGCTGCGCGGCTATGGCGCGACGCGGTTTCTGGATGCCGCCACGCCACGCTCAGGCGAGCAGGCGGCGCTGGGGACGGATTTGCGTGATTTCCTCGATGCGCTGGGCATCCGGACCGCGATGCTGGCGGGGTATGACTGGGGCGGGCGGGCGGCCTGCGTGGTGGCCGCGCTGTGGCCGGAGCGGGTGCGCGGGTTGGTCACGATCGGCGGCTACAACATCCAGCATCTGGCCTCGGCGGGGCGGCCGGCGGCGGCGCAGGCGGAGTTGGCCTATTGGTACCAGTGGTATTTCCACACAGAGCGCGGGCGGGCGGGGCTGGTGGCGAACCGGCGCGCGATCGGCCGGCTGTTGTGGCAGTTGTGGTCGCCGAACTGGCGTTTTGGCGAGGCGGTGTTCGACCGCGTGGCGGCGGCTTGGGACAATGCGGACTATGTCGAGGTGGTGATCCATTCGTATCGCCACCGGCACAATGCCGCGCCGGGTGACCCCGCGCTGGTGGCGATCGAGGCGGCGCTGGCGGCACAGCCGGCGATCACGGTGCCGACGATCAACCTGGAGGGGGCGGCCGATGGGGTGGGCGCGCCGGAATTTCCGGACCCGGATGTGCCGTGGTTTACCGGCGGCTATGAGCGGCGGGTGCTGGACCGGATCGGCCATTTCCTGCCGCATGAGGCGCCCGATGCGGTGGTCCAGGCGATCGGCGATCTCGCCCGCGCGGCGCCGGGCTGATCACCGTCGCGCGAGCAATTCGGCCGGCCTGTCGGAACGCCTTCACGCGCGTCGATTTATGAAATAATATTAACGCCTTGTCTCAACCAACGCGGGACGTGCGCATGCACCTGCTTTCGGCCATCGCCCTGGTGCTGTCGCTGCTTCTCGCGGGGATCGGGGCTGCGCGGGCGCAGGAGGTGGTGCGCATCGAGGAGCGGCAGTTCAAGGCCGGCTCCGGGCGGATCACCTTCAGCGAGGTGCCGCTTGGGACTGCCAACCCGGCCTATCCGCCATCGCTGTATCGCGGCGGTCCCGAGAGCCCAACGGTGCGTTTTGCCGGGCATTTCCGCGGCCGGCGGCTCGGGGTTGCCAGCGAGTGTCCGGCGGGGGCGCCGGTCACCGGGTGTCTGGCGGGGGGGTCGAGTGCGCCGCTGACGCTGGATATGGGGTCGCCACGGGTCGAGACGATGGACAATGCCGGGGTGCCGGGGTCGCAATCGCCGGAGCTTGGCGGCACCCCGCGCTGGAACGGGCCGATTGCGATCTGGTTCGACCGGGATGTCGCGGCGGTCGGGTTGCAGGGCGGCTGGTTCGATGGGGTCGGGGGCGTGGCCATCACCGTGTATGACCGCCAGGGCAAGGTGCTCGGGCGGACCGTCAATCGCGGGACCGGGTTTGAGTTCATGGGGCTGGCCACCAAGGACCTGGCGCCGCGCATTGCCGGGCTGGAATTCCATCTGGTGGGCGCGGAGCCGCAGGGGTTCGGGGTGGATAATATCCGCTTTGGCGCGCCGCAGCAGATCGACCTGCCGGGGGTGACGCCGCCGGCACCGACCCCGCCGCCACCGCCGCCGCCACCATCGGCTCCGCGCCGGCCGCCGATCCTGCCGTGACGGCAGCCGATCCTGCCGTGACAGCGGCTTGGCCGCATCACGTCCACGCCTGACGACTCCAGGGAGCCTTGCGATGTCCGGTTCACGCCTTCTGCTCGGATCGAGCTTGACTGACCGCACGCTGCTCCAGGTGGAGGGGCAGCCGGCGATCCTGCAGCATGAGCGGCTGGTGAAGCTGTTGGGCGAGCGGGCGCCGCGGGCGGCGGAGATGTTCGCCGAGCCTTGGCCGGATGCCAAGGAGGGCCAGCCGATCACCCGGGTGTCGTGGTATGCCAAGGCGGGCGAGGACCCCGTGGCGTTCGAGACGCTGCCGACGTCGCAGCGGCTGGCGGCGGAGAATGCGCTGCGCGGGCGGCTGGCCGACCTGGTGCCGCTGTTCGGCGATGCCGAGGCAGGGCCGCTGTTGCGCGCGGCGCTGACGCTGTCGGGGCAGGCCGATATCCTGTGGACCGGCGAGGCGCCGGTGCTGGTGAACTGGGGCATCGTGCCGGCGAATGTGGGCGAGGATTCGGCCCGGCTGGCCACACATTTCGCCGGGGTGTTCCGCGACCTGGTGCCCGGGGGGGCCAATCCCTGGGCGAGTTCGCGTCCGCCGCCGCCGCCCGGACCGCCGGTGTCCGGCTTGGCGACGGCGGCGGTGGGGGCTGCGGGCGTTGGCGTTGCTGCTGGTGGCGGGGGCGGTGCGCCGCCGCCGGGGTCGCCAACGGGGGCGCCGGCGGGACCGCCGCAGGGACAGCCCGATGGATGGCGGCGGCCGATGAGTGCGGCGACGGCTATCCTGGGGGCGACGCTGATCGTGCTGCTGGTGTCCGCCGTGGCGCTGGCGGCGGGGTATTATTATGGCTGGGTGCAATTGTCGCGGCAGATCGCGGCGACGGCGCCGGTGGCGCGCGATCCGTCTTTCGATGCCGACCTGAAGCGCATCCAGGAGGGGGTGAATGACGGGTTGCGCCGGCGCCTGACGCAGTTGGAAGCCGGGTTGCGGGGCGATATTTGCTTGGCGCCGGATGGGCCGCTGCCGGCAGCACCGCTGCGACAGGGCGAGGTGGCACCGCGGATGTCGCCGGTCCCTGCCCTGCCGCCGGCGCCGGACCAGCAGCCGGTGCAGCGTCCACCGGCAGCGCCTGGGCAAGCGGCGGCACCGGGGGCTGGGCAGGCGACCAATCTGGCCGATCTGCTTGAGGATTCGACGGTGCTGATCCTGGCGCCGGTGACCACCGATCGCGGCGAGGGGCTGTCGACCGGCAGCGGGTTTGCGATTGCGCCGGATATCGTGGTGACCAACCTGCATGTGGTTGAGGGTTCCACACCGGGCAAGCTTTATGTGGTCAACCGCAAGCTTGGCCGGCCAGTGGATGCCGAGGTGATCGCGCGCACGCCGAACCATGAATTCGGCAAGCCGGATTTCGCGGTGTTGCGCCTGAAGGAGGGCAGCCTGCCGCCGCTGGCGCTGTCGCCGACTGCCGACCGGTTGCTGCCGGTGGTGGCGGTGGGGTTCCCGGGGTTTGTGACCGGAGTGGGCGACGATTTCCAGCGGCTGTTGAAGGGCGAGGCCGGGACAATGCCGGCGGCGCACTTTACCTCCGGCGAGGTCAGCGGGGTGCAGCAGATGCAGGGCGCGCCGGTGGTGATCCACACGGCGGCGATCAACCGGGGCAATTCGGGCGGACCGCTGGCGGATCGCTGCGGGCGGATTGTCGGGGTGAACACCTTCATCCGCACCGATCGCGAGACAGCCTATCGGGCCGATTATGCGCTGCCGGCGGTGACGTTGCAGACCTTCCTGGCGCAGAACAATATTCCGGTGCGCAGCGAGGACAGCGCCTGCACCCCCGCCGCACCGACGCCAGCCGCACCGACGCCAGCGGCACCGGCCGCGCCCGCCGTGCCCGCTGTGCCCGCGCCGCCCGCGCCGGCGACACGCTGAGGGCCGGCGGATGGCCCCGCTCCGGCTGATTGGCGAAACCGACCGGCGTCACCGCCGCCCGGCGGGCGCGCTGGATGGCGTGGCGCAGGATTATCGTGCCCAAGTGGTGCAGCATCTGTTGTCGCGCGGGATGGTGCGGCATGCCGGGCTGTTTGCCGAGGGCAACGTGCTGCCGGAGTCGATCCAGTGGTTCACCACGCTGGATGGCCCGATCGCGTATCTGGACGACCTGGCACCGGAGCAGCGCGGCATGGCGCTGGAGCAGGTGCGCGTGCTGGTCGAGGAGGTGGAGCAGGAAGCCGCTCGGCTGCGTGCAGATCGGGGCGGCGCGACGCGGGTGCTGGGCGATCTGTTGGCGACGGCCTTGGAAGGGGCGTCGCTCGCGGATCTGCGGCTGGTGGGCGGGGAGCCGGTGCTGGCCGGCTGGGGGTTGCGGGCGGTGGAGAATGCGGCGCCCTTGCCGGCGCTGAAGGGCGAGCTGGTGCGCGCGGCTGCGACCCCGCGGGCCGCGCCGCCGCCGCCGCCAGCGCCGGAGCCGGTGAGTGCCGCGCCGCCACCGGTGCCGCCCGTGGTCGAGGCGCCGGCGCGTTGGCCGTTGCGGCTGCTGGGGGTGGCGGCGCTGTTGTTGCTGCTGGCGGCGGTGCTGGCGTGGTTCCTGCCGGATGTGATGCGCCACGCGATGGCGGTGTTCCGCATGCCGGCAGCACCGGTTTGCGAAATGCCGCCGGCGCCCGATGGTGGGCTATTGAGCTTGCAGGAGGACGAGATCCGGCTGCGGGCGCGCATTGCGGAGCTGGAGCGCACCTATGCCGGGCGGGTCCAGCAATGCCGGATCGCCGCCATTCCGCGTCCGGTGCCGCAGCCTGCGCCGCCACAACCTGCCCCTGTGGCACCGCAGCAGCGCAGCGATATCGACCAGCGGTTGGAGCGCGAGCGCGCCAAGAGCGGCGAGTACCAGGTCTCGCTGATCTGGGACGGCCAGGCCGACCTGGACCTGCATGTGCTTTGTCCCGGCGGCGGGCATATCTTTTTCGAACGCACGAATGGCTGTGGGGCGGTGTTGGACGTGGATATGAACGCCCAGGGCGGGCGCGACTCGCGCACCCCGGTGGAGAACGTGGTGTGGAGCGGCAAGCCGCCGGCGGGCACGTATCGGGTGCAGGTGCACTACTACGACTATGCCGAGCGGCGCACGCCGGTGCCGTTCACGGTGCGGATCGTCACCGCCGGCCAGAGCCGTGAGGTCAAGGGTGTGGCCAATGGGCCCGGTATGCAGAATGTGGCTGAGTTTGCGGTCCCGTGAGCGACGCGCGCGCCGCCGAACCGGGCAACCGACGGCGCCGCTTCCTGGTCGCGCTGGCGGTGGCGGCGATTGCCGTGGGGCTGCCGCTGGCGGGGTTGGCGATGTGGTGGGGCGGGTCGGTCGGGTTGATGCTGTCGCGGGTGGCGACGCCGCGCGATGCGGTGTGTCCGGTGCCGCCAGTCGACGACGGCAGTCTGCGAATGGAGGAGATCGAGCTGCGCCGGCAGATCAGCGACCTGGAGAGCGCGCGAGCGGCACGGTTGGCGCAATGCCGGCCGGCTCCGCCACCAGCCGCGCCGCCGCCGGAACCAGCGCCACCGGAACCGCCGCCGCCCGAGGCGCCGCCGCCAGAGCCTCCACCGCCCGAGCCACCGCCGCCCGAGCCACCGCCGGCACCACCGCCTCCCCCGCCGCCGCAGCGGCCGGCGAATGCGCGGCCGTGCAACACGGACTCCAAGAGTGGCGGACAAGGGGTGACCGAGACCATCCACTATCTAGGGCCACGGCGCGGGCGGGTTTCGCTGAGTTACGAGAACAAGAGCATTCCCGACCGGATCCAGGTGTTCCGCGGCACGCGCACACTGGCCACCACCGACGGCTTCGTATCCGGCAACGGCACCATTGCCTTCGACTGGAACCCGCCGCCCGGCGCGCCCGGTTCGGAGCTGACGGTGCGGGTGGTGGTCTCCGGCGGCCAGGGTCCGCGCGGCACGACCGAGTGGGCGTATCGGCTGGCCTGCCCGGCGGGGGGTGGGCGATGATCGATCGGTGCGGGGCGTGATGGAGGTCAGCGGGGCATGAACGGGCGCGACAATGAACCGGGGCATGGGGGATCAAGCCATGGGCATTCAGGGCATGGGCATTCAGGGCATGGCCATTCAGGGCATGGCAGGCGCCGCTTCCTGATCGCGCTGGCGGTCGCGGCGGTGCTCGTTGGTCTGCCGCTGGCGGGGCTGGCGATGTGGTGGGGCACTTCGGTCGCCCTGGCGCTGTCGCGGGCGACGACGCCGCGCGCGGCGGTGTGTCCGATGCCGCCGTTGGATGATGGCAGTCTGCGCATGCAGGAGATGGAATTGCGCCGGCGGATTGCCGAGATCGAGAGCGAGGCGGCGCGGCGGCGGGCACAATGCCAGGTCTGCGCTGCCGAGGAGGCGGTGGACGTGGCGTTGATTGTCGACACTTCGGCCTCGATGCGCTGGCCGGCGACGATGGACGCGGCTGCCGAACGGGTGCGCATGGGCGAGATCGAAAAGGAAGCCGGGCCGATCAGCCAGACGCCCGGCAACGACCGGATGCTGGCCGAGATGGCGCGCACGGCGCAGGGGCAGGAGCGGATGGAGGAGGCGCGGCGCACCGCGCTGGCGGTGCTCGACACGCTGCCGGGACGGGCGCGGGTGCATCTGTTCAGCTTTGGATCGTTCAATGGCGATCGGGTGGAGGCGACGCAATGCTCGGTGGTGCCGGTTGGGCGCTACGACAATTTACAGCGGGCGCCATTGCAGGCGGCGCTGCGCGGGCTGCGGCCGGATGCGAGCGGGACGCCGCTGGCGCTGTCGATCGAGAAGGCCGCCGCCGCGGTCAAGGGGCGGCCGGCCGGCACGCCCGGGTTTGTGGTTGTGGTGACGGACGGGACCGAGACCTGTCGCGCCGATCCCTGTGCGGCGGCGCGGACGGCGCGCGCCGCCGATCCGCTGCTGTCGGTGACGGTGATCGATATCGCGGCCAACCAGCAGACCGCCTGTCTGGCCGAAGCCACTGGCGGACAGGTGTTTGCCGCCGGCAAGGGCGCGGATGTCGGGCGGATGGTGGCCGATGCGCTGCGCACCCCGCCGCCCAGCGCGTGTATTCCGCGGCCGGAGTTGGCGCCGCGGGCGCGGGCGCCCTAGTGTCATCCCATATCGCCGTATGATCGACAGGTTCGCATGATCAAGCCCTATACCGAGCTGCCACGTCTGCCCGGTGGTGGCGCCGGCGCTGACATTCCGCTGGTGCCGAATAGCGGCATCCAGTTCATCGACGTGCCGTTGCCGCTGGAGAGCCTGCGCATCAGCCGGGACTGGTACGAGGTGCCGCTGGCCGAGGGGCTGGCTGCCCTGAAGCAGCTGCGCGCGGCGCCGGATGAAGGCGGCTATGCCTATGAGAGCGACGGCCGGACGCTGTTCGTGTCGGCCGACGAGGAGGGGCGGTATAGCGTCGACACACGCGCGGCCCTGGCGCCGTTCCTGGGCAAGTGGGTGCCGGTGCCGTTCTTGCAGGTCGAGGTGGATGGCCCGCCGGGGCGGCGGCGGCTGGCGCCGGGGCCGCAGAACTGGGCGCGCATCCGCATTGTCGAGTTGTCGCCGAAGGAGGCCGAGGGCAATACCCATCGCGCGGTGCTGGCCTTCGATACCGCGACCATGCCGCGCACGCCGGGGGCCGGGTTCCTGACGCCGTGGGAGCGCGAGACGGCGCGGTTCCAGATCGCGTCGCGGATGGACGAGGTTGCGTGGATGCTGGACCTCGGCTGGGTGCGCGGCTGGCTGGCCGATCTGTATCGCGAGCGCGACAGTTCCGGGCGGGAATTGGCCCCGGATGCGCCGATCGGCTGCCGGCATTTCGCCGCCTACCTGACGCTGCTGGCGCTGCTGGAAGAAAGCGAGGCGGTGCGGCCGGTGCGGCTGATTGATCTGGCCGCCGCCGAGCGGCAGGGCGGCACCGGGTTCATCAATGTCGACCTGGTTTTGGATCTCGGCAATTCGCGGTCCTGCGGCTTCCTGGTGGAGCAGACGCCGGGGCGGGACCGGTCGATTGCCGACAGCTATCGCTTGCAGCTTCGAGATATCTCGCAGCCGGAGCAGACCTCGGATTTTCCGTTCGAGAGCCGGGTGGAATTCGCCCGCGCGGCGTTCGGCAAGGAGGAGTGGTCGCTGCAATCCGGGCGCGGCAATGCGTTTGACTGGCCGAGCCCGGTGCGGGTGGGGCCGGAGGCGCTGCGGCTGTCGGCGATGAATCGCGGCAACGAGGGCCAAACGGGGCTGTCCAGCCCGAAGCGCTATCTGTGGGATGAGAGGCCGCGCTTGACGCCATGGCGGTTCAATCCGGCGACCGATGCCGAGGGGGTGATCCGCGGGTCCTATCTGCGCTACCTCGCCGAGGACGGCACGGTGCTGTCGATGAAGAAGCGCAGCGGGATCGCGCTGCGCCCGCTGTTCAGCCGGGCCAGTTTGTTCACGCTGTTTCTGTTGGAAGTGCTGCTCCAAGCGCGCGCGCAGGTGAATTCCTATGCCGCGCGCTATGGGCGGCAGGACATGACGGCGCCGCGGCGGATTTCGAGCCTGATCCTGACGCTGCCGCCAGCGATGCCGCTGGAGGAGGTTCGCAAAGTGCGCGAGCGGGCGCGGGCGGCGGCGTTCCTGTTGAAGGATGTCACCGGCGATACATCGCCGCGGGTGCTGGATGTCGAGGCCAAGCTGGATGAGGCGACGGCGACGCAGATTGTCTATCTCTATGACCAGATCAGCCACGCCTATCGCGGCGATGCGCCGGATTATCTCGACCTCGTGGGGCGGAAGCGCAATGTCGGCGGCAGCGTGCGGCCGAGCCTGCGCATCGGATCGATCGATGTCGGAGGCGGGACCACGGACCTGGCGATCTACACCTACACGCTGACCGATCGCGTGGTGGTGCCGCAGGAGGAATTTCGCGAGGGCTTCCGGCTGGCCGGCGACGATGTGCTGGAAACCGTCGTGATGCGCCATGTGATGCCCGGCCTGCGGCACGCGCTGGCGAATGCCGAGTTTGGCAGCGGCACGCTGGGCACGGAGCGGGCGCAGCAATTCCTGGTCTCGCTGTTCCGGGTGCCGGCGAGCACCGAGCCGGAGCGGCAGGCGCGGCGGCTGGCGCTGAACCATGTGCTGGCGCCGGCGGCGCTGGGGCTGTTGTCGGAGTACGAGGGCTGGAACCCGATGGCGGCCGGCGGGATCGAGACGCGGACCATCGGCACCTTCCTTGGCGCCCGGACGGCCGGGTTGACCGCTGTTGTGCCGCAGACGCGTGGGGTGGCGCCGGAGCCGCCGGGGCTACGCGCGGCGGCCTGGCTCAATGGGCGGGTGGCGGAGCTTGGCGTGCGTGGTTTCAGCATCGAGGAGGTGGCGCTGGACCTCGACTTCGCCGCCATCGACGCCACGGTTGGACAGACGTTGCAGGAAGCCATTGAGCCGCTGTGCGAGATCGTCAACCGGTTCGGCTGCGATGTGCTGCTGTTGTCCGGGCGCGGGGCGCGCTGGCCGGCGGTGACGGCGCAGGTGGTGGCGTCGCTGGCGATCGAGCCGCACCGGGTGCAGCCGATGCACCAGTACCGCGTTGGCGCCTGGTATCCCTTCGCCGATGGCACCGGGCGGATTTATGACCCGAAGACCACGGTGGCGGTCGGCGCGATGCTGTATCGCCTGTTGCGCGGCGGGCAGCTCGACAATTTTGCCCTCACCGACAAGTTCACCATGCGCTCGACGGCGCGCTATGTCGGGCTAATGGAGAGCGACCGCCGCATCCGCGCTGACCGGGTGCTGTTCCGCGACCTGTCCACCGCGATGCCGACTGATCCCGACGCCCAGGGCGAGACCGAGGAGAGCGAGCGGCCGCTGACCTTCTCCGGACGGTCGTTCCTGGGGTTCAAGCAGTTCGCCGCCGAGCGCTGGCCGGCGAGCCCGCTGTACCGCATCGAGTTCGCCAATTCCGAGGCGGCCGCCGGGGTGTCGCTGCCGCTGTCGTTCACGCTGCGCCGGAAGCTGACCCGCGATCCCGATGGCGACGCGATGGAATTCGATATTGACGAGACCTCGGTGATGGATGCGCGCGGCGCGCCGTTGCGACCGGGCACGCTGGTGCGCAGCTTGCAGACCTTGCCGGGCGATGAGGGCAGCCACTGGCTGGATGCCGGGCAGCTTGCCACGCTGGATGCCATCCTGGCCGCCATGGCCGACGATCAGGAACGCTAGAGCATGTCGGAAGCCGCCACCCAAAACCTTGTCCGCCTTTGCCAGGATACCGAGCGCGCGGCGCAAGGGGCGCTGTCCTGGTTTCGCGACTATCCCGATCGCATCGCCGCCCAGCGCCCGGTGCTGGAGAAGGAGTTCCGGCTCGCGGCCGTTGAAGCGCGCAAGCTGCGCATGGCGGCCGAGCGGCCGGTGGCAGTCGGCGTCTACGGGTTGTCGCAGGCGGGCAAGAGCTACCTGATCTCGACCTTGGCGCGGCCGTCCGGCGGCGAGCTCACCGCCATGCTCGACCGGCCGCGCGGCTTCCTGGCCGACATCAATCCGGAGAGCGACAAGGAAGCCACCGGGCTGGTCACCCGCTTCACTATGCGCGCGGAGAAGGGGCCGGACGGGTTCCCGGTGCGGCTGCGGCTGTTGTCCGAAGTGGACCTGGTGAAGATCCTGGCGAATTCCTGGTTCTGCGACGCGCTGGATGCCGAGAAGGCCAGTGCCGGGCTGACGGATGCCATCGCCGAGGTGCTGGGGGCGGCGGAGCGCGATGCAGCGGGGGCGGCGGAGAACAACGAGGTTCGCCAGGAAGACATCTGGGACCTCAGCAAATATTGCGACAATGAGTTTCGCGGCTTTGCCGACGCGCAGGCGATCCGTTCCGGGCCATTTTGGGACCGCATGGCGGCGGTGCTGCCGCGTCTGCCGCTGGAGCGGCGCGTTGATGTTTACGCGCTTTTGTGGAACCGGTTTCCGAAGTTCACCGACGTGCTCACCCGGCTGACGGCGCGGCTAAAGGCGTTGCGCTTCGATCGCGAGGCCTGGGCACCGATCACCGCCCTGGTGCCGAAGACGGAAAGCGTGCTGAAGGTCGACACGCTGGATCACCTGGCGGATACCGCCCAGCCGCAGATCGAGATCACCGCCCAGAACGGCGCGCGCTGCACGCTGACGCGCCCCGAGCTGACGGCGCTGATTGCCGAGTTGCAGATCACCATGTCCGAGCTGCCGTGGCCGATCTTCCAGGCCACCGACCTGCTCGATTTTCCCGGCGCGCGCGAACGGACGGGCAAGGACCATGCGCTGGAGATCGGCGCCCGTGCCAACGCGCTGGGCGAGTTTTTTCTGCGCGGCAAGGTGGCGTACCTGTTCGAGCGGTATGCCGCCGAGCGTGAGTTGAACGCCCTGCTGCTCTGCATCAAGGAGAGCAACAACGCGTTTGACGCCACAATCCGGCAGTCGATCCGCAGCTGGATCAACCGCACCCACGGTAACTCGCCAGAAGCGCGCGCGCGGGTGGAAACGGCGTTGTTCATCATGCTCACGCGGATGGACATGCATTTCAACCGTACGCCAGGCCGCGACGACTCGATGGCGTCGGACGATCTGTGGGAGGCGCGGGTCAAGGCCAGCCTGCTGCAACCGTTGCAGGAGGCGAATGGTTGGCTCGACAACTGGCATCCCGGCCAGCCGTTCAGCAACACCCTTCTGGCGCGCAATCCCGGTAAATCGCAATCGTTGTCGCGGTTGACCGATGACGGTGTGGAGGGCGAGCTCCTGCCGGGGGTTGCGGAAAAGATCGTGCGCTGGGGCGGCGAATTCTCCGCCAATGCGGGGATTCGGCGGCATGTGCGCAATCCCGAAAAGGCTTGGCAGGAGGTGTTCCGCATCAACGATGCCGGGATGAGCTACCTGGTCGAATCGCTTGCACCCGTGTGCCGGCCGGAGTTGAAGCTGAACCAGCTTTCCAACCAGGCTGCCATCCTGCGTGGTGACATGCGTCGGCGGTTGTCGGAATGGCATGTCGGCGACGACCTGGATGCTGAATACCAGAAGCGGCTCGACGGGCTGCGCCCCGCGCTCGAACTGCTGGAGGCGAACGGCAATGCTGGGCGCTTCGGGCTGTTGTTGACGCAATTCCACCTGACGCCGGCCGAGGCGCGCGAAGTGCTGTTGCGCACGTTGCCGACGGTGGAGGCTAATCGCTCGGCGGCGCCGGCGGCCACCGGTGCAGTGTCGTCGATGCGCGACCGGCTGCGTGCTCGCGCGGCGCCGGCGACCACCACCCCGACGGAAGCCGCTTCCGGTAACGACCCAACTCAGGATCGCGGCGCCGCGCTGTTGTCGGCCTGGATCGCCAAGCTGCGGCGCTTTTCGACCGAGACCAACCTGCATGGCTTCTTTGGTTTTGATGGTCCGACGGCGGATGCGCTGGTGGCCGAAATGGTCGCCACCGCGGGGCGCTGCCGGCTGCAATCGCGGCTGGTGGAGGGGCTCGGCCGCATCAAGGGCGGGTTGCGTTTCGACCAGGCGGCCGACCGGCGCGCGGTGCTGGTGTCGCAGCTGATCAACGAGCATGTGAACTTCCAAGGCATGAGCCTGGACGGCATCCTCTCCCCTGACCGGCCGCGCGTGGAAGGCGGCCCGCCGGCCTTCGAGCCCCAGCCCCCGCCGGAACCGGGCTTCGAGATCGGCGACGAACCGGAACCCTTCGGCCCACTCTTCTGCCTGTCCTGGGTCGACGTCCTGGCCGATGCCGTCAAGCGCAACGTCTATGACCAGGGCGGCGCCGGCATGGTCGACCAGAAGCAGAACGAGGCGCTCGGCGCCGTTTTGTCGCTGCTGTGATCGACAGGAGCTGACACAAATGGAATTCCGTATCGCCCAGATCACCGACGACCCGCGCGGCGTGCTGACCGGTGCCTTCGTGTTCAGCCCGCCGCCGCATCTGCCAGAAGTGCCGCGGGTGATGGTCGAGCGGTTCGGGGCGGAGAATACCAAGCTCGGGCTGCATGGCTGGGCGGTGGACAGCAAGGGGTTGCGACCGCGCGTGGTGGAGAAGCGCGGGGCGGAGCTGTGGCTGTGCTTTGGCGCCGAGGTCTCGTTCCACGTGCTGCCGAACACGCCGGTGCGGATCAATATTGTCGGCACCGATATCGAAGGCACCGAGATCTGGCCACCAATTCCGCGCGGCAAGGCACCGCCCGCCGACATCCCCGAGGATGACGCACCCTGGCCGGAGCCGAAGGCCGAGGCGCCACCCCCGCCCGCGCCACCGGCTCCTGCGCCTGCACCGCCACCGCCGGCCCCGCCACCGCCGCCACCGCCGCCGCCACCCGCGGAGCAGGCGACCGTCATCATCCAGCCCAGGCGCGAGGAAGCCCCCCCGCCGCCCCCGCCACCGCCGCCCGCGGCGCCGGCCAAGCGTGGTCCGCCGGTGGTTGCCATCGTTGCCGTGCTGCTTGTGCTGCTGGTCGCCGCCGGCGGTGCTGCGTGGTGGTTCCTGTGGCCGGCGGCTGCGCCAATTCAACAGGCGAGAGTCCCCACGCCGCCGCCGGCGCCGGCATCGCCTGACTGTGCCGAGGCGGCCGATGTGCTCAACGGCCGCTGCACCCCTGAGAAGATGATCGCCCTGCCGGCCACCGAGCAGACCCGGCTGGCCGAGGCGCTGCTGCGCCAGGGCGAGCGCCGGGCCAGCGACATGGCGGTCAGCCTGCTGAGCGCCGCCGCCAGCCGGCACAACCATCCCGCGGCGCGGCTGGCGCTCGGGCGGCTGTACGATCCCGTGACGTTCAAGCAGGGGGGGCCGCTGACTGCGCCCAACCCGGCACGCGCACTGGACGAATTCGCCAAAGCCGCCGAGGGTGGCCTGGCCGACGCCAAGACAGCGCGGGACGCCCTGGTGGCCAAACTGAAGCTGGAAGCCGCCGGCCCCGACGCCGCCGCCGCCGAACGCGCCCGCAGCGTGCTGACCGCGGCCGGAATCCAGTGACCGACGAGGAGGGACCGCCCATGACCATCGGCCGCCGCACCCTACTCACCGGCAGTTCTGCGCTCACGCTCGCCGGCAGCTCTGCGCTCTCGCTTTTCGCCGCACCGGCGATCGCACAACAGCCTCCCCCGCCCGCTCCCCCCGGCGGCCGCGAGGCGATGCTGATGCCCGGCAAGCGCTCGCTGCGCCAACGTGTGCTCACCCGGCCGGGAGCCACCTACCGCGCCCAGCCCGGCGGCGCCGCGGGACCCCAGCCGGCTAGCCCGCTAACCCCACTTTTCGCCTATGCCCGCCAAGCCGGCCCCGACGGCAAGCAATGGGTCGAGGTCGGGCCGGCCAGTCGTGGCACCACGCTGGGCTGGCTGCCCGAGGATCAGACGATCCCCTGGCTGCACACGATGACCGCCGCTTTCCACAACCCCGTTGGGCGCGAGCGCACGCTGTTCTTCCGCGACCGCGATTCGCTGCTGGCCATGCTCGGCGGCGCCACTCCGCCGCAGGAGGCGCGCGCCCTGACCGCCGCCGCCAGCCGCACCCCGCACCCGGCCGACTTCCCTGTGGTGGCGATGGAACCGGCGGTCCACATCGACATCAAGCGGCAGTTCTACCTGTTGCCGATTCTCCAGGCCGAAAGCGTCTCGCTGCAGGACGGGCGCGAGTACCGAATGATGGAGGTCGCATCCATCCCACTCTCGGCAGAAGCGCCGGGCCAGCAGGCGCCGTTCAGCGTTGGCATTGCCTTTGTGGTCGACACCACCCTGTCGATGGACCCGTACATCAACAAGGTGCGCGCGGCACTCAGCGAATTCGTCAAGGCGACCGCGGCCGAACCCGGCGCGCCGACGCGCTATGCGCTGATGGGCTTCCGCAACAACCTCAGCCGCCAGCCGCGCCTGGAATACCTTCACCGCGTCTTCGCCAAGTTCGCTGACAGCACCGACGCTGACGGCTTCGTGCGCAAGATCCAGGACATCAAGGCAACCACCGTCGACAGCCTGTCGTTCAACGAGGACAGCTTCGCCGCGGTCGGCGAGGCGATCGATAAGCTCGACTGGGGCGATATCCAGGGGCGCGTCATCATCCTGGTCACCGATGCCGGCAGCCTTACCGCCAATGACCCGCTGTCGGGCACCCGCATGGGACCGGAGGAGCTGGGCAACAAGGCCCGCGCTGCCGGCGTGGCGCTGATGGTGCTGCACTTGAAAACCCCACAGGGTGCCAACAATCACGCCTCCGCCGAGCGCCAGTATACGGCACTCAGCTCGGTTCCGCTGCCGACCCTCGGGCCGCAGTATTTCCCGGTGCCCAACGGCGACCCGGAGGCGATGGATCGCGTGGTGCGCGACATGATGGGCAAGCTGCGCGCCGTGCGCACCGATCAGGCCGCCGCCCAGGCCAGCCGTACGCCCCCCAACCCGGAAGACAGGGCGGCCATGGTGGGCCATGCGCTGCGCCTGGCCTGGCTTGGCCGGCAGGATCGCGCCGCCGCCCCCGACCTGGTCCGTGCCTGGGCATCCGATGGCTACAAAGGCACCAACCCGCCCGAGTGCCTGGAAGTCCGCGTCCTGCTCACCCGCAACCAGCTCAACGACCTCGCGCAATCCCTGCGCTTCATTATCGACCAGGGCCGCGCCAACCTGCTCGACAGCAACGCCATGTTCGACCGGCTCCAAACCGTGGCCGCCCATCTCGCCCGCGATCCCGATGGCCTGCGCACCCGCGGCCTGGAAAGCCTCGGCGGTATCCTCGGCGAATATCTCGAAGGCCTGCCCTACGTCTCCGACATCGCAACCCTGGACCGCACCACCTGGCGCAACATGGGCGGCGGGGCGCAGACCGAGCTGCTCGACACGCTGGAATCCCGCCTGCGGCTCTACCAGGATTTCAACCGCACGCCGGAACTGTGGAAAAGCTTCGACGGCGGCCGCGATGCCGGTGAGGCCGTCTACCCCGTCCCGCTGTCAGCACTGCCTTGAGCGATCTCCTGCTCGATATCCGCAAGCTGCACGTCACAAGGCGTGCCGGCGCCTATGCGTTTCGCCTGGAAGTCCCCGGCTTCTCCATGCCGCCCGGGAGTTGTGTCGCACTGCTCGGCAAGTCCGGCAGCGGCAAGAGCACGATGCTCGACCTGCTCGCCATGGCACTGCCCCCCGATGGCGCCGAGCGCTTCACGTTCTCGCCGCGCGATGAAACCATCGATCTCGCCGCCGCCTGGCGCGGCAGTGCCGCACTTCAGGACCGCACCCGCGCCCAGCACATCGGCTACGTTCTGCAAACTGGTGGCCTGCTGCCGTTCTTGTCCGTACGGCGCAACATCGCCCTGCCGGCCGAGATTGCCGGTCGCCCGGCGCCGGACCGCGTCGAGCACCTGGCAAAACGCCTCGGCGTCGCCCACCACCTCGACCGCATGCCGCATGCGCTGTCGGTCGGCGAGCGCCAACGCGCCGCGATCGCCCGCGCCCTGGTGCACCAGCCACCTCTCGTGCTGGCCGACGAGCCGACCAGTGCGCTCGATCCGTCGCTCGCCGTCGAAGTTCTGGACCTGCTGCTGGCCGAGACGCGGAACGAAGGTGCGGCCCTGATCATCGCCACCCACGACCACGACGCCGCCGAGCGGTTGCGACTCCCGGTCGTCGCCTTTGAGATAACCCGTGCGGAGCAGGGGGCGGTCGCGGTGGCGCGGCCGACATGGAAGTGAGGAAGTCTTCTTTTTGTGAACAAAAAGAAGCAAAAAAACTTCATTCGATGGCCGCCGGCCTCCCGCACGGAATTCCATCCCCTGGCACGAAACAGAGGAATAAAGTTTTTTTGCTTCTTTTTGTTCACAAAAAGAAGATTCTTCTTCCATGAACCTAACCCTCGCCGCCCGTCTCGCCCTTTCAGACATGCGCCACGATGCCGGCCTGTTCACCGGCGTGGCACTGACCGTCACCGCCGTGCTCGCGCCATTGCTGGTCCTGCTCGGCCTCAAGACCGGCGTCATCGAGCATCTGGTTGGCGGCCTGCGCGCCGACCCCGCCACGCGCGAGATCGTGCTGCGCGGCCATATGCCTTTGCCGCCCGAGTGGTTCGAGACAATGCGCAAACGGCCGGACGTGGCGTTCGTTGCCCCGCGTATGCGCCAGTTGGCGCAGCCGGTCGATGTCGGCCTGGCCGCCAACCCGATCCGCGGTACCAACGCCGATTTCGTCGTCTCCGCCCCCGGCGACCCGGTGCTCGGCCGCACCGCCGCGGGGATTGCCGAGGGCAGCGTGGTGCTCAGCCAGCGCCTGGCGCAGGTCGGCGGATTCAAGGTGGGTGACGAGATCATTGTGTGGGCGATCCGCCGCGCCACCACCGGCAACCAACGTATCGACGCGCGTGCCCGCGTCGCCGGTATAGCCCCGCCGGCGGCCACCCAGAACGCCGTGGTCTTTGGCCCGCTCGCCATGGCCGCCGCACTTGAGGCGTTCCAGGAACGCGACAGCGGCCAAACCCAAGCACCCGCGCACATCTTCCCCAGCTTTCGCCTCTACGCCCGCGATATCACCGACGTGGCCACGCTGGAGCGCGACCTGCTGGCCCAGTCGATGGAGGTGCGCACCGAGGTCGGGCGCATCGGCTGGACCCTGTCGATCGACCGCAACCTGACCACGCTGTTCGCCGTGCTGACCGGCTGCGGGGCGGCCGGGGTGGCGGTGACGCTGGCGGTGTCGCTGTGGGGCAATGTCGCGCGCAAACGGCGGGCGCTGTCGCTGTTACGGTTGCTCGGACTGCCGGCCGCGGCACTTGTGGTGTTTCCACTGGTCCAAGGCGGGCTGGTTGCGGCATTGGGCAGCCTGCTCGGCGCCGGCGTCGCGCTCGCGGTCGGCGCCGCGATCAACGCTGCGTATGGCGGCGCCTATCTGGAGGGCAACGAACTATGCGTCATCGCCCCGATCCACATCCTGGCCACCGTGGCCAGTGCCATCGTGCTAGCCTTGCTGTCCAGCCTTGTGGCCGTCCGCCCGGTACTGCGGATCGCACCGTCGGAAGGCATGCGCGAGGCATGATTTTCCTGCTCGCCCTGCTGCTGACCGGCGCTGCGCACGCCCAGACACCTGGGGCCCAGACACCTGCGCCTGCGCCTGCGCCCGCCCCCGTCCTCGCATGGAACCCCAAGCCCGCTGACGGCGACCTGATCATCCCGCTGCCCTGCGACACCGCCATCGTGTTCCGCAAGATCGCCACGCCGATGGGCGACTCCCCGCTCGCCGACCGCCGTGTCGTGTTGGGCGACGAGGAGGCCGGCGCCGCCTATTCCGAATTCGTCCGCGAATCCCATGTCGCTGGCGGCTTCGGCACTGGTCCCGCCGCGCATTTCTGGCTCGGCAAATACGAGGTCACCCGCGGCCAGTATGTCGCGGTCACCCAGGGCTGCGAGGCCCACACCGCCCTGCCCGCCAACCAGCACCGCCTGCCGCAAGCCGCGATCAGCCAGGCCGACGCCATGCGCTTCACAGAATTGGCCACCGCCCAGGCGATCAAGCTGAAGAAAGCTGCCCTGCCCGGTGACGACGACGCCCGCGCCTTCCTGCGCCTGCCGACCGAGGCAGAATGGGAATACGCCGTGCGCGGCGGCTCGGCCGTGGGCGACGCGGAGTTCCGCCAGCGCCTGCCGCCGATGGACGGCCCGATCACCGCCACCGCGCAGTTGCGCCGCACCGGCCAGCGTCCGGTCCCGGTCGCCACCGGGATGCTGGCGGCCGACAAGCTCGGCCTGCACGACATGCTGGGCAACGTCGCCGAGATGGTCGCCGAGCCCTATCGCCTGACCCGCGGCGGCCGTGTCGGCGGGCGCGCCGGCGGGCTGGTGGCGCGCGGCGGCGACATCGCCTCCACCCCGGACCAGATCCGCAGCAGCCAACGCGTCGAATACCCGCCGTTCACACCCGAAGGCGAGATACTCGCCTTGCCGACACTCGGCTTTCGCGTTGCCCTCGGCCTGCCGATCATCGCCAATGTCGGCACCTCCGGCGCGCTGCGGGCGGCGTGGGAGAAAGAACTCCAGCAACAGGAAACCGCAGCCGGCGCCGATCCGCGCGCACTCGCCGAAAAACTCGAAGCGCAGATGGTCGACCCCGCGCAGAAAAAAGCGGTGGCTACCCTGCGTGCCAATGTGGAGAACGAGCGCAGCCGCCGCGTCCAGTCCGACGAGCGCGCCGCGCGCAGCGCCATCGGATCGGGCGCGGTGCTGATCCGCTCCTGGCGCAATGATTATCGTAGCGCCGTGCAACTGCAGCGCATCGTCACCGACATGGAGGAGTTGTCCAAGGCCGCCCGAACGCCCGAGCAGAAACTGCGGGTCGAGGCCGAACTGGCCGGAGCACGTGAAAGTCTGGCGCTGTTTACCCGCTCGCTCGACACCGCCTTTGCCGCCCTCTCAAGCCTGCTGCTGCAACAGGCCGACCTGCCGAAGCCCGTGGTGGATGCCCAACTTGCCGTCTGGCGCACCGAGAATGCCCAACCGGCCTTCCAGACCCTGCGCGATTTCGCCGGCTGGTTCACCGACGAGGTCGACCGCGCTCGCCCAAGCCGCAGCGTCAATCCGGAAACCTTGCGACGTCGCCTGACCACCGGAATCCAATAGGCACATACGAGTGTACACGCATTCGTGATTGTCGAGCCGTCCTCAACCGCCGCATTCCAGCCACGCCAGACTGTGCTAAGATGACACTGCGTTTAGATATCTGGGCGTTAAGCCTACTTATGAGGGAACGAACTCGCATGATCTCGATTGCTCGCTGGACTCCCGTGACGATGGTGATGGTGGGGGCGATCGCGCTCGCCGGCTGCGCCGACCAGAAATCAAACCTGACCGCCCAGGGCGCTGGCATCGGCGCCGTTGGCGGCGCGGTGATCGGTGGCCTGTTCGGCGGCACGCGCGGCGCGCTGATCGGCGCCGCCGCCGGTGCCGCCGCCGGTGGCTTGGGCGGCTATGCCCTGGGCACGCAACAGGAGCAGTTCGCCTCCACCGAAGAGGAACTGAAGGTCCGCACCGATCGCGCCCGCAACATCGCCAGCACCCAGCGCGGCGAAGCCGACCGGGCCCGCAATGCCGCCGCGACTTACGAGCGCAGCCTGGCCCCGCTGAACCAGCAGGTGGCCGCTGGCCGCCAGCTGAGCAGCACGCAGCGCGCCACCCTGGCCCAGGCCCAGGCCGACCGGAACGACATCAAGGCCAAGCTCGAAGCCGGCACCAAGGCGTCGGACGAGATTCGCACTTCCGTCACCAATCTGCGCCAGAAGGGGCAGAACACCAGCGCGCTGGAAGCCGAAGGCCGCGACCTCTCGGCCAGCAACGCCCGCCTCCAGGGCGCGCTTGACCGCATGAACGGGGCGCTCGGAAAGATCGAGGCATGAGGACAGCCCTCCGCCTTGCGTTGTTGATCGCCACCCCGGTCGCCTTCGCGACCGGCTGTGCGCCGCCGCAGAATTGCGACCCATCGCGCGACCGGAGCATCTTCCAGGTGGCCGGCTGCGTGACCGCCGGCGGCTATCAGCAACGGGTCGACCGGCTCTCGACCGCCGCCAACCAGGCCGAGGCCGACCGCTCGGACGCCGAGGCTGACCGGCGCAGTGCCGAGGCGCGGCGCGACACCGCGGCCGGCCGGGCCGCCGGCATGCGCGCCGAACTGGCCAGCCAACAAACCCGTTCGATTGCCCTGGAGCGCGACATCCAGTCGGCCCGCCAGCGCACCCGGGTGGATCAGCAACGGCTCGGCCAACTCGAAACGGATCTGTCCGGCCTGCGCGCCGAACAGGACCGCCTGCGTGCCGCGCCGCCCAGCCCGCAACAGCAGCAGCAGTTGCAGGATCTCCGGCGCCGGCAAGAGACGCTGGAAACCCAGTGGGACCGGCTGCGCGCCGCGGCACCGCGCGACTGAACCGGCCTGAACCGTCCGGGTCACCCTCAACGGGTGGCCCGGATGCTCCAGGGCCGGGCATTGCTGAGTGAACCCGCCTAAGCGCTCCTGTTGCTAGGCCTCTGCGGTCCCGCGGTTGCGACCTCGCGCGCGGACATCTTGCCCCCTGGACACCACGCGGGTTTCCATAGAACTATCGTGCCAAGCTTAGACAACGACGTCAGACGGCGATCGCCATTTGGCGACGGACTGCGGGCGCGCGACAAGGGAGACACGTCATGACCCAGCCTACGGACACACCCGCCGGCACATCGCGCCGGCGCCTGATCGGCACAGCGCTTGCCCTTCCTGCAGTGATGCTCGGCCGCACCGCCCAGGGCCAGGCCGGCGGCGGCCTCGGCACCGCCGCAAGCCCGATCACCATCCGCATGCTGGCCACCTCCTCCTATTCCGACCAGTGGACGACCGCGCTGTTGCCGGAATTCAACAAGCGCTTCCCGCACATCAAGGTCCAGATCGACGGCGTCCCCTACAACGAGCAGCTCGCCAAGATCATGCTCGATGTGACCGGGGCCAAGCCCACCTACGACGCCTATGCCATCGACGACCCCTGGGTGCCTCAGGTGGCGCAGACCGGCCAGCTCCTAGACCTCAAGAAGGAGGCCGCCGCCTGGACCGACTCCAGTTTCGACTGGGACGACTTCAACCCGGCCCCCCTGGCGGCCAGCGAATGGAAGGGCGTCCAATACGGCGTTCCCGTCCGCTCCAACCTGCTGCTGATGTTCTACAATCGAACCCATTTCGCCAAGGCCGGCCTGCCCGAACCCACGCCCAAGCTCACCTGGACCGAGTTCCGGGCCCAGTTGCCGAAGCTGGTGCAGAACCTCAGCGGCAGCGGCCCGGCCAATGCCTGGGGGATCAGCGCCTATTTCACCCGCGACACCCTGACACCGTGCACCTGGCAGGCCATTCTGAACGCCCATGGTGGCGAGTTGGTCGATCCCGGCGGCAAGCCGACCTTCGACAACGATGTCGGCCGCCACGCGTTGCAAACCCACATCGACTTGGTGCAATGGGCGCCCCCCGGTGCCCGCGCCCACGGCTTCACCGAATCGCTCCAGGCGTTCCGCCAGGGCCAGTCCGCGGTGATGTTCCAGTGGGGCAGCGTCTTCCGCGGCACCGCCGTGGATGCCGGCTCCACCACGCTCAAGACTGCGGAGGTCGGCATCCAGGTCATGCCGGTTGGCACCGCCCGCGCCGGCACCCATCGCGGCATCTGGAACGGCTGCGTCTCCCGCAAGACCCCGAACCAGCGCGCGGTCTGGGCCTTCTGGCAGTGGCTCAGCTCCAAGGAGGGCGAAGCCTTCGCCTCCGACGCGGCGGGTTCGTTCCCGGCCCGCAAGTCCACCCTGGCCAGTAATCCCGCCAGCGCCTGGCTGAAGCCGGTCTTCGCCGCGCTGCAGGACGGCTACGAAACAGCCGCCGCGGGCCGCATGTGGCGCCCGCGCTCGCCCAAGTCCGATCAGGCACAGCAGATCCTGGCCGACGAAACCGCCCGCGCCTTCAGCGGCGACGTCAAGGTGGCCGAAGCGCTGGCCAGTGCTTCGCGGAAGATCGAGCGGCTGCGGCTGTAGCCGGAAGGGAAGCAGTTCTTTTTTGAAAAAAAGAACCAAAAAACTTTTGTCCGTTTGCGCCCTGCCCAGCGCGCGAAGCACGGTGCAAACGGATAGAAAGTCTTTTTGCTTCTTTTTCCCGACCCGGAACCCCTAGACATGGCCACCCCGACCGCCGCCGCGCGGCGCGCGCCCAGCCCGCGCATCTCCCGCCTGACCGACCTGGCAGCGCGCTGGTGGTTCATGACGCCGGCCGCCATCTTGCTGATCGCCACCCTCGCCTACCCGATCGGCTACACCGTCTATATCAGCTTTGCCGCCATCAACCTCGGCACCTTCAGCCCCGACGAATGGGTCGGCTGGGACAACTACCTCACCGTCATCGAAGACGACCGCTTCTGGGAATCGCTGCGGGTCACCTTCGTCTACCTGATCATCGCCATGCCGCTGCAGATGTTCCTCGGCTTCTCCATCGCCTTCCTGATCAACGCGGAATGGAAGGGCCGCGGCATGGTCCGCGCCGCCTTCATCATCCCCATGGTCGTCGCCCCGGTCATCGCCGGCGGCATCTGGCGCATGCTGCTCGATCCGCTCTGGGGGGTGGCCAACTACCTCCTCGGCAACGTCGGGCTGGGTCCGATCGAATGGTTCGCCGACCCGTTCTGGGCGATGTTCACGGTCATCATGATCGATACCTGGCGCTGGACCCCGTTCATCACGCTGATCGCCTCGGCCGCCCTGCTCTCGCTGCCCCGCGATGTCTTCGAGGCCGCCGCCATCGACGGCGCTAACTGGTGGACCACCCTGTGGCGCATCGCGATCCCGCTCCTGATCCCCGTCATCGCCGCCACCTTCGTGGTGCGCTGGCTGGGCGCGGTGAAGATGTTCGACATAGCACTCGCCGCCACCCATGGCGGGCCCGGCCGGGCCACATCGGTGGTCAACCTGTTCATCTACGAGGAAGCCTTCCGCTCGCTCAAATTCGCCGAGTCCGCGGCGATGTCCATCATCGTGCTGGTCATCACCATGATCCTCACCGCCATCTTCCTGCGCGGCACCCGCATGCTGGAGGACCGGCATTGAGCGACGCCACCACCCACCGGCCGGTCTCCCGCCATCGGCAGCGGGCCGCCTTGCTGCGCCAGCTCCGGATCTGGTCCGGGGTGGGCGTCTGTGTGCTGTTCCTGCTGCCGATCGCCTGGATGATCCTCACCTCGTTCAAGCTGCAGCGCGACATCTTCACCACGCCGCCTACGCTGTTCTTCACCCCCACGCTGGAAACCTACATCACCTACCTGACCAAGCGCGATCTGCCCGCCCGGATGCTGAACACGCTCATCGTGGCCGGCGGTTCCGGCATCATCTCGATCGTAGTGGGTGCGATGGCCGGCTATGCGTTGGCCCGCATCCGGCTGCGCGGTGCTACCACCATCGGCGTTGTCATCCTGCTCTCGCGCGGTGTGCCGCCCGTGGCGCTGGCGGTGCCGATGTTCCTGGTGGCCCGTGCCATGGGGCTGCTTGACCACCACATCACGCTGATCCTCGCCTACTGCACCTTCCTCATCCCCTATGTGATGTGGCTCATGCGCGGCTTCTTCAAGGCTCTGCCGGAGGAGCTGGAGGAAGCTGCCAAGATCGATGGCTGTACCCGGTTCGGGGCGTTCCTGCGGATCATCGTACCGATTTCGCTGCCGGGGCTGCTGTCGACGCTGATCTTCTCGATCATCCTGGCCTGGGAGGAGCTGCTGTTCGCGCTGGTGCTGACCAATCGGGCGGCGTCCACGGTGCCGGTTGTTGTCTCCGGCATCTCGGGCGACACGCAGAATGGGGCCAATTGGGGGGCGCTGACCGCGGTCGCGACGATGACCTTCATCCCGGTGGTCATCTTCGCGCTGCTGGTGCAGAAGTGGCTGATCAAGGGGTTGGCCGACGGGGCGACCAAGGGGTAGAATTTTATTTCGAATACGTAACATTTTAGGCATGGCATGGCGACGTGCCACGGAGCGCGCCCCACCATCGGTGCGGCGGCGCGCGGGCGGGATTCGGGCAAGTGGGAGATGACATGGCGGCGCGCGGCGCGATGCGGCCGATGCGCACGGCGATGACGCGCGACCCCATGGCGCCAGCCCTGCGCGGGCGTGCGGCGACCCGCCTGGACACAGATATGGCGCGGCGGGACGCGCGTTGGCCGTGCGGGCGGCGACAGGGTTCGACGGGCGCGCAGGTCCGGGAGGAGGCGGTGGGGATCTGGCGCGAGGGCAGGTCGCCGGATTGCCAGAGCAGGACAAGCTGCTCCAGGCGGCCGAAGATGCGCGTGAGGCACGCCATGATCAGGGCATGCAGCGCGGCCGGCACCCAGGCACACTTCGGCTGCGCCAAAGCGGCGGTGTGTAGCTGGGCCAACTGGGCGGCCAACCCGGGCGACTGAATTTCCATCTGCCTGTATATTAACTAACTGTCAGTTATTATGCAAGGTGGAGTTTTATTAAAAATTTGTCATTTTTTGAAAGGCAGTGAAGGAGGGCAGATTCTTCTTTTTGTGAACAAAAAGAAGCAAAAAAACTTTATTCGATGAGGCTGGACATAAATACCCACGCTCGGTGGGTGGGCTAGAGCCCCCCTCCGGCTCCCCCCGCCCAAGCGCGAGGGGAGAGAAGATTTAGTGAATGAAGTTTTTTTGCTTCTTTTTGTTCACAAAAAGAAGAATCCTTCTTCGATCTTCTAGTTCCACCGCACCGGCAACTTGGTGAGCCCGCGCAGGGTGAAGCTGCGGCGCCAGGAGGGGGTGTCTTTTTCGGGGAGGACCATGTCGGGCACTCGGCGGAGCAGGCCGGCGAAGGCTTCCTGGGCTTCGATGCGGGTGAGTTGGGCGCCGAGGCAGAAATGGATGCCGCCGCCGAAGGACAGGGGGGTGATTTTGGTGCGGCGGACGTCCAGGCGGTCCGGGTCGGCGAAGACCGCGGGGTCGCGGTTGGCGGCGCCGAGGAAGCAGACGATCTGGGCGCCCTTGGGCAACGCGACGCCGGAGAGTTCGACGTCTTCCAGGACGCTGCGGCCGGTCATCTGGACCGAGCTGTCGTAGCGCAGGAGTTCCTCCATGGCGCCGGGGATGAGGGCGGGTTCGTCGCGCAGAGCCTGCCACTGGTCGGGGTTGCGGTGCAGGGCCAGGAGGCCGTTGCCGATCAGGTTGGCGGTGGTTTCGTGGCCGGCGGCGAAGAGCAGGCCGACATTGGCGCGCAGCTCTTCCTGGGTGAGGCGGTCGCCGGCTTCCTCGGCCTGGACCAGCAGGGTGGTCAGGTCGTCCTTGGGGTCGCGGCGGCGGAGTTCGAAGAGGCTGTCGAAATAGGCGTTCGTCTCGACGGTGTTGGCGTTGGCGGTGACGATTTCCTCGGGTGAGAGCGGGACGGGATCGACCAGGCGGCCGTTGACCTTGCTGCTGTTGAAGAACTGTTCGCGGTCTTCCTCGGGGATGCCGAGCATGTCGCAGATGACGATGATGGGCAGGCGGTGGGCGAAGTCCTTGATCACGTCCATGCCGCCCTGGGCGTAAACGCGGTCGATCAGGGCGTCGACAACGGCGGCGATTTGCGGGCGCATGGCTTCGACGCGGCGGGCGGTGAAGGCCTTGGTGACCAGGCCGCGCAGGCGGGTGTGGTCGGGCGGGTCGAGGACGAGCATGGTGCGGGACATGCTGGCGAAGGCGGGTTCGTTGACGATGTCCGGCCCGTAGCGCTTGGTGATGTTCTCCAGGTAGCCCTTGCCGAAGCGGCGGTCGCGCAGGACGAGTGCTGCGTCGTCGTATCGGGTGACCACGTTGAAGCCGATCGGCGAGCGCCAGACTGGGGCCGCGGCGCGCAGGCGGTGATAGGTGGGGTACGGGTTGGCGATGAAGGCGGGGTCGAGCGGGTTGAAGTCGGGGATTTGGGCGGCGGCGGGCTGGGTGGCGGACATCGCGGCATCCTTCGCTTGGTTGGCGCGAAGTTAGCAGAGGGAGGGGGGGAAGGGAGCGGTTCTTTTTTGAAAAAAAGAACCAAAAAACTTTTATCCGTTTAGGGGCGGCGGGGCGCGCGCGGTGCCGGGGGGGAAGGTGCGGCGCAAAGTGGACGAAGTTTTTTTGCTTCTTTTTGTTCACAAAAAGAAGATTTTTGCCTAGCCTTCTTCTATGAGGCTGGCTGTTTTTTGGTGGTGCAATGCATAGGGCATTGCACCCTACGGCGGTGTGACGGGGGTATGATCGTGTTCACTATTGCTCAGGCCAGGATTGAACTGGTTGATCCGCAGGACTGCACCGACAGCGCCGACACGCTGGCGATGTTGGATGCGGTGTTTGATCCATTGGTGCGGCGGGTGGAGGCGGGGCGGTTCGCGGCGGGGCTGGCGGAAAGCTGGTTGCAGGAGGATGCGCGCTCGACGTTGTTCCGGTTGCGGCCCGGGCTGGTGTTTCATGACGGGACGGTGTGCGACGCGGCGGCGGTGGCGGTTTCGTTGCGGCGGATGGCCGATCCGGCGGTGGGGGCGACGCTGGGGGCGCCGGGGGTTTGGGCGCAGTACCTGGCGGGGAGCACGGTTGCGGTGATCGACGCGGTCACGCTGCGGCTGACGACGGTGCGCGAGATTGCCGACATTCTGGATGTTGTCGCTGCGGGGATGATTGTTTCGCCGACGGCGCTCGCGGCGGCGGGGACGGATATCGCGCGACGCTGGGTGGGCACGGGGCCGTGGCGGTTGGGGGGCATGACGACGACATGGTGCGGATGCTGCCGGTGCGGGAGGGGTTGTCCGAATTGCGCTGGCGGCGCGGCGACACGGCGCGGGATCGGGCCGGTGCCTTGACAGTGGGCGACGCCGATATCGCCACCAGGATCGGGCGGGATGCGGCAGGTTTCGATACGGTGACGGTGACCGATCCGACGGCGATCATCTGTTTGTTGAATGCGGCGCGCGGGCCGTGTGCGGATGTTCGGGTGCGGCGGGCGCTGAACCTGGCGGTGGATCGGGCGGCGCTGATCGAGGGGGTGCTTGGCGGGCAGGGCGATCCGCTGGGGGGGTTCATCAGCCCTTGCCATTTCGGCTTCGATCCGGAGACGTCCGGCGCGCGGCATGACAAGGCGCTGGCGCGGCAGTTGCTGGCGGAGGCAGGGTATGGGGACGGGCTGGCGCTGTTGGCGGATTGGCCGACGCGGCTGCCGGATGAGGCGCCCGTGTTGCTGCCGGCGTTTCAGGCGCAGCTGGCGGCGGTGGGGGTGACGCTGACGGTACGCGTTGAGGCGGACCGGGTGCGCTATGCCGAGCGGGTGCGGGACAGCGATATTGCCGATCTTTGCCTGTTCGATTCGTCACCGCTGAGCACGTTTCGGGTGTTGGCGGAGAAGATCGACAGTCGGGTGGCGGGGTCGTGGTGGCTGGGATATCGCAATGCTGGGGTGGAGGCGGTGCTGGATGAGGCGCGGGTGGCGTTGGATGGCGCAGTTCGGGCGGGGTTGTACCGGCGGTGCTATCGGATGCTGCGGGAGGATCCGGCGTGGCTGACGCTGTATACGCATCGCAAGACGGCGGCTTCGCGCGGGGCGTTGGTGTTTCGGGAGGATGGAGTGCTGGACATCCGCGCGGTTGCGGTCAGTCGTTGAGCAACAGGCGCAATTCAACCACGCCGTCGCGCTCGCGCACCGTGACGCCGTCGGTGAGGCGGCGGATCATGTGGCCGGCCAGGCGGGCGGGCGCCGTGTCGTCATGCAGCAACTCGTCCGGCGTCGGCGGCCGGTCGGAGAGGGTGACCGCCAGGCCGCGATAGGTCAGCCGAACGTCGATGCGCGCTTCATCGAACCCGATCGCCAGGGTGACGGGGGCGCGGGTGAGGTCGGCCACCTGGATCGCCTCCAGGCACCAGTTCAGGATATGGGTGGTGCGGCGCACCAGGTCGGCGCGCAACGCCCAGGCACCGCCGGCGCGCTCCATGAAATCGGCGACGATGTCCGGCGTCATGGCGGCCGGGCGGCGAGTGATCTCCATCTGCCGGCGGATGCCGATGCGCAACAAGGCGTTCAGCACGATGGCCACCAGCGTGCCGAGCGCGCCGGCGGTCATCAGCGGTTGCAGGCCGGGCGGCACCCAGTCGGCCAGTTGCGGCACCACCTCGACCGACAGTGCCGCAACCACCGCCAGCCCAACGGCGGCGGATTTGCGCGTGTCCAGCAAGCGGGCGGTGGCGAGTTGCATCCCGCTGGCCATCATCACCGCGCCGGCCTGGAGCAAGGTGGCGGCGATCACCGGGCCGGGCAACTGGGACACGACGGCCGCGGCACGCGGAAAGCAGGCGAGCACGATGCAGCAGGCGCCAGTGGCCAGCGCGATCACCCGGCTGGTGACCCCGGTGGCGCCCTGAAGGGCTGCGTTGGTGGCGCTCATGTTCACGCCGGGGCCACCGAGCAGACCGCCAACAGCGGTGGCGATCCCGTCGGCCATCACGCCGCCGGCGATGCTGCGCGGTTCCGGGCGGACCCAGTCGGCGTCGTTGACCTTCTGCAATCCGGTGACCAGGCCAACCGTCTTGAGCATCGCTGCCAGTGCCGCCACCAGAAACGCCGGCAGCAGAGCGGCGTCGAAGGCCAGGCCAGCGCCGCTGATATCCGGCAGGCCGACGACCGGAAGCGCCGCGAGATCGAAGTCAGGGGAGAGTTGCAGGCGCCCAAGCGCGAGGGCCAGGACGGTGCCGGCAACCATGGCGATCAGCACGCAGGCCCAGCGCAGCACGCCACGGCCCCAGACGCTGAGCCCGACCGCCAGGGCCAGGGTGGCCAGGCCGATGGCGATGTCCACCGGCTCCGGTGCCCCGCCGGCGGGCGCGCGCAGCAGAGTGCGCACCCCGGTGATCGACACCGACAGGCCGACGATCAGCACCACCACCCCGGCGATCTCCGGCGGCATCAGCGCGCGCACCCGGTTCAGCAACCGCGCCATCGCCATGGTGGCCAGCCCGGCCAGCAACGTCATGCCGGCAACCATCGGCAGCCCGCCGATCTGAGCCGCGAGCAGCGAGGGCGCGAGGAAGGGGGTCGACGGGCTGAGCGGGGCGAGGAAGCCGCTGCCCAAGCCGTGGCGGGACACGGCCTGGAGCATGGTGCCGAGCCCGCAGGTCAGGAAGGTCATGCCGATCAAGGTGACGATCTGGCCAGTGGTGGCCTGAGCCTCGCGGCCGATCAGCAGGGCGATGTAGAGGAACAGGAAGACCACGGTGGTCTGTTGCGCCGCGATGGCCGCGATGACGACCAGCGGCGGCCGGTCGTCCAGGCCGAAGCGGATGTTCGCTGGTTTGCGCAAGGTGCGGCCTGGAAGGTTGGGACGGCCGGGCGTCAGACCTTCAGGAACCCGACCAGCCGCTCCGCCTCTTCGACGATCGGCATGGCGAGGGCCTCCGCCTTGCGGGCGCCGTTGCGCAGCACGGCATCGACCGTGCCGGGGTCGGCCAGCAGCCGGCGGGTCTCGTCGGCGATCGGGGCGAGCTTGGCGACCAACAATGCCGTCAGGTCCTGCTTGAACGCGGAAAAACCCTTGCCGCCGTGCTCGCGCAGCACCCCGTCATGGTCGGTGTCGGTCAGTGCGGCGTAAATGCCGATGAGGTTGCGGGCTTCGGGGCGGTTTTCGAGGCCGGCGGCGTCGCTGGGCAGAGGTTCGGGGTCGGTTTTGGCGCGGCGGATCTTGTCGGCGATCATGTCGGCATCGTCGGTCAGGTTGATGCGGCTCATGTCCGAGGCGTCGGACTTGCTCATTTTCTTGGAGCCGTCGCGCAGGCTCATGACGCGGGCGGCGGGGCCCATGATCATCGGCTCGATGGCGGGGAAGAAATCGACGCCGTAGTCGTGGTTGAACTTCTGCGCGATGTCGTTGGCGAGTTCCAGGTGCTGGCGCTGGTCGTCGCCGACCGGCACCCGCGTTGCGTGATAGACCAGGATGTCGGCGGCCATGAGGTTCGGGTAGGTGAACAGCCCGGTCGAGACGGCTTCGCGATCCTTGCCTGCCTTTTCCTTGAATTGGGTCATGCGGCTGAGCCAGCCCATGCGGGCAACGCAATTGAAGATCCAGGCCAGCCGCAGATGGGCGTGGACGGCGGATTGGTGGAACAGGATGGAGCGCGCGGGATCGATGCCGCAGGCCAGCAGGCTGGCGGCCATCTCCCGCGTCTGGGCGGCCAGTTCCTTGGGGTCCTGCCACTGGGTGATGGCATGCAGGTCGACCACGCAGTACAGGCAGTCGTACTCGTCCTGCAGCTTCACCCAGTTCCGCATCGCGCCGAGATAGTTGCCGAGGGTGGGGATGCCGGAGGGCTGGATGCCCGAGAAGATGCGTTGCATTTGGCTCGTGTCCTGATCGATCGGGGCGTTTTCCGGCGGAACCACGGTTGGCGTCAATCCTTGCGCCGCCGCAGCCTGCCCAGCAGGCGCCGCAGGTCCAGCACGCCGAGGGCGACCGCGGCCAGCGCATAGGCCGCCATACCGCCGCCCACCAGCATGGCCAGCCCGGCCCAGCGCCACAGCGCGTCGGCCGCCAGCGGGGCATAGGCAACCCGCTCCAGCCCCCATAGCGCACCGACCATCAGCCCGCCCGCGGCCAGCATCCGGGCGATACTGCCCAACAACATCCGGTCGGCAACCATGTGGCCGCGCCGCAGCAACACCACCACAAGGGCGGCGACATTGGCCCAGGTCGACAGGCTGGAGGCCAAGGGCGGACCCATGTGCTGCATCGGCCCCATCAGCACGACGTTCAGCGCCAGGTTGAGCGCGATGCACCACAACCCGATGCGCACCGGCATCGCAGTGTCCCCACGGGCGAAGAAGGCGGGCGTCAACACCTTCAACAGCACGAAGCCCGGCAGGCCAACGGCATAGGCCGCCACTGCCTGGGACGTCAGGGTGACGGTCGCAGCATCGAAGGCGCCACGGCGAAACAGCACCTCAACCACTGGCACGCCGACAGCAACCAGCGCCAACGCCGCCGGCAACGTCAGCACCAGCGCGTAGCCGATCGCCTGGTTCAAGGTGCGCAAGGGGGCATCCGCATCTCCGCCGCCCTGCGCGACCGCGACGGCGCGCGAAAGCTGCGGCAGCAATGCGGTGCCGACCGCCACCCCGATCACCCCCAACGGCAGCTGGTTGAGCCGGTCGGCGTAGTACAGCACCGAGGCGGTGCCGGCCGGCAGCAGCGTGGCGATGATGACGTCGACCGACATGTTGACCTGGGTGACGCCGGCACCGAGCACGCCCGGCCCCATCTTGCGCAACAGCACGCGGATGCGCGGCGTCAGCCGGGGCCGCGGCAGGGTGATGCGCATCCCGGCCCGCCGCACCGCCACCAGCAACAAGCCAAGCTGGAACACGCCTGAGATGCTCACCCCCCAGGCCAACGCATGGCCGACGCTGGGCACGAACGGCACCAGCCACAGCATGCAGGAAATCGAGACAAGGTTGTACAGCACCGGCGCCGCCGCCGCCGCCGCGAAGCGGTCCAGCCCGTTCAACACGCCCGACAGCAGCGCGGTCAGACAGATGAGCGGCATATAGGGAAAGGCAATACGGGCAAGCTCGACCGTCAGCGCGAATTTCGCCGGCTCATCGGAAAACCCCGGCGCAAAGCCGAGCATGATAACCGGCATGGCGATCATGCACAGCAGCGTCAGCGCCAGCAGCCAGAACACCATCACCGACAGCGTTTCCTCGGCAAACCCGCGCGCGCTGTCATGCCCCTCGCGGGTCAGCAGGGCCGAAAACGACGGCACGAAGGCCGCGTTGAACGCGCCCTCGCCGAACAGCCGGCGAAACAGGTTGGGCAGCCGGTTGGCGACGAAAAACGCATCCGCCACCGGCCCGGCGCCAACCAGGGCAGCGATCAGGATGTCCCGGACAAAGCCCAGGAGGCGGCTGGCCATGGTCCAGCCGCCGACGGTGAAGATGCCGCGCAGCATCCGCTGGGCTTAGCCCATGCGGGCTCGCGCCGCCATGGCGCGGGATGGCTCAGTGGCGGCGACGCGCGACCACCAGCCCAGCCAGCCCGAAGCCGAGCAGCGCCAAGCTGGCCGGCTCCGGCGTGCCCACCGGCTCCTGCGACGCCTCGTACATCCGCATCGAGGTCAGGTTGAACTCGCCGCCCGCGTTGAACAGCGACGCGGTGCGAAGCGCATTTTCCTCGCTCAGCAGGTAGCCGTTGGTCTGCCCGCCGCCCGGCCCGTTGACGATGGCGGTGATCTCGCCAGCGTCAAGGTCAAGCGGCTGCGCCATCGCATCGCTCGGCAGCCAGTCGGTGATGCCGAACAGCTTCAAAGCGATCTGCGCCGTGCCGAGCGCGCCGCCGGAGCAGGTCTGGGGATCGCTGTTGTTCGAGCACAGCAGCTTCTGGCTGGCATCGCTGATCCAGTAGATGTCCTGCTGGACGAAGTTGACCGGCGGGATGTCCTGGGTCGAGACGAACTCCAGCGAATGCTGCGTCGCCGGACCCATGTAGGCACTGCCGGAAAAATTCTGGCCATTGATGGTGAAGGACGAGCCGATCAGGTTCAGCGGTTGCGGGAACAGGCCGTTGTTGGGGGCATAGGTGCCGACGAACGGCGTGCCGTTCTGGTCGGGATAGGCCGCGCTGTCGAACACGTATTGCCCGGAAATCACCAGCCCGTTCTGTCCACCGGTCGGCCCGTTGCCGAACAGCACGCCGCCTTGGTCGCTGCTGTTGGTGATCACCCCGGTGAAATCGAGGTTAAAGATCGCCGCCTGCGCCGATCCCGCAGTAGCCAGCATCACCGCCACCGCACCCAAACCTGCCCGCATCGCCCAACCCTCTTCTAAAATGATGGGCCGCCAAAGCCGGCGCACCCGCGCTGGAACCTTCACTTATGGTGCATGAAAGCCAAGCCGGTTCAGACTAGCCGTCATGCTTCGTTCAAATAATAACCTTCGGATCACAATTTAATCAACGCTGACCACGTCAACGCTCCGCCATGCTGAACCGCGCGCCGCTCACTCGTCGCGCAACGGCCGGGCCAGCAGCAGCCGTATCGCCTCGGACACCGACAGCCGCCCTTGCACCACCGCCGCGACCGCCGCCGCGATCGGCAGCTCAACGCCGACATCGCGTGCCCGCGCCACCAGCGCCGGCGCGGTCGCAACCCCCTCGGTCACCGAATCGCGTCCCGCCAGGATCTCGGCCATGGCCCGGCCCTGCCCGAGCGCCAGGCCGAAGGAGAAATTGCGGCTCGACGGCCCGGTGCAGGTCAGCAACAGGTCGCCCAGCCCGGACAGCCCGCTGACCGTCTCCGCCCGGCCGCCCAGCGCCAGCGCCAGACGCGCCAGCTCGGCCAGGCCCCGGGTGACCAGCGCGGCCCGCGCATTCTCGCCCAGCCCCGCCCCGATCACCGCCCCGGCGGCGATCGCCACCACATTCTTGGCCGCCGCACCAACCTGCGCCCCGATCGCATCGTCGTTGCCATAAAGCCGGAAATCCGGCGTCGAAAGCGCGGCGATCACCGTCTCGCGCGCCGCACCGGCCACCACCGCCGCCGCCGGCAATCCGCGCGCCACCTCGCCGGCGAAGTTGGGTCCGGTCAGCACGCACGCAGCCCGGCCGCGATGGATCGCCGCCAGCACCTCCAGCGGCAATAGATGCGAGCCCGCCTCGACGCCCTTGCAGCACGCCACCAGCAACCCGTCCGGCAAGTTGGGCGCGAGTCCGCGCAAGGCCTGCATCGGCATCGCCAACAGCACGATATCGGCCGGCGCCCACGCGGATTCCACCACCAAGCCGTCCGGCAAAGCCACTCCAGGCAGATGTGGATTTTCCCGGCTGCGCGCCATCGCCGCAACCTTGGCAGGGTCGCGCGCCCACAACCGCACCCCCGCCCCCGCCCTCAACGCCTGCAACGCCAGCGCGGTGCCCCAGGCGCCGGCGCCGATCACCTGGACGCTTGCGACCTGCACGCGGGGGACCTGCACGCGGGGGACCTGCACGCGGGGGACCGGCACGCTACTCATCGACGATTCGCAACACGTCCCACCCCTGCCCCTCCTCGCCCTCGCCCAGCCGGTCGAGCAGTGCCGCCAGCATCGGCTGCGCCGCGGCCTCGAAACCGAAGGGCGGGTTCACCACCAGCAGCCCGCTGCCGTTCAGCCGGGCGGGATCGAGCGGTGCGCGCAGGAACAACTCGGCCGCCACAATATCGCGCACTCCGCTCTCGCGCAGCGCCGTGTGAAACGCCCGCACCGGCGCGCGATGCTTGATCGGATACCACGCCGCCAGCACCGCCCCCTGCATCCGCCGATGCGCCAGCGCCAGCCCGGCGGCCAGTCTTTCGAATTCGTCGACCGCCTCATAGGGCGGGTCAATCAGCACCAGCGCCCGCTTCTCCCCGGTTTTCGGCGGCAACAGCGCCCCGATCGCCTCCCAGGCATCGCGCTGATGCGCCGCCACTTGCGCATCGCGCGCGAACAATCGACGCAACGCGGCAAAATCCTCGGGGTGCAGCTCGCAACACGCCAAACGGTCCTGCTCGCGCAGCAGGGCGCGGACGATCCACGGCGAGCCAGGATAAAGCCCGAGGCGTTCGGCCAGCGCGACATACGCCGCCAGCGCCGCCGGCGGATCGGCAAGCAGCCGCAAAATGCCCCGCTGCGCCTCGCCCGTCCGCGCCGCCGGGCCGTCGCCCAGGTCGTAACGCCCGACGCCGGCATGGCTGTCCAGCACGAACACCCCGCCCGGCTTGCGCTGCATCGCGGCCAGCAGCCAAACCAGCAACGCGTGCTTCAGGCAGTCGCCGTGATTGCCGGCATGGAAGGCATGGCGGTAGTTCATACTGTGACCGGCCGCATATCGGCGGAATCGAGCGGCCAGCGCGGCCGCGGCGCATGGTCCAACCCATCCACCCAGCCGGCGCGCAACCGCTCGATCGCCGCCCAGCCGACCATCACCGCGTTGTCGGTGCACAGCCGCAGCGGCGGTGCCACAAACCCGAACCCGGCCTTCGCGGCAACGGCGGTCAAGACAGCGCGCAGCGTCGCATTGGCCGCCACCCCCCCGGCCACCACCAGTGCGCTCGGCGCATGCATGGTGGCGAACATCGCGATTGCATGCCCCGCCCGGTCGGCCAGCGTGTCGGCGACGGCACGCTGAAAACTCGCCGCGATATCCGCCGCATCGCCCGCCGGCAGCGGCCCGGCGGGATAGGCCGCCACCAGATGCGCCACCGCCGTCTTCAGCCCGGAAAACGAGAAGTCACACCCCGGCCGCCCGCGCAACGGCCGCGGCAGGGCATAGCGCGCGGGATCGCCGGCGCGCGCCAACCGCTCCACCGCCGGCCCACCCGGCCAGCCCAACCCCAGCAGCTTTCCCACCTTGTCGAAGGCCTCGCCGATCGCGTCGTCGATCGTGCCGCCGAGCCGGCGATACCGGCCGACGCCCTCGACCGCCACGCACTGGCAGTGCCCGCCGGACATCAGCAGCAGAAGATACGGAAATTCCAGCCCGCCCAGCGCCGGCAGCCGCGGTGTCAGCGCATGCGCCTCCAGGTGGTTCACCGCGACAAACGGCAGCCGATGCGCCAGCGCCATGCCCTTGGCAAAACCGCTGCCGACGATCAGCCCGCCGATCAGCCCGGGCCCACTGCTCGCCGCGACCGCCGCCAGCTTCGCCGGCGAAACGCCCGCCCGCGTCAGCACTTCGGCCACGATCCCCGGCAGATGCGCCAGATGCGCGCGCGCCGCGATCTCCGGCACCACGCCGCCGAACGCCGCATGCCCGGCCTGGCTCAGCACCGCCTCGGCCAGCACCGTGCCGTCGGGCGCCAACACCGCCGCGGCGGTCTCGTCGCACGATGTCTCGATACCCAGAACTGGCCCCAGAACCGGCCCCAGAACCGGCCCTGAAACTGTCCCTTGGGGGGAACTGCCGTGCATGCGTGATCTTTCCTTTCCCGCCTACTGGTAATAGGACACCGCGATGGCACACGCCCACCCCCCCAGCGGTCAGCCAGCCATTCGCCAGCGACCGCCCGCCCATGCCCGCCCGTTACCGCTGCGCGTCGGCACCCGCGGCTCGCCGCTGGCGCTGTGGCAGACCCGTTTTTTCCTTCAGCGCCTGTCCGGCTTCTGTCCGGTGCTGCGCGACATGGATGTGTTCGAGGAACACCCCATCCGCACCACCGGCGACGCTAGCCAGGCGGCCGGCACACGGCTGGCCGATCTCGGCGGCAAGGGCCTGTTCGCCAAGGAGATCCACGTGGCGCTGCTCGACCGCCGGATCGATTTTGCGGTGCATTCGCTCAAGGACCTGGAAACCGAGTTGCCGCCGGGGATCATGCTGGCTTGCACGCTGGTGCGCGAGGATGCGCGCGATGCGCTGATCCTGCCTGCTCCTGCCGTCCCCGGCGCCGCGCCTTTAGACTGCTTGCCGCACGGCGCACTGATCGGCACCTCCTCGCTGCGGCGCCAGGCGCAATTGGCGCATCTGCGGCCCGACCTGCGGTTCGATACCATTCGTGGCAATGTCGGCGGGCGGATCGAGCGCATAAGGCGCGGCGATTTCGGCGCCACCGTGCTGGCGTTGGCCGGGATGAAGCGGCTGGGGCTGGAGGATGAGGTCGGGCTGGTGCTCGATCCCAGCCTGATGCTGCCGGCGGCGTGCCAGGGGATTGTCGGGATCACCGTGCGGGCGGACGACATCGAGTTGTGCACCATGCTGTCCGCCATCGAGGACCCCGACGCCAGCGCCGTCTCGCGCGCCGAGCGGGCATTGCTGGCAGCCCTGGACGGCTCCTGCCGCACCCCGATCGGCGGCCACGCGACGATCGAAGCGGATGACCAACTCCGCCTCACCGGCCTGGTCGCCCGCGCCGATGGCAGCTTCCTGCTGCGCCGCGCCATCACCGGCGATCGCGCAGATGCCGCCCGGCTGGGGAGCGAACTCGGCGCCAGCCTGCGCGCCGACACGCCGCGGGACATCCTTGGCTGAACGTGGCCATGCCCCTGGCGGCGTGTTGATCACCCGCCCCGATCCAGGCGCCCAAGACACTGCGGCGCGCGTGACGGCGCTGGGCTACACGCCGATCGCCGCCCCGATGCTCGCCATCCGCCCCCTGCCCGCCCGGTTGCCTGCCAAGATCCAGGCCGTGCTGCTGACCAGCGCCAACGCCCTGCCGGCCCTGCCCGCCGCGCTGCACGCCCTGCCGCTGCTGGCCGTGGGCGATGCCACCGCCGCCCGCGCCCGCGCCGCCGGCTTTGCAACGGTCACCAGTGCCAACGGCGACGCCACGGCGCTGGCGGCGCTAGTGGCGCGAAGCCTTACCCCGGCGAACGGCGCGCTGCTGCTGCCGACAGCGCGCGGCGAGGGCATGGCGCTGGCCGGGCTATTGCGCGCCGCCGGGTTTGCCGTGTGGCGCCGCACGGTCTATGTTGCACTGCCGCAAAACATGCTCGCGCGCCCCGCCGCCGAGGCGTTGTCGCGCGGCACGGTCGTGGCGGCACTATTTTTTTCGGCGGCCACGGCGCGGCAGTTCGCCACGCTGTTGCCCGCCGCACTGCCGGTCGCGTGCCTCAAGGCGGTCGATGCGCTGGCGCTGTCCGCGGCGGTCGCGGCGCCGCTCGCCGCCCTGCCCTGGCGCCGCCTCCGTGTTGCCGCACAGCCGACCCAGGATGCCTTGCTGACCCTGCTCGCGGATCCCAACCATGAGTGACCCCGCCATCCCCGCCAAATCGCTCGCGCTGCCCGCTCCCGGCGGCGACGACAAGCCGGCAACAACATCCGCCGCCCCGCGCGCGCGCCCGGCCGACTCGCGCGGCGCCGGGTTCGTGCTGACCGCGCTGGCCGTGGTGTTGCTGTTTGCCGGGCTCACATGGGTCTGGACCCAGCAGCAGCAGTTTGCCGAAGCCGCCGACGTCGCGGCGCTGCGCGAGCAACTGCGCACGCTGCAACTGCGCCTGGCCCAGGCCGAACAGCGTCAGCCCGCCACGTCGGCCGCCACCGACCTGCGTCCACTGGAATCCCGCCTGTCCGCGCTGGAACAACGTCCGGCCGCTGTCGCCGCCGACCCTGCGATGGCCGGCCGGCTGGCGGCGCTGGACCAGCGCGTGCTCGCCGCCGAGCGCGCCGCCGCCCGCACGCTGCACCTCGCCCGGCTGCAACGCGCCGTCATTGCGCTCGACGCCGGCCAGCCCCTGGGCGAGCTTCCCGGCGCGCCACCCGCCCTCACCCGCTTCACCAGCAGCGCGCCGCCGACCCTGACGGCACTGCGCCTCGATTTCCCCGCCGCGGCCCAGCGCGCCCGCGCCGCCAGCCCCACCGCCGATTCCGAGCAAGGCATCGGCGCGCGCATCTGGCAGCGCGTGCTCAACCTGGTGACGGTGCGCGCCGGCGATACCGTGCTGGTGGGCACGCCCGCCGCCATCGTGCTCGGGCAAGCCAGCGAGCGCCTCGGCAGCGGCGATCTCGCCGGCGCGGTAGCGGCACTGGACGCCCTTGATCCCGCCGGCAGCGCCGCCATCGTTGACTGGCGCACCGCCGCCACCAGCCTGCTGGCCGCCCGCTCCGCCCTCGCCGCCCTGATGGCCCCCGGGATCGCCGAGTAATGCGCCGCGTCATTTGGCTGCTCAGCGCCACCGCCGCCGCCGTCGCCCTGGCCTGGTGGCTCGCCCATTTGCCCGGCACCGTCGCGCTGATCGGCTTCGGCTACACCATCGAGGCAGCAACCCCGGTCGCCTTGGTCGCCGGCGCCCTGCTGCTGCTCGCCCTGCTGCTGGTGCTGCGCCTGTTAATGGCGCTGCTCGGCATTCCCAGCGCGCTCCGCTTCTGGCGGCGCGACCACCAGCGCCGCGGCGGCGATACCGCCGTCGGCCGCGCCTTGGTGGCCCTGGCCGCCGGCGAGGCCGTGCCCGCCCGCCGCGCCGCCCGACACGCCCGCGACGCCCTCGGCGACACACCCCAAACACTGTTGCTCGCCGCCGAATCCGCCCGCCTCGCCGGGAACCGGGCCGAGGCCGAGGCGTGCTACCAGCTCCTGCTGGCCCGCCCCGACGGCGCCTTCCTCGGCCTGCGCGGCCTGTTCCGCCTGGCGGTCGAACGCGAGGACTGGACCGAAGCCACCAGCCTCGCCCGCCGCGCCGAGGCGTTGCAGCCCGGTGGCAACTGGCTGCGTGACGCCCGGCTGCGCCTGGCCACGCAAACCGGCGACTGGTCGCGCGCCCGTGCCCTGGCCGGCCCTGACCTGCCCGAGGAACTGGTCGTTGCCGCCGCCGCGACCGCCGAGGCTGATCCTGAAGCCGCCGCCCGGCTGGCCCGGCAAGCCTGGAAGGCCAACCCCACCTTCCCGCCGGCCGTCATCGCCCATGCCAGCGCCCTGAAGCACGAAGGCCACGACGCCCGCGCCGAGGAGGTTATCCTCGCCGCCTGGCGCGCCGCCCCCCACCCGGACCTCGCCGCCTTCCTGCTCGCCGACGCGCCCGACGCCGCGGCAAAGCTACGCAGCGCCACAAAGCTCTCCAACGTCAACGCCGAATGCGCCGAAACCCAATACCTCCTGGGCCGCCTGTCCCTGGAAGCCGGCGAGCGCCGCGAGGCCAGCTTCCACGCCGAACGCGCCCGCGCCCTGGCACGCCCGACCCAACGCATCTACCTACTGCTGGCCGATATCGCCGCCGCCGAAGGGCGCGATGCCGCACCCCTGCTGCACGCCGCCGTCACCGCCCCCGCCGACCCCGCCTGGCGCTGCGGCCAATGCGGCACCGCGCACCGGCAATGGCATCTGACATGCCCCACCTGCCACAGCATGGCACGCATCTCGTGGGACAGCCCCGCCGGGCCGGCGCTGTTGGGAGCGAGCTGACGTAAGCAAGGCCGGCTCCGCCTGGCGGGCCAGGCAGCGCAGCGCCAGCATGGCGTTCCGATCATCTGAAGCTCGCCGCTACCGCGGTCGGCGTTATGAAGTTGTTCCGCGCATACTTCACCAGCCCTTCAACCTTCCCCTTGTCGTGGCCCTTTCCCGGACGGCCGAAGCGGTCACGGAACAGATAATGGCTGACGAGTTCGGTGAAGGCTCCGGTCCGCTCGCGCCGCCCATCGCCACAGATCTTCGCCACCGCGATCTTGGTGTTGTCGTACAGGATCGACTGCGGCACGCCCTCGAAGAAGCCGAACGCCGCGACGTGCCCATCCAGGAACGCCTCCGTCGTCTGCCGCGGATACGCCTTCACGAAGCAGGCGTCCGACTGCGGCAGATCCAGGCAGAAGAAATGGATCTCCTGCCGCACACCGCCGATCACCCCCACCGCCGCGCCGAAGTCCACCTGTGCCTGCCCCGGCGGGTGCGACAGCGGCACATACTTCTCCCGCTCCCGCACCCGGCTCAGCCGGACATAGTCCTTCACCACCGTGTAGCCGCCGCCATAGCCATGCTCGTCGCGCAGACACTCGAAGATCCGCTTGGTCGTGTGACGCTGCTTCACCGGCGCCGTCATGTCGGCAGCCAGGATCGCGTCGATCACCGGAACCCGTGGACCCAGCTTCGGCTTCGCTATCGGCTTCACCCGTGTGTAGCCGGGCGGCAGCGAAAACCGGCACATCTTCGACACCGTCTCACGGCTTAGGCCAAAAACGCGAGCCGCCTCGCGCCGGCTGCTCCCATCGTCGAACACAAACCGACGAACCGATGCATAGACCTCCACGGCAAACATCCCCGCCGGCCCTAAAGAGGCCAACCTACCAACCGGCCAGGTTTTACCCCGCCGCGCTCAGCACAACGCCGGCGCTCCAGTGGCTGAGTTTGTCACCGCCGTGCACAGCGGTGGGGCCCAAACCGAACACACCGGCCGCGCCATCCTGCAACTGCGCCTTAAACAGCTTGGCGAGCTCCGCCAACGTCTTCTTGCCATTGATCGCCGCCAGCGCCACCTTCGCCTTGAATACCGGGCTGTGCGTCCGTCGTGTTCGTTTCGTCATGTCCGCCCCTGATCCGCGGCAAAACCGCCGCCGTCAGGCAGGAAATCCAACGATCGGCCTGTCCGAATTTCCCGAGCCACCTCTTTCAGCTCCTCGCGCACATCAACCGTCCGAGGCCGACCGCCCCGCTTGGCAGGGCGGATCAACGGCCGGACCACCGCCCACTCCGGATCCGTCATGTCGCTCGGGTAACGCAAACCGCGCCGACCCGCCGCGCGCCGATGTTCGGCCGTCCAGGTCATCATCCCCTCCGCGAACCGTCACGCGGAACAGAGAATCACATCCGACTCCTACGACTCAACTTCTTTCCGGATGGGCTCTCCAAAAACAGCTACTCCGGTAAGGTCTCTGAAACCACTCCCCGGCCATCATGGTCTAGTCCGGAGTGAACAGAGCTGAGCGCTTGATATGCCCACTACGCTTCATAAAAAATTACAAGCAACGTGAAAGTGAACCCCAGGTCGACAACGAGATCTGATCCCGTCTAGACCTCGCCGACCCGCTCCGCGTTCGATCACGCCACACCGACCGCAACAACCCCCTTCGGCATAATCTGCAAAAAAAGAAACAAAAATTGCACGATTAATTTCTCATTTTCGACGCATAACTCTGTTGTTGCTTAATAAATTTAGGAATCAAAATGGCTCAGTTCTCGTCGACCGCAGCGAACGATTTCAAGACCATCAATTTCTTCGCCGGATTCAGCAAAATTTCTGCGAGCACAATCACCGTATCGCCCAGCGGCTTCCGCCTGACACTCTCCGCCACTGAATACCTTGATGTCACCGGCACCTTCACCTATGCCGCTGGCGCGCCGAACAGCGGCAACATTACCGCGATTGAGCGCTTTGTCTCCGCCGCCAGTGTGAATGTGCTGTCTGGCATCAGCGTGCCGGTCGGCACTGCGATCGCTTTCGCCGCTTTCCCCACTGCGTCGATGAACCCTTCGGGCCTTTTTTCGGGCAACGACACCATCAGCGGCTCGGCCTTCAATGACAGCCTGGCTGGTTTTGCCGGCAAGGACGCGGTCGACGGTGGCGGCGGGATCGATACGATCCTCTACACGGAAAAAAATACCCCCGTCGTAGTGACCCTCAACGGCGCGATCGCCGCCACGGTCACTGTCGGCGGCGTGGCCGAGGACACCATCAGCAACATCGAGAATGTCACCGGCGGTAACGGCAACGACATCCTGACCGGTGACAGCCTGGCCAACGCCCTGAGTGGCGGCGGCGGCAACGACATCCTCATGGGCGCCGGCGGGGTGGACATGCTGGACGGCGGCAGCGGCATCGATACCGCAGATTTCTCTGACCAATCACTCGGCGTCACCCTGACGCTGTCTGGCGCGATTGTCGCCACCAGCAAGCTCGGCGGCGTGAACGCTGATGGCGTCGTCAACATCGAAAACATCAAGGGCGGTTCCGGCGCGGATACCCTGACCGGCGATGCCCAGGCCAACACCCTTCAAGGCGGCGCCAACGACGACGTGCTGACCGGCCTCGGCGGCAAGGACGTGCTGGATGGCGGGACCGGCGCGGACACGGCGCGCTATTCAGAGAAGACCACCTCGGTCGTCGTGACATTGAACGGCGACAGCGATGTGTCGCTGATGATCGGCGGCGTGGCCGAGGACACACTGCGCGGCATCGAGAACATCACCGGTGACACGGCCGCCGACACCATCACCGGCGACAGCCTCGCCAACGTCTTCGACGGCGGATTGGGCGACGACATCCTGGCCGGTCTGGCCGGCAATGACGTGCTCGACGGCAATGGCGGTGTCGACACCGCCAGCTACGCCGAGAGCGCGGCCGCCGTCGTCATGACGCTGGCCGGCGCCGCCGACACCACGGTCACCATCGGCGGCGTCGCCGAGGACACAATCCGCAATATCGAGAACATCATCGGCGGTACGGCTGGCGACACGATCACCGGCGACAGCCTGGCCAACACGCTGTCCGGACGAGGCGGCGCCGACATCCTCGATGGCGGCGCGGGCATCGATACGGCGAGCTATGCCGAGGCAACCGATGCCGTTGCCGTCACCCTGAACGGCGCGACTGCGGCCCAGGTGACCGTTGGCGGCAGCGCCGACGACACAATCCGCAACATCGAGAACCTGATCGGTGGATCGGGCGACGATACGTTCCAGGGCGACCTGCTCGTCAACGCCCTGTCCGGTGGCGCCGGTGACGACACGCTGGCCGGCATGGGCGGGCTCGATGTGCTCGACGGCGGGCTGGGCAGCGACACCGCGTCATTCGCCGACAAGACCCTGGCGGTCGTCGTGACCCTGAACGGGGGCCTGCCGGTGATCGCCAAGGTTGGCGGTATCAACGACGACACCCTGCGCAACATCGAGAATGTGACCGGCGGCGGCGCCGACCGGATCACTGGCGGCGTCGGCATCGACATCATCGACGGCGGCACCGGCATCGACACCGCCATTTACTCTGACACGACAGGCCCGATCTCGGTGGTGCTCAACGGCAGCACAAACGCCATGGTGACGATCGGCGGGGTTGCCCAGGATATCATCCGCAACATCGAGAACATCGTCGGCGGCAGCGGCATCGACCAGATCGTCGGCGACGCATTGGTGAACGTCATCGATGGCGGCGGCGGCGATGACCTGCTCCGCGGCGGCGGCGGCATCGACATTCTCGACGGCGGAACCGGCCTCGATACTGCCTATTACGACACCGCCTCGCAGTCGGTCGTGGTCACCTTGACCGGCAGCATCGCCACCACGGTCAAGATCAACGGCGTCAACGACGACCAGATCCGCAACATCGAGCGGGTGTTCGGCGGCTCGGCAGCCGACATCCTCACCGGTGACGGTGCCGACAACCTGCTCCGCGGCGGCGGCGGGATCGACATACTCGATGGCGGCGTTGGCGCCGACACAGTGGATTTCCGCGACAAGACGCAGCCGGTTGTGCTGACCCTGAACGGCGCAAACGTGGCGACCGCCACGGTCAATGGCGTGGCCGAAGACCAGGTGCGCAACTTCGAGGGCATCATGGGCGGCAGCGGCGATGACACGCTGACTGGCGACGTCCTGCGCAACACTTTGACCGGCGGCCTGGGGACCGATGCCCTGTCCGGCGGCGCGGGCGATGACTCACTGACCGGTGGCGGTGGTGCCGACACGCTCGACGGCGGTGCGAACCTGGACACCGCGGTTTACTCGGACAAGACCTTGGTGGTTTCCGTCACGCTCAATGGCGCGATCAATACCACGCTGACGGTTGACGGCATCGCCGAGGATACGCTGCGCAACATCGAGAACGTCGTCGGCGGGTCGGCCGGCGATGTCCTGGTCGGTGACGCAATGGCCAACTTCTTCGATGGCGGCGGCGGCAACGACCTCCTGATCGGTGGTGGCGGCAACGACATCCTGGAAGGTGGGCTCGGAATCGACACCGCCTCCTTCGCCGACAAGATCGCCCCCGTCATCGTTAACCTCAACCAGCCATTCGCCGCGACCGTGAAGGTGGGAGGCGTTGACGAGGACCAGCTGCGCAACATCGAAAACCTGATCGGCGGATCCGGCGACGACCTCCTCATCGGCAATTCCGTGGTCAACACGTTCGATGGTGGCGCGGGCAACGATACGCTGCGCGGTGGCGGCGGGCTGGACGTGCTCGACGGCAATACCGGCATCGACACCGCCGATTACGGCGATGCGGTGCTGCCGGTTTCGGTCGCGCTCAACGGCGCGCTGAACGCCACGGCATCGATCGCCGGCATTGCCGCCGACTCCCTGCGCAACATCGAGAATGTGGTCGGCGGCATTGGCGCCGACGTGCTGACCGGCGATAGCCTCGCCAACAAGCTGGCCGGCGGCGATGGCGACGACACCCTGTCCGGCCGCGCCGGCAACGACGAGCTGGATGGCGGGGCCGGCACCGATACCGCCGACTACGCCGACAAGGTGAGCGTGGTTTCGGTGGTCCTCAACACGGCCACCAATGCGACGGTGAACGTCAACGGTGTGGCCGAAGACGTTATCCGAAACATCGAGAACATCACCGGCGGCAGCGCCAGCGACATCCTCACCGGCGACAGCGCGGCCAACACATTGAACGGCGGGCTGGGCGGCGACACGCTGGCCGGCGACGCCGGCGACGACCTGCTGATCGGCGGCGGTGGCACCGACGCATTGAATGGCGGCATCGGCAGCGACACGGCGTCATACGCCGAGAAGCTGGTGGCGGTTTCGGTTACCCTGAACGGGGCGACCAATGCCGCGGTCAGCATCGGCGGAGTGGCGGAAGACACGGTCCAGAACGTCGAGAACATCATCGGCGGCAGCGCGGCCGACACCCTCACTGGCGACGGCTTGGCCAACACACTCTCCGGCCGTGCCGGCAACGACACCCTCGATGGTGCCGGCGGGCTCGACACTGCCGACTACTCGGAAAAGACCACCAGCGTCGTTGTCACCTTGAATGGCGCCAGCCCCGTGGTGGTAAGCGTCGCCGGCAAGAGCGAAGACACGATCAGCAACATCGAGAACATCACCGGCGGCGCCGCGGCTGACACGCTGATCGGCGACAGCCTGGCCAACGTGCTCAAGGGCGGAGCTGGCAACGATATCCTGCAAGGCCTCGGCGGTCTGGATACCCTGGACGGCGGCACCGGCAGCGACACGGCCCTTTTCTCCGACCAGACCCAAGCCGTGGTGCTCGTTCTCAGCGGTGCAACCTCGGCCCAGGCGACGATTGGCGGCGTAGCCGCCGACCGGATGGTCAACATCGAGAACGTCACCAGCGGGTCCGGAAACGACACTATCACCGGCGATGGCGCCTTCAACATGCTCATCGGCGGCGGCGGCGACGACTTCCTGGCCGGGATGGGCGGGCTGGACACGATCAACGGCGGAACCGGCAGCGACACTGTATCGTTCGCGGAAATGACCGCGCCGATACAGCTCAGCCTCAACGGCGGAGTCGCCGTGATCGCCCGCGTTGCCGGCATCGTCGAAGACACGGTCGTGAGCATCGAGAACGTCATTGGCGGCACCGTGGCCGACACCATCACCGGTGATGCCCTGGCCAACACGATCAGCGGCCGCGGCGGCAACGATATCCTCGATGGCGGTGCGGGTGTCGACACGGCGAACTATGCCGAAAAGACCGTGGCGGTTGTGGCAACCCTGAACGGCGGCACCGCCATCACCGTGTCCGTGGGCGGCATCGCGGAAGACAGCATCCGCAACTTCGAGAACATCGCTGGCGGCTCGGCGGGTGATACCCTCACCGGCGACGACCTGGCCAACCTTCTCGCCGGCGGCGGCGGTGCTGACATCCTGACCGGCCGTGGTGGCGCCGACGTGCTCGACGGCGGGATCGGTGTCGACACCGCGTCGTATGCCGAAAAGACCACGAGTGTTTCGGTCACACTGAACGGGGGTACTGACGCAATCGTCAATGTGGACGGTGTGGAGGAAGACACACTGCGCAACGTCGAAAACGTGATCGGTGGCTCCGGCGCTGACGCGTTGACCGGCGACGATATCGCCAATGCGCTGACCGGCGGTGCCGGGGCGGATAGCCTGAACGGCGCCGATGGCAACGATACGCTTCGCGGCGGCGCGGATGCCGACACGCTGGATGGTGGCGCCGGCAGCGATGTCGCGGATTATGCCGACAAGACGCAAGCGGTCATCGCCACATTGAACGGTGCTGCCGATGCCACGGTGACGGTCAATGGCGTGGCCGAAGACACCATCCGCAACATCGAGAGCATCACTGGCGGTTCGAGCAATGACACGCTCACCGGCGACAGCGGGGCCAACACGCTGACCGGCGGCGGGGGCAACGACATGTTGCGCGGCGCGGCTGGCAACGACACGATCGATGGCGGCACCGGCGGTGGTGACACGGTGGATTTCAGCGACAAGTCCAGTGCCGTGGCGCTCACTCTGAACGGCAGCTCGAGTGCCTCCGCGACAGTGGGTGGCCTCGCCGAGGACACAGTGCGCAACGTCGAGAACGTCATCGGTGGCTCGAACGACGACACGCTGACGGGCGACAGCAATGCCAACACCCTATCGGGTGGCCTGGGCAACGACACCCTGCGGGGCGCTTCTGGCAGCGACGTACTCGACGGCGGTGGCGGTAGCTCCGATACGGTCAGCTTCGGCGACAAGACCAGCGCCGTGGTGCTGACGCTGAACGGGGCCTCAAATGCGACGGCGACGGTTGGCGGTGCCGCCGAAGACACCGTGCGCAACATCGAGAACATAACCGGCGGTTCGGGCGACGATACGCTGACCGGCGACAGCCAGGCGAACATCCTCTCGGGCGGCCTGGGCACCGATATCCTTCAAGGGCTTGGCGCCGAGGACACACTGGACGGCGGGGGCGGCACCGACACTGCCAACTATAGCGAGAAAACCTCCGCGGTGGTTGTGGCGCTGAACACCGTGACCAATGCAACGGTGACTGTCGGCGGTGTCGCGGAGGACGTCATCCGCAACATCGAAAATATCCTTGGCGGAACCGCGGCCGACACGCTGAGCGGCGACGGAGCCAGCAACCAGTTCCGCGGCGGGGCAGGCAGCGATGTCCTCGACGGCGGCGCAGGCGCAGATACCGCAGACTACAGCGATAAGACCGACGCGGTGGTGCTCGAGCTCAACACCTCGACCAACGCGACAGTGACGGTCGATGGCGTGGCGGAAGACACGATCCGCAACATCGAGAACGTGGTCGGCGGCAGCGGCAACGACATTCTCATCGGCGACAGTGCCGCCAATACGCTGGACGGCGGGCTTGGCGCCGACTTCCTGCAAGGCGCCGGTGGCAATGACACGATCAACGGCGGAACCGGCACCGACACCGTCAGCTTCAGCGACAAGACCACTGCCGTTGTGCTGACGTTGAACGGCGCCGCCGACGCCACGGCAACGGTCGGCGGCGTGGCCGAAGATGTCGTTCGCAACATCGAGAATGTGATCGGCGGCACTGACAACGACACGCTCACCGGCGATGGCTCGGCCAATGCGCTGGATGGCGGGCTCGGCGACGACACATTGTCCGGCGCTGACGGTGCCGACGTGTTCATCCTGTCGGGTGGCAACGACGTTGTGCTGGGCGGGGCCGCGGCCGACCAGTTCATCTTCACCCCAGGAGCACTCGGCAGCGCCGCGACCAGCACGGTCTCGATCGGCGATCTTGACCGCGCATTGTTGGAAATCCTCGACCTCTCGGCGATCGACGCGATTGCCGGGACCGGGTTCAACGATGCCTTCAGCTTCATCGGCGCCGCAGCGTTCGGCGGCGTGGCCGGAGAATTGCGCTGGACGGATGAGGGGACAACCCAGCTCATCGAAGGGGACATCAATGGCGATAGCGTGGCCGAACTGACCATACGCCTGACGGTTGCAGGGCCAGTCGACAGCAACTGGTTGGCACTTTGATGCAGAACTAATACCAACCATTGGAATGATTGACCCAGACGAAGGGAAGGAAGGCGAGGGCTCTGCCCTCGACCCGCTGGGGCCGACGGCCCCAGACCCCAATTACTTTTTATAGGGTTGAGGTCCGGGGGCTCGGCCCCTGTCGGGTTTGGGCAGAGCCCGGCCTTGCTTGCCTCGATGAGTCAAGCGTTCCGATGGTTGGTATGAGACGTAAAATCGTTAGTGTCCGTCCGGAAGGATTATGAGTCATTTGAATCTTCTGTTTGTTGCCCGGAAGATTGGCTTGCCCGGCGCGAACCACCTGTGACTCACTCCCTTGCATCGATCAGCGAGGCCGAGCATGTGGACGACCGAGACCCGCGCCCGTCAC
>CAMBRC010000012.1 GCA_945869965.1 Asaia bogorensis
GCCGCAGCGCCTTGGCGACGAACTCGGGTCCGTTGTCGGAACGGATGTAGCCAGGCGTGCCGCGGCTGATCATCGCGTCGGCCAGTGTCTCCATCACGTCCTGCGCGTTCAGTCGCCGCTTCAACCGGATCGCCAGGGCTTCGCGTGTGTATTCATCGATCAGGCACAACATCCGAAACTTCCTCCCCTCATGCGTGCGTCCCTCGACAAAGTCGTAGGACCACACGTGATTGACCCAACGCGCCCGCAGCCGGACGCAGGAGCCGTCATTGAGCCAAAGACGGCCCCGCTTTGGCTGTCGCTGTGGTACTTTCAGCCCCTCTCGTCGCCAGATCCGCTGCACCCGCTTGGCGTTCACGGCCCAACCCGCGTCGTGCAGCAGCGCCGTGATCCGCCGATAGCCGTAGCGGCCATAGGTCGTGGCCAATGCGATGATATCGGCGGTCAGCCCCGCCTCGTCATCGGCGGTGTGCGGCGCCTTGCGTTGGGTGGAACGGTGCTGGCCCAGCACCTCGCAGGCGCGACGCTCAGACACGCCGAGCCGGCTCTGCACCGTCTCCACACAGGCGCGGCGGCGAGCGGGGCTTAGAAGTTTCCCCGTGCAGCTTCCTTCAGGATCAGCTTGTCCAGCGTCAGATCCGACACCGCGCGCCGCAGCCGCATGTTCTCCAGTTCCAGCTCCTTCAGGCGCTTAAGCTGGTCCGTCTTCATGCCGCCATATTCCGCGCGCCAGCGAAAATACGTCTGCTCGCTGACCTCAATCGATCGCGCCGCTTCCGCGATCGATCGACCCTGCCCAGTCAGAACTTCAACCTGACGGAGCTTGGCCACGATCTCCTCAGGCTTGTGATGCTTGCGTCCCATGCGATCCTCCTCCGGCAATCTTGCCCCATTGTGGGTGGATCACTTCAAGGGGGGCAGACCAGTATCTTCCGCCGAGTCGATCGCGCCCAGGCTGAATTCCAGGTTGGTCACCTCGGTCAGCGAATGCTGCGCCAGTGGATCAGTGCCCGCGGCATCCAGCGCGATGACCGGCGCATCGGAAAGCTGGATCGTGTCGGCATCGACCGGCAGTACGTAATAGGTAGCGCCATCCTCCAGCCCGCCGATCGCCGCGTTACCGGCGCCGGCGATGTAGCGGATCGCCTCGCCCGGCTGCAGCCCATGGCCCGGCAGCGTCACCCGGTTGCTGGCGATATCAACTGCCGGTCCGCCGCCGTTGAAGCTGCCGCGCGCGGTCAGCGTGCCCCCAGCCGTCGCGCTGCCGTCCATGCTGGCCAACACGGTCGCATCGTCGAACGCCAAGCCCACCGAGATCCCGGCCAGCCCGCTGTCGCGCGCCTGGGTCTCGGCATTGGTGCTGGTCTCCTCCCGCCCGGTGGCCAGAATGTTGACGCTGCCCGCTGCGGTGATGTTCACCCCGGTGCCGACGCTGGTGGTCGCGGTCAGGTCGTTGCGCGCGATCGCCACCGCGATCGAGGTCGCCTTGCCGTCCACCTTGCTGGCCAGGGCGGTCACCGAATCGGCCGACGCCACTGCCGATGCGATCGCGCTGCTGTCGCCCATCGAGGTCACCGCCACGTCGCCCGCCGCGGTGATCGTCGTCGCCCCGGTCAGTGTCGTCGTCGCGATGGTCTTGGCCTGGGCATAGCCGGCGGCGGCATGGAACCGCGCCACCCCGCTGGCCGCTCCCACCATCCCGATCGCATCCACCTCGGTGCGCACCGTGCTCTCGCCCGCGATCGACACCGATCCGGAGCTGGCAAGCGTCGCGCCGTCCAGCGTGATCCGCGCCGCCGCCCCGCGCATCGCCACGGACACTTCGATCCCGGCAAACGCCAGCGCCTCGGCCGGGTCGTAGCCCGGGATGGTGCCCAAAAGCCCGGGCAGGTCACCGATGAAGCCGGTGGCGAACGGCGCCGCATCGTCCCCGCCCGACAGGTCCTCGGCCACCGCCGAGATCGTGATATCCCCGCCGGTCAGCGTCGCACCGGTCAGCTTGATCGTCACATCGCGGCTGGTAAAGTCGCTCGGCAGCATCGCCGCGCGCAGCCCGGTCGCCGACGCGGTCAGGCTGATGGATCCGTCCACCGCGGTCGCGGAATCGGCGATCAGCTGCGATCCCGCAACCAGTTCGATCGACGGCGCGTTGAGCGCGATGTTGCCGGCATTGCCGCCGGCCAGCGTCGTGTTGAGCACCCTGTTGGCCAGGAGCTGGATGGCATCGGCGGAAATGGCCACCGCCCCGCCGAACGTGTTCAGGCTGGAATTGATGACAACCGTGTCCTGCCCGCCGCCATCGATCACGGTCAGGCCCGACTTGAACAGGCTGGTCAACCCGGCGGTAATGGTCAGCGAATTGACGCCGCCGCCCAGGTCGATGGTCAGCATCCCCGTCGGCGCGGTGAAGATCTGCGTCTCAGCCGTGCCGACCGCGCGCAGCTGCAACTGCCCCGCCGCCGGCCCCGCCTCTAGCCGCGCGACGTCGTTTGCCCCGCTCAGCGTCAGCGTTATGTCCACGGCATTGCCGGGCAGCGTCACCGGCTCCAGCCCGGTATAGGCGATCAGCGCCCCGTCGAGCCGCACCGTGCCGCTGGTGGCGTCGAACGCGGTCATCAGGACCGTGTTGTGCCCGCCCTCCAACACCAGCGAGTCGAATCCGCCCGCCCCGCCATCCACGCCGTCAGCCATGGCGCCGCCGACCGCCAGACTGAAGGTATCCTCATTGTTCGCCGCCCCGGCCAGATGCGCAAAGCCGGCGAACGCCGTCCCCGCCACCTCGCCCGCGCCGGCCCCGGTGATGCGCCACAGCGTATCGGCCTGCGGTCCGGCCAAGGTGTCCCGCCCGGTGCCGTCCAGCGACGTCACCCCGGTGAAATCCGCCACGACTGCCCCGCCGCGCGCCACGCTGCCGCCGCCGGCGCCGTCGATCTGCCAGCGATGCGCATCGCTGTCGTCGATCACCAGGCTATTCAGCCCGCCGCCGCCGGCGAACTCGATTCGCGGCAGCGCCAGCGCGCCAAAGCTCTCGGCATCGATGCGCAGCCGATCGTTCCCGTCGCTGCCGGCGATGCCGATGGCGCGGATATCCGCCATGTCGCCGAAGGCCAGCAGCCGATTGCCGTCGGCGGCATCGACTACCTGCACCCGCTGCACCAACTGTGCCGCGGTGCCGGTGCCCACGGCCTCCTCGGCCATCCGGATGACGATGTCCTGCCCCTGGGCCTGGTCCGGCAGCTGCACCAGCTGCACCACCAGCGTGTCCGCATTCAACAGGACGCGCGGCTCCAACGCCTCCAGCAGCAGCTTCTGCGGCTGCCCGCCAGCGGGCATAGCGCCGTTGGTTGAATGGCGTACGAAGCGGGCGCCAAATCGCGCCGCGTGCAAATTGTCGTCCATCGAGCGATCGCCCCCGGCCCCCGCTTCCCGCCCACGTACACAACGTGTCATGATGGCGGTGGCGACGTCATTTTAAATTGTCGATTGATCAGAGCACATGAAGCGTCGGCAAACCATGCCAATCTGACGGCTTGATATATATTCTTCACGTCTACCGGGGGAGCGTCTCATTTTTTTGCGCAATGGTTGCATCCTGGCCATGGTCATCGCCACGCTCGCCGACGGCGAAGCCCGTGCCCAGGTGGCGTTCGATTGCGTCACCCGCCCGTCGATGACGCTCAAGATCGGCACCCCGGTTGCCACCACGCTGCACGCCGTCGAGGTCGATCGCGGCGACCGGGTCGTCCGCGGCCAAGTGCTTGCTCGCCTTGATTCGGCGGTGGAGGCTGCCGACCTCGAACTCCATACCGCCCGTGCCGCCAGCACGGCCGAGGTCTCGGCCCGCAGCGTGCGCGCCGAGCTGGCCCGCACCGAATTGCTGCGCGCCGAACGACTGGTCGAAACCAGCACCATCTCCCGACAGCGGGTCGACGAGCTGCGCGCCGCGATGCGCGTGGCCCAGGAGGAGTTGGCGCTCGCCACGCTGAACCATCGCCTCGCCCAACTGGAGCTGACCCGCGCCCAGGCGGCGCTGGCGCAGCGCACCATCCGCAGCCCAATCGATGCGGTGGTGGTCGCCCGCGTGCTCGGCCCCGGCGAGTTCGCCCATCAGGACACCCATATCGTCGAGCTGGCCGCGGTCACCCCGCTGCATGTCGAGGCCTATCCGCCGGTGCGCTTCTTCGGCGCCATCCGCCCGGGCGCGCAGGGGCGCGTGACGCTGCCGCATCAGGAAACGCCAGAGGTCATCGCCGAGGTCCAGGTTGCGGACCCTGTCTTCGATCCCGCCAGCGGCACATTCGGCCTTCGCCTGATTTTACGCAATCAGGATGGCGTCACGCCGGCAGGGTTACGTTGCAAAGTGAGCTTCGACATCTCTGATCCCGGTCGCTGACCTTCAGCGCCACGCCTCCTCCACGCCCCCGCCTTGCTTCCTCCCTAGCTGTTCCTCCGCGGCGCGATCACAGCGCCGCCGGTGGCGGAGCGGCCGCTGTCGATCACGAGCTGGGTGCCAGTGATATTCGAGGACAGGTCCGAGCAGAGGTACATCACGGCGTTGGCGACCTCTTCGGGATAGCCATAGCGCCCGGTTGGCATCCCGGCGGCATTGGCAGCATGGACGGCTTCGGGGTCGGTGGGGTTCCGCTGCGATTCCAGCGAACGCATCATCCGCGTCTCCACCGGGCCCGGGCAGATCGCATTGATCCGCACGCCATAGCGCGCCACTTCGGACGACGACACCTTGGTGATCCCCGCCACGCCATGCTTGGACGCGACATAGGCCGCCATCCCTGGCCCGCCGAACAGTGCCGCGGTCGAGGCGGTGTTCACCACCGTGCCGCTTTCCTGCTTCAGCATCACCGGCAGTACGTATTTCAGCCCCAGGAACACCCCGGTCAGGTTGACCCCGATCACCTGATGCCAGACCGCTTCGTCCATCTCGGTGATCTGGGTGATCTTGCCTTCGATCCCTGCGTTGTTGAAGAAACAGTCGATCCGCCCATAGGCATCCATTGCCGCCTTCACATAGGCCTGCACATCGGCCGACTTGGACACATCGGCGCGCACGAAGATCGCCTCTCCCCCGGCCACCTTCACCGCATCGGCCGCCGCCTGGCCCAGCGCCGCGTCATGGTCCACGACCACAATCCTGGCGCCACGCTTGGCAAAGCCGAGGCAGGTGGCAATCCCGATGCCGCCGCCGCCGCCAGTGACCAGCGCCACCTTGCCCGAGAAATCCATGCTGTATCCTCCGTTCGATCTTTGCCCGATTGCCGCATGCCTGGCCCGACTTGGCAACCGCCCGCGTGACCGGCAGGCTCGGCGATGGGAGTCAAGGAACACCGCCGTCATGCCATTGCAGAACCGCGTCCTGCCCACCGGTGAGATCGTCGCCCACCCTGCGCGCGGCACCATCATGGGCAATCGCGGCCGCATCCACCGCGACGACCGCACGCTCGGCGGACGGCGCTGGACCACCCATGGCTGGGTCACGTGCCAGCTATCGTTCCGCGGCCGCCATCGCGAAGTCATGGGCCGCGGCTGGACCGAGCTGTTCTTCCTGGACGAAGCCGTCGCCCTGGCCGCCGGCCACCGCCCCTGCGCCGAATGCCGCCGCGCCGACTACCGCCGTTTCCAATCGGCGTGGCGAACCGCCTTTAACGAGCCCCCAACGGCACCCGCGATGAACGCCCGCCTGCACGCCGACCGGGTGGAGCCAGGCCAGCGCAAGACGCGCCGCCACGCTGCTGCTCTCGGCAGCCTGCCAGATGGCTGCTACGTCCTTGCCGAATATGGCGCCGCACTGCTCGATGCCGGAAGGCTGTTCCCCTACACCCCAGCGGGCTATGGCCGAGCGGTCGCCGCCGCTGCGGATGCGGTGCTGCCGGTGCTCACCCCGCGCTGCACCGTCGAAGTGTTGCGCGCCGGCTACCGGCCCGAACTGCACCCCTCGGCTGTCGACCAGATATCCTGAACGCCAGCCGACAGCGGCATCACACCAACGGCTTCGGTCTTTGCATTGGCAAAGACTGCGCTAGACTGCTTCGAGCCATGTCCGCCCGCGCGCATCGCGCCAGCCCGCGGGCGGCTGTTCGAGCGATTACAGGGAGTCCGCCATGTCCGCCACCACCGCCGCCCCGCGCAACAGCGACCTCGATACCGCCATCGCCGAGGCCCATGAGCGCTACGCCGCCGCCCGCCCCAAGAGCGCCGCCCTGCACCAAAAGGCCAAGATGGTGATGCCCGGCGGCAACACCCGCTCCAACCTGTATTACGCCCCGTTCCCCTCCGCCATGGCCGGCGGTCAGGGCTGTTACGCCACCGACATCGACGGCAATGCCTATCTCGACCTCTGCGGCGAATATACCGCCGGCCTGTTCGGCCACTCCGAGACCCGCATCCTCGAAAAGGTCCAGGCCGCCATCGGCCGCGGCATCGGCATGGGCGCGGTCGGCGACAACGAACCGAAATTTGCCGAACTCGTCTGCGCCCGCTTCCCCTCGATCGAGAAGGTCCGCTTCACCAACTCGGGCACCGAGGCGAACATGATGTGCCTCACCCTGGCCCGGAACCACACCAAGCGCGCCGGCATCCTGGTGTTCCGCGGCGGCTACCACGGCAGCGTGCTGACCTTCACCGGCGGCGGCCCCGGCGCCATGACCGCGCCGATGGACTTCATCATGTCCGACTACAACGACCTCGACGGCACCGTCGCCCTGCTGCGCGAGCACAAGGACCGCATCGGCGCCGTCATCCTGGAGCCTATGCAGGGCTCCGGCGGCTGCATCCCCGCCACAATCCCCTTCCTCCAGGGCCTGCGCGCCGCCTGCACTGAACTGAGCATGGTGCTGGTGTTCGACGAGGTGATGACCTCCCGCCACTCCTCCGGCGGCCTGCAGAAGCTGACCGGCGTGCACCCCGACCTGACGGCGCTCGGCAAGTATCTCGCCGGCGGCATGAACATCGGCGCCTTCGGTGGCCGTGCCGCCATCATGGACGCCTTCGACTCCACCCAGCCCGGCGCCCTGGTCCACTCCGGCACCTTCAACAACAACGTCCTCAGCATGGCCGGCGGCGTCGCCGCCCTGGGCGAGATCTTCGACAGCGCGGCGGCCGAAGCCCATTACGCCAAGGGCGAACGCCTCCGCACCCGCCTGAACGAGATCGCCCAGAAGCACCGCATCACCCTGCAGTTCACCGGCATCGGCAGCATGATCCAGCCGCATTTCCGCACCGGCCAGCTGCTCCGCCGCTACGACGCCAGCGCCGCCGAGGAAGCCCTGCTCGAACTCTTCTTCTTCGACATGCTCCAGGTCGGCATCTACCTCGCCCGCCGCGGCATGGTGGCGATGAGCCTGCCGGTCGGCCAGGCCGAATGCGACCGCTTCGCCGACGCGGTAGACGCCTTCTGCACCACCCGCGGCCCGCTGATGCGCGCCGCCTGACGCACCACGGGCCCCGCACCCACCGCGGGGCCCACCTCAGGACACCAAGCCGTGCACCCGCGCCTCAAGCGCCTCGACGACCGCATCATCGCCGACGGCACTTGGAAGCCGAAATGAAGCAAGACTCTTCTTTTTGTGAACAAAAAGAAGCAAAAAAACTTCATCCATTATGGCCGAGCCCAAATGAATAAAAGTTTTTTGGTTTTTTTTCAAAAAAGAACACCTTCTTTTGGAGCTCCACTCATGACCAACATCGTCGGCCACTGGCGCCTCGTCTCCACCCGCGCCTGGACCACAGACGGCACCCCCGCCCCCGAAACCTACGGCCCCACCCCGCTCGGCATCGTCACCCTCACCGCCGAAGGCCGCATGCTCGCCGTCCTCTCCGACGGCCGTCCGACCCTCACGCCGGGCACCAAACGCGCCTACCGCTCCTACATCGGCGCCTATACCTTCGACGGCACCACCCTGCACACCGTCGTCGACGGCGCCGACACGCCGGACTGGCTCGGCTCCGACCAGATCCGCGCCGCCCGCTTCGAAGGCCGCCTGATGATCCTCCGTCCCCCCGCCCGCATCATCGACGGCCGCGAAATCCACCGCGAGCTTGCATGGGAGCGCCTCGTCCCCGAAACTCCGTGAAAACCCGGGAGAGAACCATGTCCGCCACCCCGCCCCCCACCGCCGCCCAGAACAGCGTCTACCTGATGCCGCGCGCAGACTGGCTCTCCCGCCGCAACGAGCTGATCCTCGAACCCGACCTGCCGATCATCGACCCGCACCACCACCTCTGGGACCGGCCAGGCTGGCAATACATGGTCCACGACCTGCTCGCCGACACCACCAGCGGCCACAACATCAAGGCCACCGTCTTCATCCAATGCCGCGCCTTCCACCGCGCCACCGGTCCCGAAGGGATGAAACCCATCGGCGAAACCGAGTTCGCCAACGGCGTCGCCGCCATGTCCGCCAGCGGCGTCTACGGCACCGCCACCGAGGTCAACGCCGGCATCGTTAGCCACGCCAGCCTCACCCTCGGTGCCGCCGTCGAGGACGTCCTGCAAACCCACATCCGGGCCGGCAACGGCCGCTTCCGCGGCATCCGCCACATCGTCGCCTTCGATGACGACGCAGCACTCAACAACCCCGGCAACCCCGCCCCCCCGAACCTCCTGATGGACGCGAAGTTCCGCGAAGGCTTCGCCAAACTCGCCCCCAACGGCCTGTCCTTCGAGGGCTGGCTCTACCACCCGCAGATCGACCAACTGACCGACCTCGCCCGCGCCTTCCCCGGCACCGCCATCGTGCTGAACCACGTCGGCGGCCCCCTCGGCATCGGCCGTTACGCCGGCAAGCGCGCCGAGATCTTCCCGGTCTGGGCCGCCTCGATCAAGAAACTCGCCCAATGCCCGAACGTCATGGTCAAGCTCGGCGGCATCGGCATGCGTATCAACGGCTACGACTTCCACGAACAAGCGGAACCCCCGTCCAGCGAAACCCTCGCCGCCGCCTGGAAGCCCTACATCGACACCTGCATCGAAGCCTTCGGCGCCAGCCGCTGCATGTTCGAAAGCAACTTCCCAGTCGACAAGGGCAGCTACTCGTACCAGGTCTTCTGGAATGCCTGCAAACTCCTGGCCAAGGGTGCGAGCGCCAGCGAGAAGAACGACCTGTTCTTCGGCGCTGCCAACCGCTTCTACCGCCTCGGCCTGTCCGCTTGAGCCTGCGGCGGTGCGTGCAGGGCATTGCGGTGGCCGTCCTCCTGGCCATCGCACCCTGCGCCGCCGCCCTCGCCCAGCCCGTCATCACCCCTTCGGGCAGCGCCTTCGGCCTCGCCCCGCCCCCCGGCTACGCCGCCGCCGCCGACCTCACCGGCTTCGTCCACCCCGCTGAACCCGGCACCAGCATCGTCCTCAGCGAGATGCCAGGCGGCGCCTACGCGCAGATCGAACGCGGCATGACCGCCGAGGCCCTGGCCCGCAGCGGCATCGACCTGATCGCCCGCGAGCCCTTCGCCACCCCGGTCGGCACCGGCCTGCTCATCACAGGCACCCAGCGCACCGGCGAGCGCACCCTGGCCAAGTGGATGCTGGTCGTCCCCGCCCAATCCGGTCAGGCCACCGCCACCGGCCTCGTCGTTGCCACCATCCCCGCACCGGCCGATCCCGCCACTGACGCCGCGATGCGTGCAGCCTTCGCTACCCTCGCCTTCGCCCCACTCGCCCTGGAACAGAAGCTCGCCGCCCTGCCATTCCGCCTCACCGAAGGGACCACCCTGAAGGTCGGCCAGACCCTCGCGGGCAACAGCGCCGTGCTCACCCCGGACGGGCGCCAGGGCAAGCCAGGCAACCCCCTGATCGCCATCGCCTTCGCGTCCGGCGCCGCCATCGGGCCGGCCGACCGCATCGAAGCCGCCCTGTTCCTCTCCCGCCAACTCGGCGGCCTCTCCGAAGTCCGCCGCGCCCTGCCGACCGAAGCCGGCGACACCATCCGCCTTGCCGGCCAAGGCCGCACCCGTGAAGGCACCGCCATGCGCTTCGTCCAGTGGGTCACCTTCCTGCCCGACGGCCACCTGCGCATCCTCGCTATGGCCGCCGAGGATGCCTTCGCCGAGATCGCCGCCGAGTTTGACACGATTGCCGCCAGCGTGGTTCGCAAATAGGGCTAAGCCGCCACCGCCAACCCCGCCGTCACCGCCGTCGTCCGCAAACTCTCGAACCCCATCCGTGCATACGTCAACGGATGGGCAATGCGCGGATCCTGCTCCGCTTCCACCACCAGCCACCCGCCATATCCCGCCGCAGCAAGCTGCCCCAGCAGCCCGCCAAAATCGATGCACCCATCCACCGGCACGGTGAACACCCCCTTCAACACCGCCCCCATAAAACTCCAATCCCCCGCCAGCGCCTCGTCCAGCACCGCCGCCCGCACATCCTTGCAATGCACATGCACCACCCGCCCGATATGCCGCGCCAAAAGCGCCGCCGGATCCCCCCCGGCAAACAGGCAATGCCCGCTATCGAACAGCAACCCCGCCGCCGCCCCGGAATGCGCCATCAGCGCATCCACCTCGGCATCCGTCTGAACGATCGTCCCCATGTGGTGATGAAACGCCATCCCTACCCCAAACCCCGCCATCCGCTCCGCAAGCGCCGTCACCTTCCGCCCGTACCCCGCCCACTCCCCCACGGCCAAAACCGGCCGCGCCGACAACGCCCGATGCACATCCCCATGCTTCCCCCCCGACAGATCAGCATAAACCACATGCCGGCACCCCATCTCCCGCAACAGCGTCAGATGCGGCAGCACCGCCTCCCACTCGGCCTCCACCCCGCGCTCATGCAGCCGCCCATCGAACCACCCGGACACCAGCGCCAGCCCATGCCCCGCCAGCAAAGGCCCAAGCTCGCCTGCCTCGCGCGGAAACTTCCCCCCCATCTCCGTCCCGGCATACCCCGCCAGTTTCGTCTCGGCCAAACACGTCGCCAGCGGAATATCCCCGCCCAGCTCCGGCATGTCGTCATTGGTCCAGGTGATCGGATTTATCCCAATCCGCACCACCCCCGGCGTGCTCATGCCCCCAGCGCCGGCGTCGCCAACTCAGCCGCCGCCAGCGCCGCCACCGCATCGGCCGCTGTCGCCCCGCCCGTCCCCTCGGCCCCGCCGACCCGTGCGGCAAACCCCGCCGCCTGCCGCCGCAACGCCTCGGCAATCACATCGATCCCCTCGGACGGCCGATGCACCAGCACATCCGCCGCCCCCCGCGTGCCATAGACCATCACCCGGATCGAATCCCCATCGGGATACCGCCGCCCCGCCGTCGCCGTCGCCGTCGACCCGCCAGACAACCGAAACATCGCCGTCGCACACTCGGCATCCCCAGCCACGTGCTCGTCCTCTACAAGCGACGGCATCGCCCGCACATCGTCGAAATCCTGCCCCGACAGCCAGCGCAACTGGTCCAGCTCATGCACCATCATGTCGACATAGATGCCCCCGGACGTCGCCCGGAACCGCGCCGCCGGCGGCGCCCCATCCCATTGCTGTGCATCCAGGTGATACAGCCCGCCCAACGCCCCAGCCTCAATCCGCGCCCGCAACGCCTGCAACGCCGGCACAAACCGCCGCCAATACGCCACCTGCAAGACGATCCCCGCGGAAACGGCAATCCCGTTCGCCTCCGCCGCCATGCTGGCGCGAACCCCGCACGGCTTCTCGCACAGGATCGGCAACCCCCTCGCCGCAATCTCTCGGACGACATCAACATGCACCGGCGACGGCACCGCAATCAGCACCCCGTCCAACCCACCCGCATCCAGCATCCCGCCCAGCGTGGCATGCGCCGCCAGGCCTGGCCCCTCAATCATCGTCCGAGTGGCGGCATCCGGCTCCGCCACCGCCACCACCCGAATATCCCCGCCCGCGGCCAGGGCGGACATGTGCGTCCGCCCCATCCGCCCGCCGCCAACCAGCCCCAACCGAAACATCGCTCAGTCCAGCTTCATGCCCTGGAACCGGATCAACCCATCCGGCACCGGCACAAACCCGCTCACCCGCGCCGAATGCGCAAACAGCCAAGTCAAATTGTAGAGGTTCAGCATCGGCCGATCCTCCAGATAGATTTTCGTAACATCGGCATAGGCCGCCGCCCGCTTCACCGGATCGGTTTCCGCCCGGGCCTTGCCCATCGCCGCCTCGAACACCGGGCTGTTGTACTTCCCCCAGTTCTGGAAACTATCTGCCCCGATAAAGATCGAAATATTCAAATCGGGATCAGCCCGTCCGGACCAGTTGTTGATGTGCCCCTGATATTCCCCGCGCCCCATCGCCGCGATATTCGAATTCACCTCACCCGCCCGCACCCGCACATCGAACCCGGCCTCATTGGCCATCGACTGGATGATCTCTGCCACCTGCACATCGCGCGGCGTCTTCACCACCATCAGCTCGAACACCGGCTTCTCAACGCCCGCCTCCTTCAACAACGCCCGCGCCTTCGCCAGGTCACGCCCCGGCACCGGCAAAGACTTGTTGAAATACGGACTGCTAGGCAATTCTGTCTGATTGTTCGGCACGAACAACCCCTCCAGCGCCACCTGGTTGATCACGTTCCGATCAATCGCCGCCTCGAACGCCGCCCGCACCTTGGCATTGCGCCCCATCGGATTGTCGCTCGCCGCCCCGTTGGCCAAGTTGAATGCAATCGTCGCATACCCCAGCCCCGGCGTCGTCACCAACCGCAGCTTGGCGTCGGCCTTCACCTTGCCCGCATCCGCCGGCGCCAAATCCTGCAACATATCCAACTGCCCGGCCTGCAAGTTCACCAGCCGCACCGTGGTATCCGGCAACATCCGGAACACGATCCGATCGATCTTGATCGCCCCGGCATCCCAATAGCCCGGGAATTTCTCCACCACGATCCGGTCCTGCGCCACCCGCTCCACATACTTGAACGGCCCCGAGCACACCGGCTCCTTGAAGAAATCCGCCCCCAGCCGCTGGAACACCGCCGGCGACGCAATCATCCCCGCCCGATCTGACAACGCCGCCAGCAACGGCGCAAACGGCTGGCTCATCACCAGCCGCACCGTCTTGGCATCCACCACCTCGATCGCGGTGACCGACCGCAACTCGCCCTTGCGATTGCTCTCCGCCGCCGTGCGATACCGCTCCAAATTCGCCTTCACCACCTCGGCGGTCATCGGCGTGCCGTCATGCAGCGTCACGCCCTCGCGCAACGTGATCGTCAGCGCCCGGCTGTCCTCGGACCACTTCCACGAAGTCGCCAGCTGCGGCTTGAAGCTCAAATCCGGCTGCAAATCCCACAGCTTGTCGCACAACGCCATGAAGGTGATGCGCCCGGCAAACGTCCCGCTGCGCGCCGGATCCAGCGCATCCGGCTCGTCCTGCTGCCCCACCCGCAACACGGTGGAAGACTGCGCCGCAACATCCTGCGGGACCGCGGCAAACGCGCCGGCAACGGCGAACCCGAGACACGTATAGAGCAGCTTCGATCGCATGGCCTGTCCTCCCGCCGGTTTCCGCCCAAAGCCTAGCCGTGGCCGCCCGCCGATGCCAGTCGCCAAGGCGGCAAGGCGAATGATTTACGCCGCGAAACCTGCTTTACTGCACCGCAACACGGCACCGATGCGAGGGAAGCCCGGCGATGAAGAGCTATTTCGAACAGCGCGCCGCCTACAACCGCTGGGCCAATGCCCGCCTCTACCAGGCCGCCTTCGCCCTGCCCGAAGCCGAATACCGCCGCGACGTCGGCGCCTTCTTCGGCAGCATGAACGGCACCCTAAACCACCTGCTGGTCACCGACCGCCTCTGGATGAAACGCCTGACCGGCGAGGGCGACCACCCCGATCGCCTGAATGCCATCATCCACGACGACCGCAAGACCCTCGCCTTGGCCCGCGCCGACGAGGACGAGCGCATCATCCGCTTCGTCGCCGCACTCGCCGAACCGCTCATCGCCGGCACGCTGCAATACCGCACCACCTCGGGCCAGCCACACGAACAGCCGCGGACTGACATCCTGGCCCATCTCTTCAACCACCAGACCCATCACCGCGGCCAGGCCCACACCATCCTGTCGATCCTGACCGGCCGCGAGCCCCCCTCACTTGACCTGCTCGGCATGCAGCGCGGCGCCGCCGCCCCCGACCTGCGGGCGCTCGCCGCCGCCTGACCGGCTCAGCCCTTCTTGCGCCCCTTCGGCGCCGGGGCAGGGGCCTTGCCCTCAAGCGCCCGCCCCTCTAGCGCCCGCAACGTCTGCGCCCGCGCCGTCCCCGCCGTCATGATCATCCCGTGGTCGGACCCCGCCAGCACCATCAGCGCCCCGCGCTGCATATAATGCCCCATCCAGCCATCATCCCCCACGCCCCCCGTCCCCAGCACCTTGCCATTCTTCTTGCACGCAGCACCAACCTTCTCATACGCCGCCTGCACCTTCGCATGCCCCCACTGCCCCGGCAGCCCCATCGTGCTGGTCAAATCCGACGTCCCGATCATCAGCACATCGATCCCCTTCACCTTGGCGATCTCATCCACATTCGCCACCGCCTCCTCGGTCTCAATCATCGCGCAGATCAAATTCTCCCTGTTCAGGATCGCCTGCGCCTCCCCCATATCCGGCCCGCCATAGTAAAACGCCGCCGGCGGCGCCCCCCATGACCGCATCCCCATCGGCGGAAACCGAAACGCCTCCGCCACCCGCTTGGCCTGCGCCACCGTATCCACATGCGGGATCACCAGCCCCATCGCCCCATTGTCCAGCGCCCGCGTCCCCTCATCCAAGGCATCCGCGCAAACCCGCACAATCGGCGTGATCCCCAACGGCAACGCCGCCAGGCAGATCTGCGACGTCTCCTGCGTCGTAAACGCCCCATGCTCCGCATCGATGAACAGCCAGTCATACCCCATCGCATGCCCCAACATCGCCGCGGCAACACTGCGCAGATGGAACGGACAGAACCCCAGCGCCAGCTTGCCCTGCGTCAAACGCTTCAGTGTCGGATTGGGAATCATCGCATTGCGAATGGCGGCCATGGTTCGAGTCTCCCTGCTTTACCGCGCCACGCCAGCATTCACCTCAGGAGAAAGCAAGCGCTTCTTTTTGAAAAAAGAAGCAAAAACTTTCATCCACTGTCGCCGATACTCAACAGCCGCAGCACACCGCCAACATCATCGGCCACCCCCAGCACATACCGGTCCGGCCGAACCACCACCGCCCGCGCCCCCACCTCCGCCAGCCACCCGTCCAACGCCGCGTCCCGCACCATCACCGCGCCCTCAACCTCACCCACGAAATCTGCAGTCGCCAGCACGCCAAATCCAAAACCCAATACGTCATCCAACAACCGCCCATCCGCCAACACCGGCTGCGGCGCAACCCGCCCCGCCGGCTCGGCCCGCCCCGCATGCCCCCCAAGCCTCGGCGTCGGCGACCGCATCAACTCCGGCTGCGCCAGCATCCGCTCGTCCCGCGCCTGCGCCTTCACCGGATCCGTCTCCTGGATCACCCGCCCCAGCCGCACTGCAATCTCGATGTAGTCCCGCACATGCTCCCGCCGCTCCTCGGCATAGCCATCCAGCAACCCATCCCCCGCTCCCCCCAACACCGCTCGCAACTTCCACGCCAGGTTGGCCACATCGCGCATCCCCGCGCACATCCCCTGGCCCAGAAACGGCGGCGTCAAATGCGCCGCATCCCCCGCCAGCAACAGCCGCCCCCGCCGCCACTCCCGCGCAATCGCCGCATGAAACGTATAGACCGCCGCCCGCTCAATCTCCGCCTCCTCCCGCCGCAACCACGGCGCCAACCACCCCCAAACCGTCTCGTGCGTCGGCGCCGGATCATCCCCCGGCATCAACATGATCTCCCACCGCCGCCGCATCCCCGTCCCGCGCACATACGTCGCCGGTCGCGCCGGGTTGCAATGCTGCACCGAGAAATCCCCCAACCCCGGCTTCGGTGCCCGCAAGATCACATCCGTCACCAACCACTGCTGCCGCGCATGCAAATCCTCCATCTCCCCGCCAATCAACCGCCGCACCAGCGACCGCGCCCCATCGCACCCCACCACGAACCGCGCCGCCACCCGCTCCCGCCCCCCCGTCGCATGATCCACCACCGCCAGCCGCGCCCCATCCTCCCCCTCCTCGATATCCAACACCTCGCACCGCGTCCGCACCGTCACACACCCAAACCGCCGAACCCCCTCGCGCAACACAAGCTCCAGATCCGGCTGATGAAACCGATAGCTCCGGTGCCAATACTGCGGCCCCCGCCCAGGCGCCCGCGGCCAGTCGATCAGCAAGCGCCCCTCCGCATTCACAAACCGCATCCCCGGCGAGGCATGCGTAATCTCCTCCATCGCCCCCGCCAGCCCCACCGCCTGGAAAATCCGCATCACCTCGTCATCGAAATGCACCGCCCGCGGCAGGTGATACGTCCCCGCCTCCCGCTCCAGCACCACCGTATCCACCCCCATCCGCCCCAGCAGATTCGCCAGCAACGCCCCCACCGGCCCAAACCCCACCACCGCCACATCGTGCATAACCATCCCCCCAAACACCCCGCTTGTATCCCCGCCCGCCCTTGCGCAGAATCCCCCCAGGGAGACACGCCAATGGACCAGACCGCCCTCACCACCAGCTACGTCAGCGGCACCTCATCCGTGCCCCTCATCGGCGACACCATCGGCCAGCACTTCGACAAAACCGTCGCCAAATATCCCAACCGCGACGCCCTCATCGTCCGCCAACAGAACATCCGCTACACATGGCGCCAACTGGCCGCCGAGGTCGACACCTTCGCCGCCGGCCTCCTCGCCCTCGGCCTTCAGCCAGGCGACCGCATCGGCATCTGGTCCCCCAACAACGCCGAATGGACCATCACCCAATTCGCCACCGCCAAGGCCGGCCTCATCCTCGTCAACCTCAACCCGGCCTACCGCCTCTCCGAACTCGAATACGCCCTGAACAAAGTCGCCTGCCGCGCCCTCGTCACCGCCACGTCCTTCAAAACCTCAGACTACGCCGGCATGCTCCAAACCCTCCTCCCCGAACTCGCCACCGCCCAACCCGGCCAGCTCAAAGCCGCCAAAGCCCCAGCCCTCACCACCATCATCCAGATCGGCCCGCAAACAATTCCGGGCGCCCACCCCTTCGCCGCCATCCCCGCCATGGCCACCCAAGCCCACCGCCAAACCCTCGCCGACCTCGCCCCCCGCCTGCAATTCGACGACCCCATCAACATCCAGTTCACCTCCGGCACCACCGGCGCCCCCAAAGGCGCCACCCTCACCCACCACAACATCCTCAACAACGGCTTCTTCACCGCCGAAACCATGAACCTCACCCACGAGGACCGCCTCTGCATCCCCGTCCCGCTCTACCACTGCTTCGGCATGGTCATGGGCAACCTCGGCTGCCTCACCCACGGTGCCGCCATGATCTACCCCGGCGAAGGCTTCGACCCCCTCGCCACCCTGGAAACCATCCAAGCCGAAAAATGCACCGCCCTCTACGGCGTCCCCACCATGTTCATCGCCCAGATGGACCACCCCCGCTTCGCCGAATTCGACCTCTCCTCCATCAGAACCGGCATCATGGCCGGCTCCCCATGCCCCATCGAAGTCATGCGCCGCGCCATGGCCCTCATGCACCTCAACGACATCACCATCGCCTACGGCATGACCGAAACCTCCCCAGTCTCCTTCCAAACCGGCCTCACCGACCCCGTCGAACGCCGCGTCGCCACCGTCGGCCGCATCCACCCCCACCTCGAATGCAAAATCGTCGACACTGAAGGCCGCACCGTCCCCCCCAACACCCCCGGCGAACTCTGCACCCGCGGATACTCCGTCATGCGCGGCTACTGGGACGACGCCCCCCGCACCCAGGAAGCCATCGACCCCGCCCGCTGGATGCACACCGGCGACCTCGCCACCATCGACGCCCAGGGCTACTGCGCCATCGTCGGCCGCATCAAGGACATGGTCATCCGCGGCGGCGAAAACGTCTACCCGCGCGAAGTCGAAGAATTCCTCTACCGCCACCCCGCCATCGCCGACGTCCAGGTCTTCGGCGTCCCCGACCAGAAATTCGGCGAAGAACTCTGCGCCTGGGTTAAACTCCGCGACAACGAAACCCTCACCGAAGACCAGGTCCGCGACTTCTGCCGCGGCCAAATCGCCCACTACAAAATCCCCCGCTACGTCCGCTTCGTCCCCGACTTCCCCATGACCGTCACCGGCAAAATGCAGAAATTCATCATGCGCGAAACCATGATCAAGGAGCTCACCTGACCTCACTTCTCTCCCCTCGCGCTCGGGCGGGGGGAGCCGGAGGGGGGCTCTTTCACGTCATCCATGTAACAAGCAAGTCCTTCTTTTTGTGAACAAAAAGAAGCAAAAAAACTTCATCCATTCCCCCCCCTCAACGCGGTCATCTCGAACGAAGAGATGGATCCACGCTTCCCTCGCGCCAACCGCTAGTGGTGCGATCCAAACGCTTGCTACCCAAGCGTTTGGTGAATCGCTCCACCAAATCAGGCTAGTGGATCGCATCTGACGGCTCTTTCCGTCAGATGCGATCCACTAGCGCCACCATTCGCGCCAGTCTTGCAAAGTCCGCCTGCCGCACATCGGCATCATTGCCGTGCGCCGCCTGCGCCGTCTCCACAACATCGTCCGGGCTCCGCGCGGCAACCTGCGGCAAGCCTCGCATCAATTCCAAGCTATGGCAGAACGTGGTTCATTGGCTTATCCTCTTGTATCCGTAGCGTAGGGCAATGTCAGCATGGCAAAGCGTAGAGACGATTGGCTTGTGAAAGCCGGTCAAGCATGGGAAGTTTTGGTAAAAGCTGCAGCACGCAGGGAATTGGTCACGTACAAACAGGTTGGGGACGCGATTGACCTGCATCACCGGGTAATGTCTATCCCACTCGGCATCATTCGGGATTATTGTCTTGAGGAGAGGCTTCCTGTTCTTGCATCTCTTGTGGTAAGCAAATCAAAAAATGTGCCGGGAAAAGGATATTTCACCCCGGGTGTCGGTAGCGTCGATGAAGCCCAATTGGAGGTCTTTGACCATCACTGGGGAATAAACGAAAATCCGTTTGTTCAATTCAACAGTGGAGAGAATTTTGATCGGCTTATAAATGACATAATTAATGATCCAAACAAGGCTGGTGACATCTACGTTCGCGTCCGAAGACGAGGAATAGCACAGCAGATTTTCCGACGGGTCGTGACCCGTGTGTACAATTTCAAGTGCGCCATGTGTGGGCTTTCCTTTTTGGAGGCTCTTGATGCCGCCCATATCGTCCCTTGGTCCCACGCGACGCCACAGCAGCGGATGGACCCTCGAAACGGGCTGCTGCTATGTGCAACGCATCATAAGCTTTTTGATGCGGATTGGATCACAGTCACAGAGAGCTATCGCATCAGCTATGTTGACCCGCAAAAAAAAGATGGCCCCTACAGCGAGGCCGATGCTCAAGTCTCTGCGGACCTACACGGCAGAGAGTTGAAGCTGCCGTTGGATAAGACACTTTGGCCGATCGTCGAATGGATTAGACAACGGAATGGTCCTGAGGAGTTGGAGTAGCGATGTTTGATCTGGGCCGGTCATCGCGCGCCCTCCTCCTCGCCCTCCTCCTCGCTCCCGCCCCCGAAGCCGCCGCCCAATCCCCCACCTGGGCAAAAACCACCACCGGCTGCCAGATCTGGGACCCCTGGGGCGCCAGCGAAACCCTCTCCTGGTCCGGCCCCTGCACCGCCGGCAAAGCCACCGGCAAGGGCACGTTGCAACGCGGACGCGGCGCCGCCGCCCTGGCCTACGACGGCACCCTGCGCGACGGCCGCGCCCACGGCCCCGGCCGCATCACCTGGGCCGATGGCGCGCAGTACAACGGCAACTGGCAGGACAGCCAGCGCGCCGGCCGTGGCACCCAAATCTTCGCCAGCGGCAACCGCTACGAAGGCGATTGGCGCGTCGACGTCCCGCACGGCCGCGGCACCCTGACCACCACCACCGGCCTGCGCTACGAAGGCGACTGGAAAGATGGCCAACGCACCGGCCAAGGCGACTTCACCATGCGCGACGGCACCCGCTACACCGGCGGGTGGCTGAACGGCAAACAGGAAGGGCAGGGCACCCAGGTCTTCGCCAACGGCAGCCGCTACGAGGGCCAGTGGCGCGGCGGCCTGCCAAACGGCCCCGGCACCGGCTATGGCGCGGTCACCGGCCGGATCTTCCGCGGCACTTTCCGCAACGGCTGCCTGCGCACCGACCAATACACCGCCGCCTTCGGCGTCCCCGACGCCGCTTGCCAATAGGCTTGGCACGGAAAAAAATGCCACACCGCTAAAAAATTCCTTGCCATCCCTCATCGGTTATGTATAATCCCAAACATGAAAGCAGAACGCACCCCCTTCGCGGCCCATCCGCTTGCCGGCCTCCTCGCCGACATGCGCCTGGAATCCGCCCGGCGCGCCGCCCAGCGCGGCGTGCTGGTGGCCCTGCACGCCCTGATTCTGTCCGCCCTGACGCGCCTGCTCGGCCGCCTCGATGCCCTGCTCACCCTCTGGCAATCCGGCCAGCTCCCCACCCCGACCCCCGTCCGCACCCGCATCGTCATCCCGGCCGCCGCGAAGGACCCGCGCTCCCCTCACGTCACCACCCGGTCGCTCCACCGCGCACGCCCGCTCGCGTCACCGCCGCCCGGCGCCGCGCAGCCGCAACCCCAGCGCCCGCAGCCGCCCTCGCACCCAACCGCCCCCGCCGCGACCCCGCCGCCAATCCCCCTCCCGCACCCCCGTTTCCACAAGCCACCATGGCCCTCGCGCGCAAAACACCCCGAACCCCCCGCGCTCAGCTGCATCTTAAATGTTTCGATATCGAAATTAAAAACATCCTTGCACCCCCAGCCCAACCCCGCTAGCGTCCCGTCCATGCGCAACCCCGCCACATCGCCCGTCTCGCGATTTTGGTACCGCTGGTACATCCCGGTGGTCTAGGTCTGCGCGCATAACGCACTCACCGAAGCCGCCACCCCCTGGCGGCTTTCGCGTTTCTTGATCCCCTCGACCAGCACGAAATCCCCGCCAGGGCTGAAGCGGCTCCCACCAAGGAGCAAGCTCATGTCCGACGACTTCGACGTTCTCACCGGCCCCGCCACCCCGCCGCAGCCGAAGCGACAGGTGCAAAATGTCCATTCGTAATCAGGCGGGGCGTAACCTCACCGCCCCGACCCCCGCCGCCGACTGGTTCCCCGCCTCCTGGCGCGCCCGCAAAGCGCACCAGATGCCAACCTACCCGGACGCCCAGGCCCTCGCCGCCGCCGAAGCAAAACTCCGCACCTCCCCCCCGCTGGTCTTCGCCGGCGAGGCCCGCTCGCTGACCACCGCCCTCGGCCGCGTCGCCCAAGGCAAAGCCTTCCTCCTCCAAGGCGGCGACTGCGCCGAATCCTTCAGCGAATTCAACGCCAACCTGATCCGCGACACCTTCCGCACCATCCTGCAAATGGCTGTCGTCCTCACCTACGGTGCCGCCACCCCCGTGGTAAAACTCGGCCGCATGGCCGGCCAGTTCGCCAAGCCACGATCCTCGGACACCGAAACCATCAACGGCCTCGAACTCCCCAGCTATCGCGGCGACATCATCAACGGCCCCGACTTCACCGTCGCCGACCGCACCCCCGACCCCGCCCGCATGCGCGAGGCCTACTACCAGTCCGCCGTCACCCTTAACCTCCTGCGTGCCTTCGCCCAAGGCGGTTTCGCCGACCTCCGCCGCGTCCACCAATGGAACCGTGATTTCGTCGCGAACTCCCCCCTCGGCCCGCGCTACGAGGACATCGCCCGGCGCATCGACGAAAGCCTCGCCTTCATGGCCGCCTGCGGCCTGTCCGACCAGCCGCAACTCGCCGAAACCGATTTCTGGACCAGCCACGAAGCCCTCCTCCTCCCCTACGAAGAGGCGCTGACCCGTACCGACAGCCTCACCGGCACCGCCTATGCCTGCTCCGCCCACATGCTCTGGATCGGCGAACGCACCCGCCAGCCAGACGGCGCCCATGTCGAATTCCTCCGCGGCGTCGGCAACCCGATCGGCATGAAGGTCGGCCCAACGATGACGCCCGACGAACTGCTCAGCCTCTGCCGAACCCTCAACCCCAGCAACACGCCGGGACGCCTGACCCTGATCACCCGCATGGGCGCCGAGAAACTCGGGGCCACACTTCCCGGCCTCCTCCGCGCCGCCAAAGCCGACGGTCAAAACATCGTCTGGTGCTGCGACCCCATGCACGGCAACACCGTGAAGGCCAGCAGCGGCTACAAGACCCGTGCCTTCGATGCCATCCTGGCGGAGATCAGCGCCTTCTTCGCCGCCCACCGCGCCGAAGCCACCCACCCCGGCGGCATCCACATCGAGATGACCGGCAAGGACGTCACCGAATGCACCGGCGGCGCCCAGGAAATCGGCGACGCCGACCTCGCCGCCCGCTACGACACCCTCTGCGACCCCCGCCTCAACGGCGCCCAGGCCCTCGAACTCGCCTTCCTGGTCGCCGAAGAACTCAAGTCCGCCCGCACTTGAAGCGATCCCCCGCTTGAAGCGGTACCCTGCCGGTGTCACAACCGGCAGGGCGAACTAACGCGACTGGGGTACACGATGATCCGCCCACCCTTTCCCCGTGCCATCGCCGCCGTGATCTTCGACATGGACGGCACCCTGCTGGATACCGAGAGCGTCTATGTCCGCACCTTCATCGAAGCCGCCGGCGAGATGGGCCACCCGATCAGCCATGACTTCCTGCACACCCTGATCGGTCTGCCTGGCGGTGAGTTCCAGAAGAACCTGCGCGCCAAACTCGGCGAGGACTTCCCCTACGCCGAGCACCGCACCCGCTACCTGGTCCGTCGCAATGAGATCCTCGCCGACGGCGTGCCGATCAAGCCCGGCGCGCTCGAACTGCTCGACCACCTCGAAGCCACCAACACCCCCATGGCCATCGCCACCGCCGCCACCCGCGAAAACGCCGAGGAACACCTGCGCCGCTCCGGTCTGCGCGCCCGCTTCGGCGTCGTCCTGACCCGCGATGACGTCAAGAACTCCAAGCCGATGCCCGACCTCTTCCTCGCCGCCGCCGCCGGCATCGGCATCGCCCCCGACGCCTGCATCGCCATCGAAGACTCACACAACGGCGTCCGCGCCGCCCACGCCGCCGGCATGATGACGGTCATGGTCCCCGACATCCTCGCCGCCACCGACGAAATCCGCGCGATGTGCGTCACCGTCCTGGACACGCTGCACGACCTGCGCGGCCTGCTCAAACCCGGCTGAGCCGCACCGTCATCGGCTGCACCCGCCAGACCAGCAGCCACAGCAACGCCGCCCCCTGGGCCACGACGCATAGCCCGAACGCCCAGGTGTACCCGGCGGGATCGTAGCCCCCCGCCGCGGTCCGCGGCCACAGGTCGATCATCTGCCCGATCCCCCATTGGGCCAGGAACACCGCGGAGAACATCAGGAAGTTCATGCTGGTGGTGACCCGCCCCGACAAGTCGAGCGGAAACGCCTGGGTCAGGGGAGGGAAGTAGACGATCATGTAGGTGCCAAGAAACCCGAACAGCACCCACCACAGCACCGGTGCCGCGAACGGAAAGGGCAGGGTGCCCAGATCGACCCAGGCCAGCACCGCGCTGACCCCCGCGAACAGCGACAGCATCACCGTGGCCGTCGCGAAATGCGACACCCCGCGCCGCGCCATTGCCGCCGCGACGAAGCCCGACGACAGGAACCCCAGCGTCATCGCCACCGCCGCCCAGAACATCGTAACACTGCGCGTGGCCGCATCCTGCCCCGCGACATCGCGCAGCCAGGGTCCGATCCACAGCGTCTGCACCCCGATGAACGTGCCCTGCTGGGCCGCGAAGATCGGCACCAGCCGCCAGAAGAACCCGTCACGCATGATCCGCCCGACCGCCGAGACCTGTTCGCCGAAGCTGCCTCCGGCCTGTGAGCCCGGCCGCTCCGGCACCACCAGCCACATCATCGCCGCCACCACCAGCGTCGCCCCGCTCAACACGAAGAACAGCCCGTGCCAGCTCATCACCCCCAACGCCGCCTGCGCCGGGGCGGTGGCCACCAGCGAGCCCAACCCGCCGGCCGCCATCAGCGCGCCGTTCATCACCGGCCAGTGCTCGGCGCGGAACCACAGGCTGATCGCCTTCAGCGCCCCCATCAGCCCGGCCGCGACCCCGAGCCCGATCAACACCCGCCCAGCCACCAGCTGGGTCATGCCGCCGCCGAGCCCGAACACCACCGCGCCGGCCGCCGCGGCCAGCAGCAGGCAGGCCTGGGTCCGCCGCGGCCCGTAGCGGTCCAGCGCCAGGCCGAGCGGGAGTTGCACCGCGGCGAACATGATGAAATAGGCGCTGGTCAACAGCCCGAGATCGCCCGCCGACAATCCGAGGTCATCGGCGATGAGCGGCCCGACCACGGCGTTGACCGTGCGGTACAGGTAGGACAGGAAATACGCTGCCGCGAACGGCAGGTAGACGCGCGCCAGCAAGGCGGCGATGCCGTATGGCACCGCTTCGGTCTTGTTCAATTCGTTCCCCCCCTTGGCGCGTAAGTCTGGCTCAGTTCCGGTAGGACGGATCGACGGAATCCAGAACGTCCAGCAGACCGGGCCATGACAGCTCGCCGCGGTCGAGCGAGAAATCCTGTTCGCTGAGCAGCGAGCCGAACCATTTCGACGTCTTCTCGGTCACCGGATACAACGGCGTCCCACCGGCCAGTGCCGCGATCTGTGCCTGGCAGCCGCGTTCCAGCGTGTGCATCAGCCAGAACGCCTCGCCCACCGTGCGGCCGCAGGTCAGCAGGCCGTGGTTGCGCATGATTAGCGCCTTGTACTGCCCCATGTCGCGTGCCAGGGCGGCCCGGCCGCCGATCTCCTCGGCCATGGCGTCGATGTCGTGGTAGCCGATATTGCCGGTGAAAAAACACGCATGTTGGCTGGCCGGCAGCAGGCCGTGCGCCTGCATCGAGACGCCCATGCCGGCGGTGGTGTGGGTGTGCATGACGCACAGCGCATCCGGGCGGGCCATGTGGATGGCGGAGTGAATGATGAAGCCGGCGGGGTTCACGCGGTACGGGGACTCCACCACCTTGTTGCCTTCGCTGTCGATCTTGACCAGCGAGGAGGCGGTCACCCGCTCGAACAGCACGCCGTGCGGGTTGATCAGGAAGTGCTTGTTGTCGCTGCCGGGCACGCTCAGCGACGTATGAGTGCCGGTGAGGTCGGCCATGTTGTAGCGCGCCAGCAGGCGATAGCAGGCGGCGAGGTCAACGCGGGCCTGCCACTCCTCGGGCGAGACCTTGGCGCGGACGCTGGGGGCGACGTCGTTGGGCATGGGGTGGCTCCTGGGTGAAAGGGAGGAAGCAAGTTCTTTTTTGAAAAAAAGAACCAAAAAACTTTTATCCGTTAAGATCGGCGCAAATGAATGAAGTTTTTTTGCTTCTTTTTGTTCACAAAAAGAAGACTTATCCTTGATGCTTCACCTCCGGCAAAGCATAGACCGGCGTGGGAACTCTCTCCAGCCGCGCCTTCAATTGCAGGGCGAGGTAGCGCGAGTAGTGCCGCGCCTGGGCCAGGTTGCCGCCGTGGAACCACAGGCCGGGCTGTTGGGTGGGTTTCCACATGTTGCGCAGTTCGCCTTCCCAGGGGCCGGGGTCGTAGGTGGTGTTGGAGCCGACGCCCCAGCATTTGCCGACGCGGTCGGCGACGTCCTGGCTGATCAGTTGGGCGGCCCAGCCATTCATCGAGCCGTAGCCGGTGGCGAAGACCACGAGGTCGGCGGGCAGGGTTTCGCCGTTGGACAGGGTTACCGAGGTTTGGCCGAAGGAGGCGACCTCGACGCCGGCGCGCAGGCCGATGCGGCCGTCGGCGACCAGTTCGGAGCCGCCGACGTCGATGTAGTAGCCGGAGCCGCGGCGGATGTATTTCTGGCCGAGGCCCGAGCCGTCCTCCCCGAAGTCGAGCAGGAAGCCGGCCTTTCGCAGGCGGTCGTAGTAGGCGCGATCGGTTTCCTGCAGCTTGTCGGTGATGGGTTTCTGCATCTTGGGCTGCAGGGCGTATGGCACCGAGGCGACCATCAGGTCGGCCTGGTCGGTGGACAGGCCGCGCTGGGCGGCGGCTTCGGAATAGGGGCCGCGATTGCCGTTCGCGCGCAACGATTCGGCACGGGCGACCGTGGAGGAGGAGCGCTGGATCATGGTGACGCTGGCGGCGTCGTGCTCCCAGAGATCGACGGCGATGTCGTGCGCCGAGTTATTGGCGCCGACCACCACGGCACGCTTGCCGGACCAGCCGGGGCCGCCGGGGTGGTTGGAGGAGTGGTAGATGTTGCCTTTGAAGTTCGCCATGCCGGGGAGCTTGGGCATGTTCGGCACGCCCGACATGCCGGTGGCCAGGACGAGGTGCTTGGGGCGCAGGGTGTGCGGCTTGCCGTCACGCATGACCTGGACGGTCCATTCGCCTTTCGCGTCATCGTAGCTGGAGCCGACGCATTCGGTGCTGCCCCAGAAGTTCAGCTCCATGATTTTGGTGTACATTTCCAGCCAGTCGCCGATCTGGTCCTTGGGCGTGTAGACCGGCCAGTGGGCGGGGAAGGGCAGGTAGGGCAGGTGATCGTACCAGACCGCGTCATGCAGGCAGAGGGATTTGTAGCGGCTGCGCCAGGCGTCGCCGGGGCGGGGCAGCTTGTCGATGACGATGGTGGGGACTTCGAGGCGGCGCAGGCGGGCGGCGAGCGCGATGCCGCCTTGGCCGCCGCCGACGATGAGGACGTAAGGCTGGACGGTGTGGCCGAGTTCGGCGATTTCCTTGGCGCGGCGGTCACTCCAGGTGATGCGGCCTTTTCGCGCGCCCCACTCGACGCCTTCGGGACGGGTGGCGCCTTGCTTCTCCTCGAAGCCGTTCAGCGACTGCAGGGTGGTCAACATTGTGCAGGCCCGGCCGTCCACCAGCTTGACGTGGCCGCGGCCGCGGCCGGTGGCGGTTTCGAAATTGAACCACCCTTCCTGGCCGTCATCGGCATTGTCCGGCGTGAAGCCGCGGGGCTGGGCGTTGGCCAACGTGGCCGACAGCATCGCCGCGATCGCCGGTTGGCCTTCGGCGGTGTGGATGTTCCAGGTCAGGGCGGCGAGGTCGCGCCAGTAGCATTCGGGGCCGAAGAGCTTGGCGGCGCCGGCGGCGTCGGCCAAGGCCAGTGCCCGCTCCAGCGCCGCGAGGAATTCGGCCACAGGGTGCGTCGCCATTTCGTCTCGTCCCATCTACCCCGTCCCATCTACATCGTGTTGTCGGGATCATAACGGCCGGCTTGCCACTATGCCTATCCCCGGACTACCGCTGTGTGCATGGCCGACCACACCGACGCCGCCGTTCCGCTCCATCACCGCCTGCGTGCCGCGTTCGACGTGGTGCGGACGATCCGCCGTGCCTGGGTGCCGTTGCTGATCGTGTATTTCGCCTATGGCGCGCTCGGGCTAATTGATATCAGCCGCGATTTCTGGGTGAAGGAGAGTTTGCGCCTGTCGCCGGCGGATCTGGCCAGCCTGGGGGTTTGGCTGGGGCTGCCGTGGACGATCAAGATGGTGTTCGGGCAGTTGGTTGACAGCCTGCCGTTCATGGGATCGCAGCGCCGGTCCTATCTGGTGCTTGGTGCGGTGCTGATGGCCGCGGGGCTGCTGACCTTGGCCGGGGCGGCGGGCGGCTGGCTGGTGTTCCTGGCGCCGGGCGGGCTCTACATGCTTGGCAACCTGCTGCTGGTGTTGGGGACCGTGCTGCAGGATGTGGTGGCGGACGCGATGACCACCGAGGTGGTGGCCCGCACCGAGGCCGATGGCTCGCCGCGCGACGAGGCGGTGGTCAAGGCCGAGCTTGGCATGGTGCAGCTGATGGGGCGCATGGCGCTGTCGCTGGGCGTGCTGTCGGTGGCCGGGCTGTCGGGCTGGATCGCCGGGTTCATGTCGCGCGAGGTGGTTTTTCTGATGGGGCTGGTCATCCCCGCGCTGACGCTTTTTGCCGCGATGGCGGTGACCGATGAGGTGCACGAGACGCATCCGCCGGATTGGCGCATCCTCGGCGGCGGGCTGGGGTTTGGTGCGGTGGTGATCGCGCTGGCGCTCGGCGAGGTGCCGTATGCGCAGGAAATCGTCTTCGTGTTGTCGATGGCGGTGATCATCCGCATGCTGGCGCTGGTCACCACCGGGCTGGCGCGTGAGACGCGGCGGGCGATCCTGGCGACCTCGATCATCATCTTTGCTTTTCGCGCCACGCCGGGGGCAGGGGACGGGGCGTTCTGGTTCACGCTGGATGAGTTGGGGTTCGACGAGGCGTTCCTTGGGCATCTGCGGCAGACCTCGGCGATCATCGCGCTCGTCGGGCTGTGGCTGTTGCGGCATCAGTTGACGAAGCACTCGGTGGCGCGCGTGCTGTTCTGGCTGACGATCGCTGGCTTGGTGCTGTCGCTGCCGACGATCAGCTTGTTCTACGGGCTGCATCATTGGACTGAGGCGCAGTTCGGCTTTGGCGCGCGGACGATCGCGCTGGTTGATTCCGCCGCGGCCGGGCCGTTTGCCCAACTGGGTATCGTCCCGCTGTTGACGCTGGTCGCGTTCTACGCGCCACCGGGGCAGCATGCGACGTGGTTCGCGCTGATGGCATCGCTGATGAATTTGGCCCTGGTGGCGGGGAGCTTGCAGACCAAGTATCTGAATATGGTGTTCACGGTGGGGCGCGGCGAGTATGGCCAGCTTGGCGCGCTGATGATCACCGCGACGGTCATCGGGGTGGCGCTGCCGCTTCTCGCCTTGGCGATCTTTCGCCCGAAAGCCTGATTTTCCAGGAACCACGCATGACTCACCGCCCGTCGATCGCCCATGCCGCCCTTGGCCCGGAATTCTTCGACGTGGTGGCGGCGGCGGAGTTCCCGGCGGCGACTTTGCGTCATCGCAACCAGGCCTGGGCAGCTCGTGTCGGACTGGACGGCCTCAGCGAGGGCGAATGGATCGCGCATCTCGGCCGGTTTGTGCCGCTGCCTGGTTCGTTCGAGCAGCCGCTGGCGCTGCGCTATCACGGGCATCAGTTCCGGTCGTACAACCCTGATCTTGGTGATGGGCGCGGGTTTCTGTTCGCGCAGTTGCATGACCTGCGGGACGGGCGGCTGTTGGACCTTGCCACCAAGGGCAGCGGCCAGACGCGGTGGTCGCGCGGGGCGGATGGGCGGTTGACGCTGAAGGGCGGCGTGCGCGAGGTGCTGGCGACGGCCATGCTGGAGGCGCAGGGGGTCAATACGTCCAAGAGCTTTTCGCTGATCGAGACTGGGGAGGAACTGCAACGCCACGATGAGCCGTCGCCGACGCGCGGGGCGGTGCTGGTGCGGCTGTCGCATTCGCATATCCGCATTGGGACGTTTCAGCGCCGGGCGTATCTCAAGGACGCCGAGGGGTTGCAGCGCCTGGTGGATCATTCGATCCGGCACTACATGCCGGCGCTTTGGCATGAGGATGCCGCCGAGCGCACGCGGGGTTTCTATGCCGAGGTCGCGGCGAATGTCGCGCGGATGGGGGCGCAGTGGATGGCCGCCGGGTTCGTGCATGGGGTGCTGAACACCGACAACATCAACATCACCGGCGAGAGCTTCGACTACGGGCCGTGGCGCTGGCTGCCGACGCTGCAACCGGATTTTACCGCGGCGTATTTCGACTATCACGGGCTTTATGCCTATGGCCGGCAGCCGGAAACGCTGTTGTGGAACCTGGCGCAGTTGGGGTCGTGTCTGCTGGCGTTGATCGAGAAAGAGAAGCTGTTGCCGGTGCTGGATGCCTATGAGGGGGCGTTCCACGCGGCCTATGCGACGGCCGTGCTGCGCCGGCTTGGGCTGGCTTCGCGCAATCTTGCGGCCGACGCCGCCCTGGCCCGCGCTTTCGCCAGCTTCCTTGAGGCCAGCCAAGTGCCGTTCGAGCAGGGGTTCTTTGATTGGCATGGCGGGCTGGCGGGCGAGGCGCGCGCGGGTCGGAGTCCGGCGGCGGTGCACTATGCCCACGCGGCTTTCGTCCCGGTGCGCGAAGCCCTTGCCGGCTATGAGCCCGCGGCGGAGGCCAAGCTCGGCCATCCATATTTCAGCCGGCCGACGCCCTGCACGATGCTGATCGACGAGGTTGAGGCGATCTGGGCGCCGATTGCCGAACATGACGACTGGTCGCGGTTTGAGGCCAAGCTGGCGGAGATCGGCGAGATGGCGGCGGCGTATGGCACGACACCCTTGCCGCCGTAACGCCGCTTACCCCACGCGAAACGCCTTCACGGCGGCCTCGTCGAACTTCAGACCCAACCCTGGCCGGTCCCAGAGCTGCATCTCGCCGGCGACCACCGGCGGCGTGTCTTCGAACAGCGCGAGTGTCCAGGGCATGTATTCGACGGTCAGGCCATTGGGTGCGGCGGCCACGAGGTGGCAGTGCAGCTCCGGCGCCAGGTGGCTGACCACCGGCAGGTTGAACGCCTCGGCCAGGGCGGCGACTTTCATCCAGGCGGTGATGCCGCCGACGCGGACCAGGTCGACCATCGGGATGTCGACGCTGCGGGCTTCGATCATGTGGCGGAAGGGGACGATGCCCCAGACGTATTCGCCGCCGGCGATCGGGGTGGAGAGTGCGGCGTTGACGCGGGCCATGCCCTGGTAGTCGTCATGGGCGACGACGTCCTCCAGCCAGAACAGGCCGAACTCTTCGCAGCGTTTGGCGATATCGATCGCCTGCTCTGGGCGCCAGCGCTGGTTGATGTCGCACATCAGCTTGATGTCCGGGCCGATGGCTTCGCGCACCACTTTCATGCGGCGCACCTCGTCGGACGGGGCAGGGTTTCCGGGCAGGGCCATCTGGGTCTTCATTTCGCGGAAGCCCTTGGCGACCAGGCGGTGGGCGGCGGTCTGTGCCTGGTCGTCGGTCAGGCCGCGGCGCAGCGAGCCGCTGGCGTAGCAGGGCACCCGGTTGCGAAAACCGCCGAGTAGTTTCCATAGTGGCAGGCCGAGCACCTTGCCCTTGATGTCCCACAACGCGATGTCGATCGCCGAGGCGGCGAGTGTAAAAATGCCGCCGGGGCCGCAATGGGCACCAACGGCGTTCATCAGCTTGCGGCCGATGCGTTCGATGTTCAGCGGGTCCTCGCCGATGCACAGCGCGCCCAATTCATCCACCGCCGTGCGCAGCGAGCCGGTCATCGCGTCGCCATAGAGGGTGAAGGCGATGCCCTCGATCCCCTGGTCGGTCTGCAACCGGAGCGTGACGAAGGGGCGTTTGCGGTTGCCGTCCTCTGGCATGTCGGCCAGCGGGTCGCCTTCGGGTACCGCCAGGATATCGGTCCGCAAGCCGGTGATCTTCATGCCACTTCCTCCAGCAAATCCGCCCCGTCGTTGCGGACGTTTCCGACTTTGGCCGAAACCCGCCAGGTGCGGAAGCCCGCTGCGGACGGGCGCATCAGGTCGCGATACCGTCCATCCGTCTCGCCCAGCCACACCGGCCAGTCGGCTTGCTCCAGCACCACCGGCATCCGTTCATGCAGATGTTCCAGCGCTTTGCATGCCGTGGTTGTCAGGATGGTGAAGCTTCGCAGCACCGTCCCGTCCGAACCGCGCCAACCTTCCCATAGCCCGGCCAGGGCCAGCGGCATGCCGTCTTCGCGCGCGATCGCCGTGGGGATCTTGCCGCCCTCGGTCACCTGCCACTCATAGAACGCATCGGCCGGCACGATGCAGCGCCGCCGCGCCAGGGCGTCGCGGAACAACGGCAGGGCCGCCGCCGTCTCGCTGCGGGCGTTGATCGGCTTGCGCTCGGCCTTCACATCCTTCGACCAGTGCGGCACCAGGCCCCAGGCCAGCAGGTCGAGATGGCGCGTGCCGTCGCCGGGATGCAGCCGCACCACCGGCGCCAGCCGCGTCGGCGCCATGTTCCAGGTCGGGGCGAAATTCGGCGGCGGGTTCACGGTGGCGAACAGCCGCCGGACCTCGTCCACCGATCGGTGAGCCACATAGCGCCCGCACATGGCGCGATCCTCGGGCGTTAAGGCGTGACTGACAAGCCGGGCGGGCTGGTCTCTCGCTCCTTGCTGCGCTATCGCAGGCGGTGCTGGCGCAGGCTGTGCTGGCGAAGACCCATCGACAAGTATCGGACCTGCCATGACACAGCCCCTGCTGTTCACCCCGCTCACCATCCGCGGCACGACGCTGAAGAACCGCATCGTCGTCGCGCCGATGCACCAGTATGCCGCCGTCGCTGGCCATGCCACCGACTGGCACCTGATGAATATCGGCCGTTTCGCCACCGGCGGGGCCGGGCTGGTGTTCATTGAATCCACCAAGGTCGAGCGCCGCGGCTGCGGCACTGTCGGCGACCTCGGCATCTGGCATGACGACTTCATTCCGCATTTCCGCCGCATGGCTGATTTCATGCGCGCCCATGGCTGCGTGCCCGCCTTGCAGATCGGCCATTCCGGCCGCAAGGCCCGGCTGACCCGGCCCTGGGAAGGTGGCACGCCGCTCACGCCGGAAACCGCCGCCGCAGAGGGCGTCACGGACTTCGCCGACTGGGAACTGGTCGCGCCAAGCGCGCTGCCGGGCGGCGCGGGCGAGCCGACACCGCGCGCCCTGACCTCCGCCGAAATCCCCGGCCTGATACAACATTGGGCCGACGCCGCCCGCCGTGCCGACCAAGCCGGGATCGAGGTGCTGGAAATCCACGCTGCCCATGGCTACCTGTTGCACCAGTTCCTCTCGCCGCGCGCCAATGTCCGCAACGACGAATACGGCGGCAGCGATGCCAACCGGATGCGCCTGGTGATCGAGATCGTCGAGGCCATTCGCGCCGTCTGGCCGGCCGAAAAGCCGCTGTTCCTGCGGCTATCCGTTGAAGACGATGCCGGTTGGGGCCCGGAACAGAGCACCGCCCTGGCGCGCATCGTCGGGCCCAAGGGCGTGGACGTGATCGACTGCTCCGGCGGCGGCATCACCGGCCGCCCCACCGCCGGCCCCGGCGGCTATGGCTATCAGGTGCCGTTCGCCGACGAACTTCGGCGCGAGGCGGGGATCATGACCATGGCGGTCGGGCTGATCGTGCATGCCGACCAGGCCGAGGCGATCCTGCAACAGGGTCAGGCCGATCTCGTCGCCCTGGCCCGGGAGATTCTCTACAACCCGAACTGGCCGATGGATGCCGCGCGCAAGCTGGGCGCCGAGATCGGCTTCGACAGCATTCCGCCGCAGGGCGGCTGGTGGCTGGCCAAGCGCACGCGCGCCGTCACCCCCTCGACCTTCGGCGCTGGCATGCCCGTCGCATGACCGACTTGGCAAAATCCGGCCCGATCCGCTTTTCCGACCTGACCAAGTCGCCCTGGCCGAACGGTGCCGGCCGCAAGGCCGATGTCGCCGCCGGGCCGATGGGCGATGACGGCAAGCCCGACTGGCTGCTGGCCTATGCCTGGCTGGATGCCGACGCGCCGTTTTCCGACTACACCGGCCATGACCGCACCATCACCCTGGTCAGCGGCGTCGGCTTCATCCTGGACTTTGCCGAGGGTGCGGCAAAAGTCATCGATGCCCCGTTCCGCCCGGCCGGTTTCGACGGCGGTATTCCGGCCCAGTGCCGCTTGCCGGCCGGCACCTGCCTGGTGCTGAACGCGATGTCGCGGCGCGGGCGCTGGCGCCATCGGGTGACCACAGCCAGCAGCCGCGCGCCGCTGCCCGCCGTGGCCGGGGTGCGGTTCATCGTGGTGCTGCGCGGACGCTGTTCGCTGGGCGGGACGCTGATGAACCCGCGCGACGCAGTGCTGGTCACCGGCGCGATCGAGCTTGCCGCGGCGTCCGATTGCCTGTTGGCGGTGGCGCAGTTCGAGCCCGCTGCGTGACATGATGCGATCGCTGCTGCCGCCGCTGGCCGCCGGGCTGTTGGCTTCCTTTGTCGGCTTCTCAAGCTCATTCGCTGTGGTGCTGCAGGGGTTCTATGCCGTGGGGGCAACACCGGCCCAGGCGGCATCGGGGTTGATGGTGCTGGCCATCGCCATGGGGCTCGGCGGCATCTGGCTCAGCCTGCGCACGCGCATGCCGGTGAGCGTGGCCTGGTCCACGCCAGGGGCGGCCTTGCTGTCCAGCACCGGCATGGTCGAGGGCGGGTTTCCCGCGGCGGTGGGGGCGTTCCTGGCCACCGGGGTGTTGATTGTGGCCGCCGGGATGTTCCGGCCTCTGGGGCGCGCGGTGGCCGCGATCCCGGCGCCCTTGGCCAGTGCGATGCTGGCTGGCGTGTTGCTCGATCTGTGCCTGGCGCCGGTGCGGGCGGTGGCGGTGGCCCCGGCGATGGGGTTGGCGATCGTGGTGACATGGGCCGTGGTGGCGCGGTTCAACCGGGTGATGGCGGTGCCGGCGGCGGTTGTGGTGACGGCGGTGCTGGTGCTGCTGACGACCACCTTGCCGGACGGGAGTGCGGCGGCGATGTGGCCCGCGCCGGTGCTGGTCATGCCGGCATTCGTGCCGACGACATTGATCGGGCTGGTGGTGCCATTGTTCCTGGTCACCATGGCCTCGCAGAATATCCCCGGTATGGCGGTACTGAATGCCTATGGCTACCGCCCGGATCCCGGACCGCTGTTCACCCGCACCGGGATCCTGACCGTGCTGGGTGCGCCCTTTGGTGGCCAGGCGCTGAACCTGGCGGCCATCACGGCGGCGATCTGTGCCGGCCCGGAGGCGCACCCGGACCCGGCCAAGCGCTGGATCGCGGCGCTGGTGGCTGGCATAGGCTATATCGTCTTTGGCCTGTTGGCGGGGGTTGCCACGGTGCTGATCGGCGCAGCACCGCCGGTGTTGATCGCGGCGGTGGCCGGCCTCGCTTTGCTCGGTGCTTTTGGCAATGCCCTGTTGGGCGCTGTGTCGGACCCCGCCCAGCGCGAGGCGGCGGTGGTGACGTTTCTTGTCTCGGCATCGGGCCTGGCGATCTGGGGGATCGGCGGTGCCTTTTGGGGGCTGCTGGCCGGCGGGGCGATGCTGTTGCTTGGGCGCGTCCGGGCCTAACCCGCCACTCTCAGGCAGCGCGCCATGCGACCTGGGGCGGGATGGCGTGGTTCCGGGACCGTGGTCCGGCACGCTTCCATCGCCTGGCTGCAGCGCGGACCGAAGGCACAGCCGCTGGGCAGGCGCCGCAGGTCGGGCGGGCTGCCGGGAATCGCCTGGATGTCCTGGTCGCGGTGTTCGCCGTGCACGGTCGAGGCCAACAGGCCCTGGGTATAGGGATGCTGCGGGTTGGCCAGCACATCGGCCACCGGCCCTTCCTCGACGATCCGCCCGGCATACATCACCGCGATCCGGTCGGCGATTTCGGCGGCCACGCCGAGGTCGTGGGTGACGAAGATGGTCGCCATGCCCATCTCCTGTTGCAACCGCCGCAACAGGATCAGCACCTGGATCTGCACCGTGGCGTCCAGCGCCGTGGTCGGCTCATCCGCCAGCAACAGGCGCGGCCCGCAGGACAGCGCCATTGCGATCATCGCGCGCTGGCGCAGCCCGCCGGAGAGCTCGTGCGGATAGGCATCCAGCCGGCGCTCCGGCGAGGGGATCTTCACCAGTTCGAACAGCTCCAGGGCGCGGGCGCGTGCCTGTGCCTTGGTGCCGCCCTTGTGGCGGATGATGGTCTCGCTGATCTGCTGGTTGATCGTGTAGACCGGGTCCAGTGCCGTCATCGGCTCCTGGAAGATCATCGCGGCCAGGCCGCCGCGATAGTCGCCCAGCGTTTTGCGACCCATCGCCAGCACGTCGTGTCCGTCCACCGTCAGCCGGCCGCTGATCTGCGCCCGTCCGGCGGGCAACAGCCGCAACAGCGCGCGCAGGGTGACGCTCTTGCCCGAGCCGGATTCACCCAGGATGCACAGCGTCTCGCCCGGCCGCACGCTGAAGCTGACGCCGTTCACCGCGTGGACCGTGGCTTCGCGGGTGACGAATTTCACCGTCAGGTCATCGACCGAGACCAGCGGTGCCTGTCCGACCATCGACCCGTCCATCACGCCCTCCCCGCCACGCCGGCGCGCGTGTGGCCGGAGTCTGGATTGTGGATATGGCAGGCGGCAACATGGGAATCGCGATCCAGCCAGGTGCCGAGCGCTGGCACCTGGGCCGCGCAGACCGCCTCGGCCATTGGGCAGCGGGTGCGGAAGCGGCAGCCCGAAGGCGGGTCGATCGGACTTGGCGGATCGCCCACCAAGGGTGGCTCCTCGATCCGGTTTGCCGGGTCCATGGACGGGCGCGAGCCCAGCAGCGCCGAGGTATAGGGGTGCAGCGGCCGGCTGAAGATCTCCTCCACCGGGCCGAGTTCCACGACATGGCCGAGATACATCACCAGCACCCGATCGCTGATGTACTGCACAACATTGAGATCGTGGCTGATGAACACATAGGTCAGGTTGAAGCTGCGCTTGAGCTGGCGCAGCAGGTTCAGCACCTGGGCCTCGATCGATTTGTCCAGCGCCGAGACCGCCTCGTCCAGGATCACCATGCGCGGATTGATCGCCAGCGCGCGGGCGATGTTCACCCGCTGCTTCTGGCCGCCGGATAATTCATGCGGATAGCGCGGCCCGAACAGCGAGGGGTTGAGCCCCACCTTGACCAGGATGTCGCGCGCGATCTCCCGGGCGTCGGTCTGGTTCTTGCCCTGTACGAATGGCCCGAAGGCGACCGAATCCTGGATCGGCATGCGCGGGTTCAGCGACGAATAGCTGTCCTGAAACACCATCTGCACCTGGCGCCGCAGCGCCTGGACAGTGATGCCGTCCGGCGCGCCGACCGTGTCGCCATCGAAGATCAGCTCGCCGGCGTCGGGCGCGATCAGATGCAACAGCAGCCGCGCCAGGGTCGATTTGCCGCAGCCGGACTCGCCCACCACACCCAGGGTCTCGCCCTTGAACAGGGTGAAGGACACGCCATCCACCGCGCGCACCGCGGCGCGGCGATTGCCCAGCAGGCCGGCATTGGCCGCCTTCACCTGGAAGTGCTTGCGCAGGTCACGCGCGATCAACAATGGCTGGGCGGCACCACCGCGGTCGCGGGTGTCCAGCGCATCGGGTTGGGCCTGGGTCAATTCGGCGCGCTCCATCACATCCTCACATCCATGGCCGCCCGGATCCCGTCGCTGACCAGGTTGAAGCAGATCGACGTGATGAAGATCGCAATCCCGGGCACGGCGCAGATGAGCGGGTTCACGTAAATCGACTGGCGCAGCGTGCTCAGCATCAAGCCCCAATCCGGCTCCGGCGGCTTCACGCCCAACCCCAGGAAGGACAGGCCGGAGGCCAGCAGGATCGACACGCTGACCAGGCTGGACGCATAGATGAAGACCGGGCCAAGCACATTGCCCAATACATGGTGGCGGATGATGGTGAACATCCCGGCACCTGAGGCCCGCGCCGCCTCGATGAAATCGAGATTGCGCACCTGCGCCGTTGCCGTTTCCGCCACCCGGCAGATCGCCGGGGTGAACACCAGCGACAGGGCGATCATGCCGTTCAGGACGCCGCCGCCCATCGCCCCGCTGATCGCCACCGCCAGCAGCACGGACGGAAACGCATAGAACACGTCCATGGTGCGCATGATCGCGGTGTTCACCGCCTTGCCGCCGAAGCCCGCTATAACGCCGAGCGAGCCGCCGACCAGGGTGGCAATCATCACCGGCACCAGGCCCATGAAAAGCGAGATGCGCCCGCCATAGATTAGGCGCGACAGCATGTCGCGGCCCAGTTCGTCAGTGCCCAGGATGTGTCCGCGCCAGCCAAACGGCTTGAGCCGGCCGATCACGCTATCCTTGTACGGGTTCATTGGCGCGACCCAGGGCGCGAAGATCGCCGTGAGGATGATCGCCAGCACGATGGCACCGAACACCAGCGTGACCGGGTCGTGGCGCAGCCGGTAGCCAACCGACTGCCAGTAGCTGCGCACCTGGGTGGCCGGCAGCGCCTCGGCCTCCCAGTTGGAAACGTTCGGGGCGGGGATGATGGCCTGTGACATGCTGGTATTCCCTCAGGCGCGGCGGATGCGTGGGTCGATGATCGACTGCAACAGGTCGACCAGCAGGTTGGTGGCCACGAACACCATCGCCAGCAACAGGATCGAACCTTGCAGCACCGGGATGTCGCGGTTGATGATCGACTTGCTCAACAGGAAGCCGCTGCCCGGCCAGGTGAACACGGTCTCGATCAGGATCGAGCCGCCCATCAGGTAGCCGAACTGCAACCCCATCACGGCAAGCACGCCGGGCATCGAGTTCTTCAACACGTGGCGGATGACTGCGAACTCCGACAATCCCTTGGCCCGCAGCGTGATGATGAAGTCCTGGCCACGGATCTCGGCCACCGCCGCGCGCGTGGTGCGGGCCAGAATGCCAACCGGCACCATGGCCAAGGTGAATACCGGCAGCACCAGATACCGCAGATCATCCAGGTTGAAGATGCTGAAACTCGCCGAGCCCGATGGCCCCATGCCGGTGGCCGGCAGCACCATCAGCTCCACGGCGAAGACGATCACCAGCACGATGCCCAGCCAGTAATTCGGCAGGCTGACGCCCATCACCGCGGTCCCGGTCACCACGCGGTCGATCACCCGGCCGGGGAAGCATCCGGCGACGGCCCCCATGGTGTAGCCGATCATGAATGCCAGCGGGATGGCGAAGCTGGTCAGCACCAGCGTGTTCGACAGCGAGCCCAGCACCTCGTCAATCACCGGCCGGCGCGACGAGATCGACACGCCGAAATCACCCTGCAGCACGCGCACTACCCACAGGCCGAACTGCACCGGGATGGGCTTGTCGAAGCCGTACTCTTTCTTGACCAACTCGATCGTCTCGGCCGAGGCGTCCGCTGGCAGGATCGTCTGCAGCGGATCGCCTGGGGCGAGATAGACCAGCGAGAAGCAGACCACGCTCACCCCGAAGGCGATCGGGATGGCGTAAAGGATGCGCCTGACGATGTAGGCGAGCATGATCTGTCTTCCTCGCTCAGGGGGCCACGGTGATCGGGGTCAGGTCCTGGAACCAGCTCTGCGCCTGCACGAAGCCCTTCAGCTTCGGCGACAGCGCGCGCGGGTTCACGTCATGGGCCACCCAGATCATGATCGCCTGGTCGTTCATCCGCTCGTTGAGCTGCTTCAGCAGGCCGAGCCGCTTGCCGCCATCGAACTCCGCACCGATCTTCATGATGAGATCCTCGGTGGCGGCATCTTCGTACTTGCCCCAGTTGGCACCGGCGGGGGCCCATTGTGCCTTCTGCACGTGGCGGATCAGGCCGTACCACGGATCCTGCGCCGCCCGGCTGATGTTGATGCCGTGGATCTTCGGGAACTTGTCCGGCCCGCCGCGGCCCACATCGAGCAGGGCGTTCCAGTCCATCACCTCGAAGTTCACCTTGAAGCCGACGGCCTCCAGGTTGGACTTCACCAGCTCGTTCATCGGCAGTGGCTGCATCTGGCCGGAGCCCGAGGTGGAGATGGCCAGCGTGACGTTGCAGGGGAAGCAATTGGCTTCCCTCAGCAGTGCCGTCGCCTTCTTCGGGTCGAACTTGTACTCGACCGGGTTGCCGTAGTACGGCGTCGAACGCGGGATGGTGGAATAGCCTTCCTCCATGATGCCGCCGAGCAACTCCTTCACATCGGGCCGGTTGATCGCGAAATTCGCGGCGCGGCGGACCCGCACATCGGTGAACGGACCCGACACGTAGTTCAGCTGATAGGCCCAATTATGCGGATAGGTGTTGGTGATCACGTTCATCCCGGCGGATTTCAGCCGCGGAATGGTGTCCGGCGCCGGTGCCTCGACGAAATTGACCTGGCCCGACAACAAGGCCGCGGTGCGCGTCGCCGCCTCGGGCATCGGCACCAGCACCAGCCGGTCGAACTTTGCAACGCGTGCCTTGTCCCAGTAATCCTTGTTCGGGACCATCTCCATGCGCTCACGCGGCACCGAGCGGACGAACCTGAACGGGCCGGTGCCAGAAGGCTGGGTGATGTATTCCTTCCAGTCGTATTTCAGCGCCTCGGCCCGGCACCGGCTGATCAGGACCACCAGGCTGAGATTGTAGAAGAACTGGCTGTCCACCGTCTTGGTGTTGATCGCCACCGTGTGGCTGTCGATCTTCTCGATGGACTCGAAGTTGGTGATGTAGCCGCGGGTCAGCGCGAACTGGTACGTGTCGAACGCCGGCGACTTGTTGTCGGTGTAGCGCACGAAGTTCCACACCACGTCATCGGCGGTGAAGTCACAGCCATCGTGCCACTTCACCCCCTGGCGCAGCTTGAGGATCCAGCGCTTGTGGTTGGCCGGATCGATCTCCCACGAGGTCGCCAGGCCGGGCTTCACGTCGGCCGCCTTGTCGAACTTCGACAGGTCCCAGCCCACCAGCGCGTCATAAAGATTGAAGGCGACGAAACGAAAGCCTTCAAACCCCTGGTCGGCCGAACCGGTGGTGATCGGCAGGTCGCCGGCGGTCATGGCAACGGTCACGGTGCCCTGTGCCTGGCCCGCGGAGGGGGCCAGGACAGGCACGGCAAGCGCTGCTGCGGCAAGCAAAGCAGTGCGGAGACGAAACATCATGGCAGCACCTTGATCGGGGTCATGTCCTGGAACCAGTTCTGCGCCTGCACAAAGCCCTGGACCTTGGGCGACAGCGCGCGCGGATTGACGTCGTGGACCACGTAGATCATCAGCGCCTGCTCGTTCTGCACCTCATGCAGCTTGGTCAGCATGCCCAGCCGCTTGGTCGCGTCGAACTCGTTGAAGATCTGGCCAACCAGCGCCTCGGTCTCCTCGCTGAAGAAATGCCCCCAGTTCGCGCCGGCCGGCGACCAGTAAGCGCGGCCCACCGGCTTCATGATGGCTATCACCGGGTCCATGATGGCCCGTGAGCCATTCACCCCGTGAACCTCGGGGAACTTCTCCACCCCGCCACGGAAGATCACCAGCATGGCGTTCCAGTCCATGACCTGGAAAGTCACCTTGAAGCCGGCCGCCTCAAGCTGGGTCTTGAGCAACTCGTTCATCGGCAAGGGCTGCATCTGGCCGGAACCGGAGGTCGAAATCGCCAAGGTGATGTTGCACGGCAGGCAGCCTGCTTCCTTCAGCAGAGCATTTGCCTTTTTGGTATTGAATTCGTACCGGTACGGCTTGCCATAGTAAGGGGAGCTCGGCGGCATCTGGGCATATTGCTCGGTCGCCATCCCGCCAAGCAGTTCCACAAAATCTGCCCGGTTGAGCGCATAGTTGGCGGCCTTGCGAACGCGCACATCGGTGAACGGTCCCGTCTTGAAGTTCAACGTGAACGGCCAGTTATGCGGATAGGTGTTGGTGACGATCTTCATGCCGGCCGATTTGAGCCGCGGAATGCTGTCCGGCGGCGGCGCCTCGACGAAATTCACCTGCCCGGACAACAACGCCGCCACCCGGGTCGACGCCTCGGGCATCGGGATCAGGATCATGCGGTCATGCTTGGGAACGCGCTTGGTGTCCCAATGCGCCTTGTTCGGCACCAGTTCCAACCGCTCGCGTGGGATCATCCTGTCATACAGGTACGGCCCAGTGCCCGAAGGCTGCGTCGCATAGGCCGCCCAGTCATACTTGAGCGCCTCGGCCCGGCACCGGCTGACCATCGGCACATAAGCCATGGTGTAGGGGAACAATGACTCCACGAAATGCGTCGAAATCGCCACCGTGGAATCGTCGATCTTCTCCACGCCGGCCACATTGGTCATGAAGCCGCGCGCCAGGGCGAATTGCTGGGCAAAGAACTGCGGTGAGGTGTTGTCGGTCAGCCGGCGGATGTTCCACACCACGTCCTCGGCGCTGAACGAACACCCGTCATGCCACTTGACCCCTGCCCGAAGCTTGAAGATCCAGCGCTTGTGGTTGGCCGGATCAACCGCCCACTCGGTGGCCAGGCCGGGCACGATGTCCGAAGCCTTGTCGCCCTGCTGCAGGTCCCAGCCCACCAGCCCGTCGTACAGGCTCCAGGCCACGAAGCGGTATCCCTCGAACCCCTGGTCGGCATTGCCGGTGGTTACCGCGATATCGCCGGCGGTCATCGCCACCCGCAATGTGCCTTGGGCCTGTGCCGCTGACGGCGGCAATGAAGTGGCCGCCAATGCGGCACACGCCGCGAAAGCCCCCGAGATACGCCATTGCCGAAAGCTCATTGCCCCGCTCCATGCTGCCTGAGCTGTGCTGCATTGCAACATGTGTGCCATTTATAAAGGCATATACTAAACGATCGACATACGAACATGGGCGAAGATTGTGCATAATCCGCACTAAAATTAGGCGATATGGATTCGTTACGTCCAAAATGAACGAAAAAAAGTCACGTCGCCAAGCTCTGTGCGCGTGGCACGCATCGTGCTCATACTCTGACCACCTCATCTGAAAGGCCGCCAATGTCCTCCCCTGACGACCCCGCCATCCTGGCCGCCGAATTCGACACCTTCATGGCCCGCGCCGGCGTCACCGTGCCGGCCGAATACCGAGACAGCATCCTGGCCGGCTATGCCGATTTCCGCGCCCAGCTCCCGCTGCTGCACGGCGCACGCACCCACCTCTCCGAGCCCTCGAACATCTTCTCCCTCGCGGCGAAGGCGGACGCCTGATGGAACCCCTCTCGATCGCCGAAGCCGGCCGCGCCCTGCGCAGCGGCGCCACCACCGCCAAGAAGCTCGCCGAACAGGCCCTCGCCCGCATCGAAGCGGTGGACGCCAAGGTCAACGCCTTCGTCCTCGTCACCCCCGAACGCGCCATGATCGACGCCGCCCGCGCCGATGCCGAACTCGCCGCGGGGCATGATCGCGGCCCAATGCACGGCATCCCGCACGCGCTCAAGGACATCTACGACACCGGCGGCATCCGCTCGACCTGCCACTCCAAGCTGCGCTTGAACCACGTGCCGGACGAGGACGGCGTCGTCGCCGCCAAACTCGCCGCCGGCGGCGCGGTCCTGCTCGGCAAGCTCGGCACCCACGAATTCGCCCTCGGCGGCCCCAGCTTCGACCTCCCCTTCCCCCCGGCCCGCAACCCCTGGAACCGCGCCCATATCCCCGGCGGCTCCTCCTCCGGCTCCGGCGCGGCGGTGGCCGCCGGCATCATGCGCATGGCAATGGGCTCGGACACCGGCGGCTCCATCCGCGGCCCCGCCGCCTATTGCGGCACCGTCGGCCTCAAGCCTACCTACGGCCGCACCAGCCGCCGCGGCGTCTTCCCGCTCTCCACCACGCTCGACCATTGCGGCCCGCTCTCCCGCTCGGTCGAGGACTCCGCCCTCACCCTCCAGGTCATCGCCGGCTACGACCCGTTCGACCCAGCCAGCGCCGACATGCCGGTCGGCGACTATCTCAAGGACCTGAACAAGGGCGTCGCCGGCCTGCGCATCGGCATCCCGCGCGCCTTCTTCGCCAACGCCCCGATCAAGAACGACGAGGTGATCGACGCCATCGATCGCACCGCCGCCGCCCTGCGCCAGGCCGGCGCCATCGTCGAAGACATCATCCTGCCGGATTACGCCCTGTTCTCCACCTGCGGCCGCGTCATCATGCTGACCGAGGCCTTCGCCATCCACGAACAAGACATGCAGACCCGCCCGCGCGATTTCGGCCGCCTCACCTTCGAGCGCTTCGTCCTCGGCGCCACCGTCACCGCCGCCGACCTCACCCAAGCCTTCCGCCTGCGCCGCGAACTCACCACCTCGGTCAACACCGCGCTCGCTGCCTACGACGCCCTGATCACCGCCTCCTCGCTGATCCCCGCCCCCACCTTCGAGGGCGCATCCAGCACCATGTCCGCCGCCGCCCCCATGCAGACCATGCCCTTCAACGTCACCGGCCACCCGGCCCTCAGCGTGCCAACCGGCCTGTCCAGCGAAGGCCTGCCCATGGGTCTCCAAATCGTCGGCCGCGCCTTCGACGAAGCCACCGTCCTGCGCATCGGCCGTGCGGTCGAGCAACTCTCGGGCTGGGAGAAAGTGGGGCTGCCCGAGCTCTGAGTAGGCAGAAAGGCCAGGGCTCTGCCCTGGACCCGCTGGGGCCGGCGGCCCCAGACCCCATTTTCCCCCAGCATGGCCGGTGGAAGCCAATGAATTCACTTAAGGCCAAGGTCCAGGGGCTTGGCCCCTGGCGGGTCTGGGCGGAGCCCAGCCTTGCTTCACCGTCCAGCCGCCCCCGCAATTGCATCCCAAGCCCCGCTGCGGCAGGCTGCCGGAAGGCATATCGGGAGGACGCGCGATGAAGCTGGTCTATTTCAATGACTACCGTATGGGTGTGCTCAAGGGCACCTCCGTGGTGGATGTCTCCGCCGCCGTCGCCGACATCCCCCATGTCGGCCCCGGCGATCACATGAGCGGCCTGATCGCCCGCTTCGACGCCTACCGGCCCAAGCTCCAGGCCGCCGTCGACGCCGCCGCCGGCGTCCCGCTCGCCTCCGTCACCCTGCGCCCGCCGCTGCCCAAGCCCGGCAACATCGTCTGCATGGCGGTGAACTACATGGAGAACGGCACGCTGAAGGAAGCCGCCCCGATCAACGCCTTCCACAAGGCACCCACCGCCATCATGGGCCCGGGCGACACCATGGTCCTGCCCGACGTGCCCGCCAGCATCTTCGAGGGCGAGGCCGAGATGGCCCTGGTGATCGGCAAGCGCGCCAAGAACGTCGCCGCCGCCGACGCCTTCAAGCACATCTTCGGCTACATCAACTTCATCGACGGCTCCGCCCGCGGCCTGGCCCCGCAGAGCTTCTTCCACATGAAGTCGCGCGACACCTTCGCCCCGATCGGCCCTTGGCTGGTCACCGCCGACGAAATCGCCGACCCGCAGAAGCTCGACATCAACCTGTGGGTCAACGGCACCCTGAAGCAGAGCTTCAACACCGACGACATGGCGCACAAGATCGCCCGCTGCATCGAATGGGTCAGCCACTGTCACACGCTCGAGCCCGGCGACATCCTGGCCACCGGCACCAACCACCGCGGCCTGTCCAGCTTCCAGGACGGCGACACGGTGGAACTGGAAACCCAGGGCCTCGGCCGCCTCAGCTTCAAGATCCGCGACGACCTCAAGCGCAGCTGGGCGCGCGACACCCGCCTGGAACGCGCGGAAAAGAGCCTCTCGGCCACCGCCCCGCAGCTCACCGGCAAATACGCCCAGGCCTGAACCTGCTGAAGAACTGAGGAAGGGGCCGCCGAGGGTTGTTCCCCCGGCGGCCCCTAATTTCAAGGAGAGACCACCATGCGCATCCATAACCTCTACGTCGACGACCAGGGCGAGACCCATTTCCGCGACATCGAAGTCGAATGGACCAGCGAAGGCCCCGGCGGCAAACTCTCCGCCACCCAGCCGGCCAAGGGCATCGTCTTCCGCGAAACCCCCGGCAGCTACGACTATGACTGGCACCCCGCCCCCCGCCGCCAGTACATCATCAACCTCGATGCCGGCGTCCGCATTACCGTCAGCGACGGCGAAGTCCGCGAAATCGGCGCCGGCGAAATCCTCCTGGTGGAAGACACCCACGGCAAGGGCCACATCTCCCAGGCCATCGCCGGCCAGATGCGCCACTCGGTGTTCATCACCCTGGAATAAGCAAGAATCTTCTTTTTCTGAAGAAAAAGAAGCAAAAAGACTTTCATCCGTTCGCCAGTCGGAAAGGCCGAGCCCAAACGGATAAAAGTTTTTTGGTTCTTTTTTTCAAAAAAGAACACCTTCCCTGCCTTCGCGCGCCCCAGCCCCGCGCCGATTGCTGTGGTGCAGCATCGGCGCCATGCGCTACCTCACGCCCCTCCGTCCGGGCGCCCCGCCTGCGGCGCGATGCCCGGATTTCCTGCCCCATGCTGTTTCCCCGTCTCAATGCGGCGCTCGAACGCGCGCTCCAGGCCCGCGGTTATGTCGAGCCGACCGAGGTCCAGGCCGCGGTTCTCGCCACCGAAGCCGATGGCCGCGACCTGCTCGTGTCCGCCCGCACCGGCTCCGGCAAGACGGTGGCATATGGCGTTGCCTTCGCGCCCGACCTGCTGGGCGAGGCCGAGCGGGCAGGGGACCCCGGCGCCCCGCTGGCCCTGGTGATTGCCCCCACGCGCGAATTGGCCATGCAGGTCCAGGGCGAACTGGAATGGCTTTACGCCCAGGCCGGCGCCCGCGTCGTCGCCTGCGTCGGCGGCATGGATGCCCGGGCCGAAGCCCGCAAGCTGCAGAATGGCTGCCACATTGTCGTCGGCACCCCCGGCCGACTCAAGGACCACATCCAGCGCCAGCAGCTTGACCTGTCGTCGCTGAAGGTCGCGGTGCTCGACGAGGCCGACGAGATGCTCGACCTCGGCTTCTCCGAGGATCTCGGTTTCATCCTCGAAGCCGCCCCGGCCACCCGCCGCACCCTGCTGTTCAGCGCCACCATCGCCCACGCCATCGCCTCGCTGGCCCGCAAATACCAGAACAACGCCCTGCGCATCGACACCGTCGACAAGTCCCGCCCGCACGAGGACATCGAGTACCGCGCCATCCGCGCCGCGCCAGGCGAGGAATTCGGCGCCCTGGTCAACGTCCTGCGCGCCTCGGACAGCCGCGCCGCCCTGGTCTTCTGCGCCACCCGCGACGGCGTGCGCGCGCTCCACGCCCGCCTCGACGGCCATGGTTTCGCCGCCGTGGCGCTGTCCGGTGAACTCAGCCAGACCGACCGCACCCACGCACTGGCCGCCCTGCGCGATGGCCGCGCCTCGGTCTGCGTCGCCACCGACGTCGCCGCCCGCGGCCTTGACCTGCCGGAACTCGACCTGGTGGTGCATTTCGACCTGCCGAATGGCGCCGAGGCCCTACTGCACCGCAGCGGCCGCACCGGTCGCGCCGGCCGCAAGGGCGTCTGCGCCCTGATGGTCCTGCCGCGCGTCCGCCGCCGCGCCGAACAGCTGCTGATGATCGCCAAGGTCTCCGCCCGCTGGATGTCCCCGCCAGACGCCGCCGCCATCCGCGCCGCCGACCGCGCACGCCTGGAACAGGACGCCGTCCTGACCGCGCCAGCACTGGCCGACGAAGCCGAACAAGCCACCGCCCTGCTCGCCGCCCACGGCCCGGATGCCGTCGCGCTGGCCCTGCTGCGCCTGCACCGCGCCCGTATGCCCGCCCCCGCTGAAATCACCAGCCAGGCCGAACCCGCCCCGCGCGCCGATATCGGCCCCACCCAATGGTTCCGCCTGAACATCGGCCGCACCAAGCACGCCGACCCCAAATGGCTTCTGCCGCTGATCTGCCGCCTCGGCGACGTCACCCGCAAGGATATCGGCGCCATCCGCATCTTCGACCGCGAGACCAAGTTCGAACTGGTCGCCGGCGCCGTCGAAGGCTTCCTGTCCGCCATCGCCAAAGCCGATCTCGACGACTTGACCATCGCCCCGACGGCCCCGGATCGCCCCGCCGGCAGCCCTCCTGGCCGCCCCGCCGGCCCGCGCTTCGAGCGTCCGCACACCAAGCGCGCCGAGCCGGTCCCCGTCGAAGCGCCAGTCCCCGCCGAAGCACCGGTCGCCCCGCCGCCGCTCGTTGAACCGCCGCCCACCGCCGAGGTGGCCCCGCCGCCGGCCAAGCGCGGCTTCAAGCCGAATGGAGGCAAGCCCTTCCCCAAGCCGTTCGGCAAGAAGCCCGGCTTCGGCAAACCCGCCAACGGCAAACCAACCTTCGGCAAACCGGGCGGCAAGCCGACCGCAAAACCCTTCCGCAAGCCGGCGAGCGCCGCCGCTGGCTAGTCCTGTGGCTCAGCCGTGCGGGCGGCCGGCTCCGTCTGCTGCACCGCCGCCCGCGACGGCACGGCCGCCGGCGCCTCGTGGGTCACGGTATAATCCGCCACGATCCGCGCCTGGCTGCCCGCGATCACCAGCACCTTGGTGCCCAGCGCCAGCGCGACCTCATCATGCTGGGTGACCGAAACCAGCGTACCGTCCGCCCTGCGCACAATATACTCGAACGCCGCCGTCTCCCCGGTCGCCTTCTCCACCCCACTGCCGACGATCCCGCCCAATAGCGAACCCCCAATCGCCCCCAGCGTCGCCGCCACTCCGCCACTGGCCGGCAACTGCGAGCCGACCGCGCCCCCGGCCGCCGCCCCGGCCACTGCCCCGGTCGCCCCCTGTGCCGCAATCGCCACCCGCCGCACCCCAACCACCACCCCCTGTTCCACCTTCGCCGCCTGCTGCACGGCCGTGGTGGCATAGGTGTTGGGTGAGTAGTTCGGCCCGCACGCCGACAGGCCAAGCAACACAAAAAGCAGGGGGCGCATCATCCATCGCATCCCGTCATGGCCAAGCCCCTCCCTGCGAAATGCAGCACCACCGCGAAACAGGTCTTCACCGCCGCACCATCCCGGCGCAAGCTGGCAACATCATGGCACGAAAAATCATCCCCCCCCTGCCTGTCGCAATCGACTGCGACCCCGGCACCGACGACGCCATTGCCCTCTTCCTCGCCCTCGGCAACCCGGCGCTGGACGTCCGCCTCGTCACCGTCGCCGGCGGCAATGTCGGCCTGCACCACACACTGCGCAACGCCCGCGCCCTGGTCGCCCTCACTGGCCAGCAAATCCCCGTCATCGCCGGCGCCGACCGCCCGCTCCTCGGCAGCTTCGAGGACGCCGCCTACGTCCACGGCGAAAACGGCCTCGGCGGCGTCCAACTCCCCGATGGCCCCCCCGCCACCGAAGGCCTCGCCGCCGACGCCATTCGCACCGCCCTGCGCCGGGCCGGCCCAGAAGGCCTCACCTTGGTCGGCCTAGGCCCCGCTACCAACCTCGCCCTCGCGCTGGCCACCGAACCCGCGCTCGCCGCCAACGTCGCCGAGATCGTCCTGATGACCGGCGCCTGGGCCGAAGGCAACATCACCCCCGCCGCCGAGTTCAACGCCTGGTCCGACCCCGAGGCCCTGGCCATCGTCATGGCCTGCGCCCGCCCGATCACCCTGGCCACGCTGGACCTCACCTCCCAGGCCCTCTGCACCCCAGCCCACCTCGCCGCCCTGGCCGAGGGCCACGGCACCTGCCGCGCTGCCGCCGCCGCCATCCTGGCCACCGTCCCACCAACCCGCCGCCTCGCCACCGCCGGCAGCCCGCAGCACGATTCCTGCGCCATCGCCTGGCTCCTCGCCCCCGAAACCTTCACCCACCGCGAAGCCTACGTCACCGTCGACTGCACCACCGGCCCCGGCCGCGGCCAGACCATCATCGACCGCTGGGACCGCCTCGGCCGCCCCCCCAACGCCCGCCTGCTCGACACCCTGGACCCCGACCGCTTCTTCGCGCTGCTCGGCGAATCCCTCCGCCGCCTGCCGTGAACAAAAAAGGGGGGCCACCCGGCCCCCCTTTCCCAACCCAACCGGACGCTCAGACCCGCTTGATCCCGTACATCTGCGGGAACCCGTCGCGCATATCCTTCAGGTAGTTGTGATACCCGGTAAACCCGACATAGCTGCCCAAATTCGCATACGGCACTTCCTTCCAGATCTCCCGCTGCATCTGCCGCACCAGATCCTTCTGCACCTCAAAGCTCGGCGCATCGAACCACGCCGTGCGCAGCTCCTCCACCTTCGGCATCGTCGGCCAGCCAAACCACGCCTGCTTGCCATGCCCGCGCTGCGCTGACATCCCCGCCGGCGACAAATTCCCCGACCCGCCGAGATACGTGTAGAAAATGTTCCATCCGCCCTTGTCGATCGTCTCCGTGCTCGCCCGGCGCTGCACCACCGTGCCCCACTCCACCGCCACCAGGTCGATGTTCAGCCCGATCCGCTTCAGCGTATCATTGGCCACCTGCGCCATCTGCCAGATCGACGGGATCGACGTCGCCGACAGCACCACGATGCGTTCGCCCTTGTAGCCGGATTCAACAACCGCCTTCTTCGCGGCTTCGATGTTCCCCCATTTGGAAACCATGTCGAAGCCCTCGTCGCTGGCCAGCGGCGAGCCCGGGATGAACATCCCCGACGGCACCCGGATCATCGACGGCACCGCGCCGGCCACCGCGTCCATCACGTCTTTCTGGCTCATCGCCATCTGCACCGCCTGGCGCAGCTTCACATTGTCGAACGGCGGCATCAGGTGGTTGAACCGCAAACACCCGATCGAGCCCGCCGGGTCCTTGTTCTCCAGCACCAGCCGATTGTTGCGCTGCAATGTTGGGATCAAATCAACCGTCGGGTTCTCCCACCAGTCGATCTCGTTATTCACCAGCGCCGCCATTGCCGTGGCGGGATCAGGCATGATCGTCCACACCACTCGGTCGAAATGCGGCACCTTCGGCCCCGCGGTGAAACTATCCGCCCCCCCCGCCGGCCGCGGCACATAAGCCGCATTGCGTTCCATCACAATCCGCGCCCCAGGAATCCGCTCATCGGTCTTGAACTTGAACGGCCCGCTGCCGATCACTTCCGGAATCTGACTATTCGCATCCGTCTTGGCGATCCGCTCCGGCATCACCGCCGTCGTGTATTGCGCCAGCGCGTTGGGCAACAGGCCGAACGGCTTCTTCAGCTGGATCTTGATCACCTTGTCGCTCGGCGCACTCATCTCGTCCGTCGCCAGCGCCAACGCCTGCCCCAATGGATTGCGCTTGTTCGACCGCGCGACCGAAGCCACCGCATCGCGCGCCAACACCGGCGTGCCGTCATGGAACGTCAGCCCGTCGCGCAGCGTGATCTCCCACGTCTTGCCATCGGCCGAGGTGGTCGCCCCTGCCGCCATTTGCGCATGCGGCGTACCGCCCTTGTCCTCGCCAAACAGCGTGTCATACACCGCCAGCGAAACATTGCGCGTCACATCCGCCGTCGTCCAAACCGGGTCCAGCGACGCGGGATCGGCATGCGGCACAAACCGCAGCGTGCGCGCGTTCTGCGCCCGAACCACCGAAGGAGCGGCCAGCATGGCCGACCCAGCCACGGCGGATTTGAGGATGTCGCGGCGACGCATGGTTATTCTCCCTGGATCGAACCGGCCGACGCGCCTGCGTCGGCTATCGTTTCACCCGCCATCCTGACCGCCGCCGCCGTAACGGACAACTGCCGTGAAAAGGCAAGGAGGCGAGATTCTTCTTTTTGTGAACAAAAAGAAGCAAAAAAACTTCATCCACTTGACCCGCCTCATCCCCCGAGCGTTCACAGCCTTGACCCCGCGCCTACGGACAACGTTTTTTTGCTTCTTTTTGTTCACAAAAAGAAGGTCCTTCCTTGCCGCTTGGCGCCACCCCCACAAGCTTATATCGTCCCCCAAACACCGAGGGGAGACCAAGATGAAGTTCGGAATTTTCTACGAATTGCAAAACCCGCGGCCTGCCGGCGCCATGCAATGGGACAAGACCAGCGACATGGACCTGCTGCACAACGCGCTGGCCCAGGTCGAGCTCGCCGATAAGCTCGGCTACGACTACGCCTGGGAAGTCGAGCACCACTTCCTCGAAGAATACTCGCACTCCCCCCAGCCCGAGATGTTTTTGTCCGCTGCCGCGATGCGGACGAAGAACATTCGCCTCGGCCACGGCATCATCCAGCTCACCACCAACCACCCCGCCCGCGTCGCCGAAAAAGTCGCCACGCTCGATCTCCTCTCCCGCGGCCGTGTCGAATTCGGCATGGGCGAAGGGGCCTCCATCACCGAACTCGGCCCGTTCGACCGCGATATGGAAACCAAGCGCGCGGTATGGGAAGACGGCGTGCGCGCGGTGATGCCGATGTTCGGCCCAGGCGGCACCGAGTACAACGGCCCTTACTTCCAGATGCCGCTGCGCAACGTCCTGCCCAAGCCGATCCAAACCCCGCACCCCCCGCTCTGGGTCGCCTGCTCCCAACTCGAAACCATCGAAATGGCCGGCCAGCGCGGCATCGGCGCCCTGGGCTTCCAGTTCGTCAGCGCCGACGCCGCCCATGCCTGGGTCCACGCCTACTACAACGCCATCACCAAGCGCCTGAACAAACTCACGGATTACCAGACCAACCCCAACATGGCCCTGGTCTCCTACTTCATGTGCGCCAAAACCGACGAGGAAGCCTACGCCCGGGCCGAAGGCGCCCCCTTCTTCCAGTTCGCCTTGCGCTTTTACGGCTCTTCCTCCGGCCGCCAGCGCCCGCCGCCGGGCACCGTCAACCTCTGGGACGAATACCTGAAGTGGAAGGCCGAAAACCCCGAAGCCTTCCAGCGCGCCGTCCGCGGCGGCCTCATCGGCTCGCCCGAAACCATCCGCCGCAAACTCCGCCGCTTCGCCGCCTCCAACGTCGACCAGATCATCCTGCTCAACCAGGCCGGCAAAAACACCCACGAACACATCTGCGAAAGCCTCGAACTCTTCGCCGCCGAAGTCATGCCGGAATTCCACGCCCAGGAACCCGCCCACCGAACCTGGAAACAAAAAGTCCTCGCCGGCGAAATCCAACTCGAAGAAATCGACACCCAACCCTTCCGCGACCGCTTCGGCCCCAACGCCCTCCAAGTCACCCGCGGCCCCGAACAAGCCGCCGCCGCCGCCGCCGGAAACTGACCCACTATTCTTCCCTCCCCCTGCTTGCGGGGGGAGCCGGAGGGGGGGCGACGCCGCACCAGAATAAATGGGAAAGCAAGGCCTTCTTTTTGTGAACAAAAAGAAGCAAAAAAACTTTGTCCATTTACGTAATCGATCGTCCGTCACTGGGGATTGAGCCGCGAAGCGGATCAATGAAGCGGCACTGCCAACCTCCCGCTTGATACAAGCCCTAACTTCGTAGGGCGCAGTTTCGCTTGGAACTGCACCATCCCCCCGCCAACAAAGACCCGATAGCGGATTGCCCCCCATCGCCGCTTCCAACATCCTTCTGCGCCTCGTCCGCCGCGCATCCCGCGAGAGTCGGCAAGTATCGCCTGGCCGGCGTCTCAAATTTACCCATTGTTAACCCCTCAAAGCTTAACACTGTCTGACCGCGCCTCCTCCTGAAAGCCGAGGAACACCAACAATGCCCGCCGCACCGCCTCCCGACGACGCCGCTCGCGTGTCCAGGCTCCGCGAAATCGGCATCCTCGATACCCCGCCCAGTGCGGAATTCGACGAATTCGTGCGCGCCGCCTCGCTGGTCTGCGGCGTGCCGATATCGCTGATCAGCCTGATCGACGAGCGCCGGCAATGGTTCAAGGCCAGTATCGGGCTGCCCGGCACGACCGAAACGCCGCGCGATGTCTCGTTCTGCGCCCATGCCATCCTCGGAACCGAGGTGATGGAGGTCGCCGACGCCGCGTCCGACCCCAGGTTTTGCGACAATCCACTCGTGACCGGTGAGCCTGCGATCCGCTTCTATGCCGGCGCGCCCCTGCGCATCTCCGACGGCACCGTCCTGGGCACGCTCTGCGTCATCGACCGCCAGCCGATGGAGCTCAGCGATGACCAGCGGGAAGTCCTGCGCTGCCTTGCCAACGCCGCGGCACGCGCCATCGAGGGCTGGTCCGTCCGGCAGCGCGAGCAAGTCCACGCCGCCGAACTGCTCCGCCTCTCCGCGGTCGCGGCTGAAATCGCCGAACGCAAGGCGGCGATCTTCGACAACAGCGCCGACCTGCTCATCGACGTCGACGTCACCCGGCATGACGATCAGCTGGACTTCATCCACAGATCGTTCAATCCGTCCCTCACGCGCCTCACCGGCTGGCGCGCGAGCGATCTCATCGACCTTCGGCCCGAGCAATGCCTTCCCGTCGATGTCGCGCAGCAATGCCTGGCGGCGTACCGCCAATGCATCGCCCAGCAGACGCCGGTCACACTGCAAATGACCCTCGCCACCCCGCTCGGCGCGCGCGACTTCGAAGGTGTGTTCACCGCGATCCACAGCCAGACCACGGGTGAGATCGTCCAGATAGTCGCCCAGCTGCGCGACCTGACCGAACGCAACACCATGATCGAGGCGCTGCACCAGCGCCAGAAGATGGAGGCGATCGGCAGCCTCGCCGCCGGCGTCGCGCATGATTTCAACAACATCCTCCAGAGCATCATCAGCAGTTGCGAATTCCTGCAAGACGAGATCGCCGCGGACGCCCCGGCCCACGAGTTCATCCAGATAACCGCGCGCGCCGCGCGCCGTGGCGCCCAGCTGACCCATCACCTCCTGTCATACGCCCGCAAGCAGATGCTGCTGCCGCGGGTCGTATCCGCCGTCGACCTGCTCGACCAGATCGCGCCGTTGCTGCGGCGCACGCTGAACCCCAGCATCGCCGTCACGATCCGCGGCGCCGCCGGATTGCCCCCGCTCTGCGTCGATCCGCACCAGTTCGAGACGGCCATCCTGAACCTCGCGATCAACGCCTCGCACGCCATGCCCGATGGCGGCACCCTCACCATCGACGCACAGGTAACGCGCGACCGCCACCAGCCTGTCGTCCTGGTCAGCGTGACCGACACCGGCACCGGCATGGACAAGGCGGTCCTCGCGCGCGCGGCCGACCCGTTCTTCAGCACCAAGGGCCTGCAAGGCACCGGGCTCGGGCTGTCGATGGTGCACGGCTTTGCCGGCCAGTCCGGCGGGCGCATGAACATCCGCAGCGCGCCCGGCATCGGCACCACGGTGGAACTGCACCTGCCCGCGGCGAACACGCCGGCCGCCAGCCTGTCAACCGAACCGCCTGCGGTCACCGACGAACGGCCGGTAATCCTCCTCGTTGATGACGACCCCGACGTCCTCGTCACCACCGGCGCATTCCTGAAGCAGGCTGGTTTCGCGGTGCTGCGCGCCGAAAACGGCAGCGCCGCCCTCGCCAGCCTGTCCAATGGGGCGCGCATCGCCGCCATCGTCAGCGACTACGCCATGCCCGGGCTCAACGGCATCGACCTCGTGGCCGAGGTCCAGGCCGCGCAACCGGATGCCGCCGCGGTCATCATCACCGGCTATGCCGAACTCCGCGGCGAAACCAAGGCAGGACCGGGCATCGTCACCCTGTACAAGCCATTCCAGCGTCAGCAGCTTCTGGATGCGCTGCATCACCTGTTGGGTCCGGTGGGAACGATGGCCGCCCTCGGCGCGGGTCCAGCGGCGTTGCACCGCACGAGCCCCCCCGAACCACCGCCGCCTGACCGAGCGCGCGGCAACCCGAAAAACCAGGCGGCAGGAGAAGTCTTCTTTTTGTGAACAAAAAGAAGCAAAAAAACGTCATCCATTGAGCACGTTATTCCCTCCCGGCTTGCGGGGGGGGGGGTCAGCCGCGCCCCCAATACCGTCATCCCGGCGGCAGTGAAGGACCCGCGCTAACCTCCCCGCGCGCAGGGTTCTTTTTTTTCCTTGCATTCCTTGCCAAACTAACCTATATAACTAACATGATCGCAACATCAACCGCCCTTGGTCAGGCATTCACAAACATCGCTACGGCGCTGAGACTCGGACTCCGCATCGCCGCCGCCCGCATCCCGGCCCTCGCCCCGCTCCTCCTCCTCACCATCCACAACCGCCTCGGCCGCATGGTCCTGCGCCTGGATCGCCTCGCCCTGCAATTCCAGGCAGGCACCCTCCCCAAGCCCTGTCCCGCCCGCCCCCAGGCAGCCGAGCCGCGCCCGCAATCCCCGCAGCGCCCCTATATCCCCGCCGGCCAGGCCTGGCTGATCCGCCTCGCCCAACCCACCGTCCACGCCATCAGCCAGGTCGAGCTCTTCCTCGCCCGCCCGGACACCCACGCGCTGATCGAGGCCGCTCCGCAAGCCGGCCGCCTCCTGCGCCCGCTCTGCCGCATGCTCGGCATCACCCCGCCCGCCATATTGAAACTGCCGCGAAAACCCCCGGCATCCCCGCGCCCCGTCCGCCCTCGCACGCCGCGCCGCGAACCGCGCACCTATCGGGCCTTCCTGGCCACCCTCGCCCCCCCGCCCGCGCCCACCGGGCCCGACTTCTACGCCTCACACATTTTTCGCACCTGACCGCCGCTCTGCCGATGCATGTGTTAAATGTTCCGTATTCAAAACAAAATTATATGATTCGGGCCAAAGCCTAAGAAAGCATCTTCTTTTTCTGTAGAAAAAGAAGCAAAAAGACTTTCATTCATTTAAGCTGAGTCTAAATGAATGAAAGTTTTTTGGTTCTTTTTTACAAAAAAGAACAGCTTCCTTTACCCTGCCGCGTTGCTAACATTCCGGCTCTGCGGCGGAATCCCTGTCTGCTCGAAGCAAACCCGAGCAAACTTCGCCACCCCCTCCCGAATATTCTCCTTGGAGTTCAGCGCAAAGCACAGCCGCAGATGCGACTTCGCGCCATCCCCCAGCAACGACCATTCCGGCCCAGGATTGAACACGATGCCTTCCTTGCCCGCGGGCTGGATCAGCGTGCGCACATCGACCGTATCGGGCAGCTTCATCCACAGGAAGATCCCGCCCTTCGGCTTGAACAGCGTCATATGCGACCCGAACTCGGCCTCAATTGCCTCGATCATGCAGTCCAGCTTGTCGCCCAGAACCTTGGTCAGGCTCTCGACATGCTGGTCAAAATACGTGGTGAAGTATTCCGACGCGATCATCTGATCCAGCGCCCCGGTCCCCCCATCGCTCTTCAGCGCCGTCATCCGCCCCAGGATTTCCCAATCCCCGGTCGCGTACCCCAGCCGCAATGCCGGCGCCAAGGTCTTGGAGAAGCTACCGATATGGACAGTACGTTCCGGCGCCATCGAGTACAGCGCCGGCGGCGCCCCCCCGGCCCAGATCAGGTCGGCGTAGCATTCGTCCTCGAAGATGATGGTGTCGAACTGCCGCACCAGTTCCACCATCCGCACCCGCCGGTCCATCGGCATGATCGAGCCGGTCGGGTTTTGGATTGTTGGAATGGTGTAGATCATCTTCACCGGCTGGCCCTTGGCTTTCTGCTCCGCCAGGATCCGCGCCAGATCGTCCATGACGATCCCGTCATCGTCCAGCTTCACCGGGATGATCACCGCCCCGGACTTCTTGAACCGGGTGATCGACGAGGCATAGCAATGCTCCTCGATCACCACCACGTCGCCCGGATTGATCATCGCCGCCACCACCAGGTCGATGCCCTGGTTCGAGCCGGTGGTGATCAGGATGTCGTCCACGCCCGCTGTGATCCCGCGATGCCGCTTCATCTTGTCGGCGACAAACGCCCGCAGCGGCGGATAGCCCTGCGGCCCCACCCCCATGTTGTAGATCGCGATCATATGGCCGTCGCGCTTGATCACCGTCTCGGCGGCCTTGGCCAGCATGTCCTTGGGGATCTGCGTCGGATCATTGTTGCCGCCGATAAAATAGTATTCGGCAAACCCGCCGAATCGCGCGCCTGGCCCGGGTGCGCCCTTGGCCACCTGGGCGGCAAAAGCTGAAGGCTGACTGTCCATCGGGCGCTCTCCTGGTCGGCTTGTTTGCGGCACCCCAATTCTAGCCCTCCGCCCGCGCGTTGTTCCAGCCCCCCGCCCGGGCTAGTTTGCCAGCCTTATGGCCCGGAGCATGGCATGCGACTGAGGATGATCCTGTTCGCCGCGTTCGGCGTGCTGTTGCTGACGGCGATCGGCATCGTGATTGCCCTGGCCACGGTCGATTTTGGCCGCTTCAAGGGCCCGCTCGCCGCCCAGGTCGCCCAGGCCACCGGCCGTGCCCTGTCTTTCGAGGGCGAGGTCTCCCTGCGCCTGTTTCCGCGCCCGTCGCTGACGGTCAAGGACGCCACCCTGGCCAATGCGGAATGGGGCAGCCGCCCGCACATGCTGCGCGTCGGCCTGCTGACCGCCGAAGTCGAACTGCGCCCGCTGCTGTTCGAGCGTGCCTTGCATGTCACCCGCCTAGTGCTGCGCGACGCCGACCTGCTGCTGGAAACCGATGCCGAGGGCCGGCGCAACTGGGACTTCGCTCGCCCCGCGGTCGCTCCGGCCGACACCGGCGCCGGCGTGCGCACCGATGCCGGTGGCTTGCCGCTGATCGACGAGATGGTGCTCGCCAACATCGCCATCTCCTGGCGTGATGGCCGGGCGCGCGACGCCCGCTCCGTGCTGCTGAAGGACCTGCAACTGACCTCGCGCCCCGATGGCCGCCTGGCGCTGGCGGCGGCGGCGATCTATCGCGAGCAACCCATCGCCATTGCCGGCGACCTCGACCTGCCGACCGGATTTTTCGCGCCGGGCGGGCCGTTCGTCGCCAATCTGAGCGTCACCCTGCCCGGCACAGTGCTCAAGCTGGCCGGCGGTCTCGCTGATGCGCGCGCCGGAAAAGGCCTCGACCTCAGCGTGTCGGCCGAGGCCGAGCCGCTGAAGTCGCTCGACGAGCTGCTCGGCGCCATCCTGCCGGCCACCAAGGCGCATTTGTCCGTCCGCATCCAGGGCGATCCCGGCGCCACCCTGCGCGCCGCCGAGTTGGTGCTGCGGGTTGGCCGCTCGGACCTGGCCGGCACCGCTTCGCTCGATCTTTCCGGCCCGCGGCCGAAGCTGACCGCCGATCTCGACTCCACAAAGCTGGACATGCTGGAGGCGTGGCTGCCCCAGGGCACCGGCGAGGCGCCGCGCGCCGAGGCGTCCGACGGCCGATTGTTCAGTGCCGAACCGTTCGATTTCGCCACCCTGCAGGGCTTCGACGCCGACGTGACGCTGCGCGTGACGCTGCTGGAAACCGCGCAGGCGCGGGTCGAACAGGCGATGCTGCGCCTGGTGCTGGTCGATGGCGACCTGGCGCTGCGGCCGTATGCCTTCACCCTGGCCGGCAATCACGTCGCCGGCGATGGCCGGCTGAACACCCGCGCCACCCCGCCGGCGCTGGTGCTGGATGTCGCAGCGCAACAGGTCGATATCGCCCGGCTGCTGGCGCTGGCCGGGGCGCCGGCGCTGCTGGACGCCAAGGGCGATGTGGTGCTGGCACTGCGCGGCCAGGGCGACAGCCTGCGCGCCATCGCCGCGTCGCTGGACGGCACCGCCAGCCTGGTGGTGGGGCAGGGCACCCTGCACAGCGGTTACATCGACGCGCTCGGGCTGGGCGCGCTGCGCAATGCGGTGCCGCAGGTGCAGAAGCTGGCGGAGTCCAAGCTCAACTGCGCCATCGCCCGCTTCGGCATCGCGCGCGGTTTGGCCACCGCCAGGCTGTTGGCCGCCGATGCCGGCGATATCTCGCTGGTCGGTACCGGCACGGTCAACTTGGGTACCGAGGTGGTGGCGTTGGATCTCGCGCCGCGGCTGAAGCTGGCCGGAGTCGGCGGGATCGTGGTGCCGGTGCAGGTGCGCGGCACGTTGCTGGAACCGACCATCGCCGTGTTCGGGCGCAGCGGGCTGCGCGGCAATCCGCTGGCCGCCCTCGGCGCGATCGTGCTGGACCCCGGGGCGTCACGCACCAATCCATGCGGCGGGCTGGCTGAGGTGCCGGCGCGCGGACCAGCGCTGCCGGGGCTTCCCGATGTGTTGCGGCTGTTGCCGCGCTGATCCCGGTGCTATAGGCGCGGGCCTTTGGCTGCCCCCACAACTGGCCGAGCCCATGACCGACGATCCGCCCCCCCATCCCGCGCTGTTGCCTGCCGGCCTGCGCGACCTGTTGCCGCCCGATGCCGAGACCGAGGCGGCGGCGGTGCAAGGGCTGATGGACGCCTTCGCAGCCCATGGCTATCAGCGAGTCAAGCCGCCGCTGCTGGAGTTCGAAGATTCGCTGCTTGCCGGCACCGGTGCTGCCGTGGCCGACCAGACATTTCGCCTGATGGACCCCGAGACGCGGCGGATGATGGGGCTGCGGGCCGATATCACGCCGCAGGTGGCCCGTATCGCCACCACAAGGCTGGCGCAGCGCGCGCGGCCGTTGCGGCTGTCCTATGCCGGGCAATGCCTGCGCGTCCAGGGCAGTCAAATCGCGCCAGACCGCCAGGTGGCGCAGGCCGGGATCGAGCTGATCGGTCATGACAGCCCCGATGCCGATGCCGAGATCGTGCTGGTGGCGGCCGAGGCGCTGGCCAGCCTGGGGCTGAGCCGGCTGAGCTACGACCTGACCATGCCGCCGCTGATCCCGACCTTGCTGGACGAGGCCGGGATCGAGCCGGTGCAGCGCGCCTCGCTGGCGCGTGCGCTGGATCGCAAAGATGCCGCCGCGGTGCAGGCGCGCGGCGGGGCGCTGGCCGGCACCTTGACCGACCTGCTACTGGCGGCCGGGCCGGCGCGGCGGGCGCTGGACGCGCTGGCGGCGGCGGCGTTGACACCAGCGGCGCGGCGCCATGCCGAGCGTCTGGCCGCGACCGTGGACGCGATCCGGGCGCGGGCGCCGGCATTGACGTTGACGGTTGATCCCGTCGAGTTTCGCGGGTTTCGCTATCACACCGGGGTCAGCCTGTCGGTCTATGCGCCAGGGCGGCACGAGGAGTTGGGCCGCGGCGGGCGCTATGTCTGCGGCGAGGCCGAGCCGGCCACCGGGGTGACGCTGTACCCCGATGCGGTACTGCGGGCGATGCCGCCCCGGCCCGCCCGGCACCGGCTGTACCTGCCGCCCGGCGTTGATCCGGTGCTGGCCGGCGCGCTGCGGGCCGAGGGCTTCGCGACTGTCGCCGGCTTTGATCCCACCAATCCAGCTGATGCCGCGCGGGCACTCGGCTGCACTCATTTCCTGCGGAATGGCCTGGCCGTTCCGGTCGTGGAGGCCTGACATGACCAATGTGACCGTCATCGGCGCGCAATGGGGCGACGAGGGCAAGGGCAAGGTGGTGGACTGGCTGTCCAGCCGGGCGGATGTGGTGGTGCGATTCCAGGGCGGGCATAATGCCGGGCATACGCTGGTGGTCGGCAATCAGACGTACAAGCTGAGTTTGTTGCCGTCAGGTCTGGTGCGCGGCAAGCTCGGCGTGATCGGCAATGGCGTGGTGATCGATCCCGAAGCGCTGTTGAGTGAGATCGCCCGGGTGCGCGCGCAGGGCCTGGTGGTGACGCCGGAGACGTTGCGCATCGCTGAGAACGCGGTGCTGATCCTGCCGATGCATGGCGCGATCGACCGGGCGCGCGAGGCGGCGCGTGGGGATCGCAAGATCGGCACCACCGGGCGCGGCATCGGCCCGGCCTATGAGGACAAGGTGGCGCGGCGGGCCATTCGCGTTTGCGACCTGGCCGAGCCGGAGACGCTGTCGCACAAGCTCGACGAGTTGCTGCTGCACCACAACACGCTGCTGCGCGGCCTGGGGGCCGAGACCTTCGACAAGCAGGTGGTGCTGGACCGGCTGTTGGAATTGGCGCCGGAGATCCTGCCCTATGCCGAGGCGGTATGGGAGCGGCTGGACGATCTGCGCCGCGCCGGCAAGCGTATCCTGTTCGAGGGCGCGCAGGCGGTGATGCTGGATGTCGATCACGGCACCTATCCCTATGTTACCAGCAGCAACACGGTTGCGGCGACGGCGGCGAGCGGGGCGGGGATCGGGCCTGCGGCGATCGGCTTCGTGCTGGGGATTGCCAAGGCGTACACCACGCGGGTGGGCTCGGGGCCGTTTCCGACCGAGTTGACCGACGATATCGGCAAGCTGCTGGGCGAGCGCGGGCATGAGTTCGGCACGGTGACCGGGCGGCCGCGGCGCTGCGGCTGGTTCGACGCGGTGCTGGTGCGCCAGGCCTGCAAGGTTGGCGGCGTGCAGGGCATCGTCCTGACCAAGCTCGACGTGCTGGACGGGCTCAAGGAGCTGAAGATCTGCGTCGGCTATCGCATCGATGGCGAATTGGTGAAGCGGCTGCCGGCGGCGATGGGCGCGCAGGCGCGTGCCGAGGCGGTGTACGAGACGATGCCGGGCTGGGCCGGTTCGACGCGGGGGGCGCGCAGCTGGGTCGATCTGCCGGCCGAAGCGGTGAAGTATGTGCGCCGCATCGAGGAACTGGTCGAGGCGCCGGTGACGCTGGTGTCGACCAGTCCCGAGCGCGACGATACGATCCTGGTGCGCGATCCGTTTGAGGGGTAGCGCGGTCTTCGGGCGGGGTTAACCTTTGCCGCCTAGGGTCCGGACGATTTTGACACCGACCGGACCAAAATGGCCCTTGCCCCACACGATGCCGGACGACTGATTGCTGGCCAGTTCGCCGTTGACCTCACTCGGCCGATGCCCGGCTGGGGCGCGGGGCTGTTGTGTTTTGTCGCCACCGACGTGAAGTCTGGCCGTGCGGACCATATGGCGCTGCTGGTGCGGCGGGATTCGCCGTTGCGGGCGCAGGCGATCAATTCCCTCATTGCCATGCCGATCGACGGCATCCTGACGCCGGTCGCGCATGGGCCAGGCATTGGACCGGGCGGCGTGGCGGCGTGGTTCGTCATTGCGCCGGCGCCGCCGGGGCCGTCACTGGGCGGTACGACCTGGCACGAACAGGACTTGCTGCAATATGTGCTGCGGCCGGTCGCCCATGCGCTGGAGCGGCTGCAGGCGCGGCATGTGACGCATCGCGGCATCCGGCCGGAAAACCTGTTTTGTGCCCGCGCCGGCGAGGCGGTGACGCTGGGTTGTGCCTGGGCGGCGCCAGCGGCCAGCCTGCAACCGGCGATTTTCGAGCCGCCCTATGCCGCGATGTGCTTGGCCGGCGGGCGCGGCGAGGGCGGTATCGGCGACGACGTCTATGCCCTGGGCGTCACCCTGCTGGTGCTGGCCACCGGGCGGATGCCGCTGGCCGGGCTGGATGATGCCGCGATCATCCGCCGCAAGCTCGAGGTTGGCAGTTTCGCCGCCCTGGCTGGCGAGGAGCGGTTGAGCCCGGCGATCGGCGACTTGATCCGCGGCATGTTGGCCGAGGACCTCGATCACCGGCCGCCGCCGGTGCTGCTGGCCGATCCCGCCGCGGCGCGGGCGCGCAGGGTGGCGGCACGGCCGCCGCCGCGGGCGCAGCGGCCGTTGCAGGTGGGGAGCTTGGCCGCCACCAACATGCGGGCGTTGTCGCTGGCGATCGCCAGCGAGCCGCTGGAGGGCGTGCGGCTGTTGCGGACGGGCGCAGTCGACCAGTGGCTGCGGCGCGCGCTGGGCGATTCGACCACGGCGGTTCATCTCGAGGAGCTGGTCCGCAAGCGGGTCCAGGATATGGGCAGCGACGCCCCCGAGGCGGATGCGGTGCTGGCGGTCCAGACGATCGCGCTGTTGGACCCGTTGGCGCCGGTGTGCTGGGGCGGCATGGCGCTGTTCCCGGACGGGCTGGGGGGCGCACTGGCCGAACTTGCCGGCACCGAGGGCGAGCGGCGGCTGGGTGAGATGGTCGGCGCCGAGGGGATCTCGGCCTGGGCGCGGATGCGGCCCGAGCGCTGCGATCCCGTGCTGTTGCGCGTCGAGTCCCACCAGCATCGTCAGTTGATGCGCGCGCGCGGCAGCGGCGGTACGGCGCGGCTGCGCTATGGGCTGAACCCGGTGCTGGCGTGCCGCAGCCCGTTGTTGCGCGATGCACTGGTGGTGCGGCTTGGCGAGCTTTTGCCGGCGCTGGAGGATGCGGCGGCGGTGGAGGCGCTGCGGGTGGGCTTGCCGATCGATGCCGAGGTCGCGGCGTTCATGGCGGCGCGCAGCGACACGCCGCTGGCCGCCGAACTGGCGCGGATCAATGAGGCACCGGACGCCGCCGCGGCGGCGCTGATCGTGCTGCGGCTGTTGGTTTGGCTGCAGGAACGCCAGCGAATCCCGGCGCTGCGCAACCTGGCGGCCTGGCTTGGCGGTCCGTTGATGCCGATGATGGCGCAGTGGCACAACCGCAAGCTGCGCGACCGGTTGACGGCCCAGATGGAGGCCGAGATCAAGGCGGGGGCGATGCCGCGCATGCTCGACCTGCTGGACGATCAAACGGCGCGCGATCGCGATGCCGGCGAGGCGCAGGATGCGGTTCGGCTGGTTGCGCGCATCGATACCGAGTTGGCCGAGCTGGATCGCGCGGCGGCCGGGCGGGCGGCGGTTTCGGATACCGTGGGGCATGAGCTGGTGCTGGGTGCCGGCATGACGGCGCTGACGCTGAGCCTCATTGCCACGCTTGTGATGTGATGGCGGCTCCGGCACAGGGCAAGCGGTCATGGTTCTGGGCCCAGGGGCTGGGCTGTGGGGTGTTGGTGGCGACGGCCGCGCCGCTGGCGGTGGTGTTGGGCGTATTGTTCGCGCCGGCATTGCTGGCAGCGATCATGGTGCCGCCGCAGGTCGCGACCCGGCGATTGGGCGGCGTGCTGATGGTCTATGGCCTGGCGGCGGCGCTGCCGTGGCTGCACGTGATCTGGAGTGCCGCGCAGAGCTGGCCGGGGAGCTTGGACCTGTTGGCGTCGATGCGCGTGGTGGCGGCGTGCTGGGGTGCGCAGGGGGGGGGCGTGGCTGATGGGCGAACTGGTGCCGCTGGTGGCGCGCCAGGTGCTGGAGGTGAAGGTGCGGGCGCGGGTCAACCGGCTGCGCGATGCCCGCGACCGGCTGGAGGCGGAGTGGGGGCTGGGGCCTGACGCGAAGTAAGCAAGGCGGGGGCTTCGCCCCTCGACCCCACCAGGGTCCGAGACCCTGGACCTCTACTTTTTAGCGCCTTCGGCAAAGGGGGGTGGGGGGGGGGGG
>CAMBRC010000013.1 GCA_945869965.1 Asaia bogorensis
TTCCTGCTCCGGGGCCTCGACCGTGTCCGCGGTGAGTGGAGCCTCGTGACCATGGCGTGGAACATCAAGCGGATGTTCGTCCTGGCGGGCGCGATCTGAGCCAGATCGTGCCATCCGTGCGCCGCTTGAACGCCCGCCCCGCACGACAACGCCCGATCGAGACCGCAAAAATCATCTCAAGCAAGGCTTCGACCGTCCTACGCCGCGCCACAGATCACCAACCAACTCAATCGACACCCGTGCAGACCGAATGACCAGTTACTCCACTCCGACAGGCTGCTAGCGCAACAATTGGAGTCGCTGCAATGATGGCGGGTATCGTTGGAGACGCCTGTGGCACTTCTGTCTTTTCTCTTCGGCCGGCCGAATTCGTCTGACCCGGCTGCCTTCGAGGAGTTCCTCAGCAGCCGGGCCGCCTTCGTCGCGCAGAAGACCGTGCTCGACTATTGCCGGGTGAAGTCAGGCGCTTACGAGAAGAAGGTCTTTGCCGATCCGGACTTCGTCGCAGCACTCCAGCATTGCCGCTGGCAGGTTTTCCTCGCAGCACTGGCCGACATGGCGGGCCTGGCCGAGGCCTGGCTGCGCCCGCATTGCCCCGGGCAGGAAACAGCCCTCGCCGAGCGCCTCGCCGCCTGGCACGCCGGCGCGCTGGCGGGGCAGGACATCCCGGAATCGGAACGCGAATCGGCCGAAGCCGCGCAGCGCGCCATGCCGGTACACATGGCCCAGATCCAGGAGGCGCCACCCTGTCCCGCCCACCGCCGCCCGCTCCTGGCGGAGGCGCCGCTGTTCGCCACCTTGCCGGTCCATCCCGACCAGCGGCGCGGCGAAGGGCTGGCGATCAGGGGCGCGCTGCGCTTCCACATCGTCTCGGCCCAGCAGGCGATGGAGCTCGGCTTCGACCCCGCCGGACTGTGTGCGGCCCTGCTGCGGCAGCACGCGGCGGATAGCACGGGCGCGGCCAACCCACCTCCAGCGCCGAATTTGCTTGGGCTCGGAGGGGCGCTGTAGGAAGAAAGCATGTTCTTTTTTGAAAAAAAGAACCAAAAAACTTTCTATCCATTTTCCGCGCGCTAAACCACGCAAGCCCCGGCGCAATGAATGAAAAGTCTTTTTGCTTCTTTTTCTTCAGAAAAAGAAGACCTTTCCTCCCCCGATTCCCGCGCCCGCCCGTCCGTGCCATCCTGCCCCCGTGACGAGGGAGACCGCCATGACCTACCCCGAGGTTTACGCCGCCTGGCAGCGCGACCCCGCGGCCTTCTGGGCCAAGGCCGCCGAGGGCATCACCTGGGACAAGCCCTGGGACCGCGTGTTCGACCCCACACTCGGCCCCTACGGCCAGTGGTTCGCCGGCGGGATGCTGAACACCTGCGTCAATGCCCTGGACCGCCATGTTGATGCCGGGCGCGGCGAACAGGCGGCGCTGATCTGGGACAGCGCGATGACCGGGGTGGTCGAGACCTTCACCTACACACGCCTGCGCGACCGCACGGCCAAGGTGGCCGGCGCGCTCCGGGCGCTGGGCGTGGCGAAGGGTGACCGGGTGGTGATCTATATGCCGATGATCCCCGAGGCGGCGATCGCCATGCTGGCCTGTGCGCGCATCGGCGCGGTGCATTCGGTGGTGTTCGGCGGCTTTGCCGCGGCCGAGCTGGCCAAGCGGATCGAGGATGCCGAGCCGAAGCTGATCGTCTGCGCCTCCTGCGGGCTGGAGCCCGGTCGGGTGGTGACCTACAAGCCGCTCGTCGATGCGGCGATCGAGATGTCGGCGCACAAGCCCGATGCCTGCCTGGTGTTCCAGCGGCCACAGGCGGCAGCGGCAATGGTGGCCGGGCGAGATCATGATTTCGCAGCGGCCGAGGCGGCGGCGCTGCCGGCCGATCCCGTGCCGGTGGCAGCGACCGACCCGCTGTATATCCTTTACACCTCCGGCACGACTGGCAAGCCCAAGGGGGTGGTGCGCGACACCGGCGGACATGCGGTGGCGCTGCATGCCTCGATGAAGCTGATCTATGGGGTTGAACCCGGCGATGTCTATTGGTCGGCCAGCGATGTCGGCTGGGTGGTGGGGCATTCCTATATCATCTACGCGCCGCTGCTCGCCGGCTGTACCAGCGTGATGTACGAGGGCAAGCCGGTCGGCACGCCGGATGCCGGCGCGTTCTGGCGGGTCTGTGCGCAGCATGGGGTACGGGTGTTGTTCACCGCGCCGACGGCGCTGCGCGCGATCAAGCAGCAGGACCCCGAGGGCAAGTTGCTGGCGGGCTACGACCTGTCAAAGCTGGAGGCGCTGTACCTGGCCGGCGAGCGTTGCGATCCGCCGACGGCGATATGGGCGGCCGAGGTGATGGGGATCCCGGTGGTGGATCATTGGTGGCAGACCGAGACCGGCTGGGCGATCACCGCGGGGTTTCGCGGGCTTGGGCTCTTTCCGGTCAAGCCGGGCTCGGGCGGGCGGCCCTCGCCGGGGTTTGACGTGCAGTGCCTGGATGATGACGGCAAGCTCGTGGCGCGCGGGACGGCGGGCAACCTGGTGGTGCGGCTGCCGATGCCGCCGGGGGCGGCGCCGACGCTGTGGCGCCATGACGCAGGCTATCGCACGTCGTACCTGGCGGATTATCCCGGCTGGTATCGCACCGGCGATGCCGGGATGATCGACGCCGAGGGCGATGTGTGGGTGATGGGGCGGACCGACGACATCATCAATGTCGCGGGGCACAGGCTGTCGACCGGGGCGATGGAGGAGGTTTTGGCGGCGCATCCGGCGGTGGCGGAATGTGCCGTGGTGGGGGCGGCCGACGAGCTGAAGGGGCAGGTGCCGCTGGGGCTGGTCGTCCTGAAGCAGGGGGTGAACGGGGATCACGCGCAGATCGTGCGCGAGCTGGTGGCGTTGGTGCGCGAGCGCATCGGGCCGGTGGCCTCGTTCCGCGATGCGCGCATCGTGCTGCGTTTGCCGAAGACGCGATCGGGCAAGATCCTGCGGGCGTCGATCCGGCGGATTGCCGATGGGCAGCCAGCCAATGCGCCGGCGACGATCGATGACCCGGCGATCCTGGATGAGATCGGGATAGTGCTCGGACGGTAGGCCCGGCTTTTGCGCCGCGCGACGCTGCCGGCCTTGCTGCTGCTGGTCGGGTTTGCGGCGATGGCGGCGCTGTATGCCTGGGGCGGAGGGGCGTACTTCGCGCTGCGTGAGGCGGCTGGGTTGCAAGCGTTCGTGCCGTTCCTCGATCTGCACGGGGTGATGGCGGCGATCGAATGCTGGCAGGACGGGGTCGATGTCTATTCCGTCAACACCTGCGATCACCTCGGCCGAGTGCATGTCTATTCGCCCCTGTGGCTGCGGCTGCCGGGGATGTTCGGAGCGCCGGAGCTGACCATGCCTATTGGCATAGGGCTCGCGCTGGCCTTCATCCTGTCGCTGTTGGTGGTGCCAGCGCCGACGGGCGCGGGCGGCATGGTGGTGCTGGTGCTGGCGGTGGTGTCGCCGGACACGGTGTTCGCGCTGGAGCGGGCGAACATGGATGTGCTGATATTTGCCGCGGTGGTGCTGGCGGTGCCGATGCTGGCGGGCGGGCTGGTGGCGCGCGGTTTCGCATACGCGGTGTTCCTGGCGGTGGGTTTGTTGAAGTTCTATCCGCTGGTGTTGCTGGGGTTGGTGGTGCGGGAGCGGCCGGTTCTGACGCTGTTGTTTGGCGCGGCGGCTTTGGGCGGGCTGGCGGCTGTGGCACTGCCGCTGGCCGGCGAGTTTGGCCGGGCGATCGGCAATATCCTGCCGACGCCGGTGTTTTCCGGGACGTTTGGGGCCCGGCATCTGGGGCTCGGGCTGGGGCTGTTGCTGCCGGGGTATGCTGGTGTGGCGGTGGGGGTTCTGGTCGCCGCGGCGGCGGTGATGGTGGCGGTGCGGCTGGCGCGGGATACGGTGGTGCGGGGGGCGCTGGATGCGCTGCCGCGGCGGGATGCGGATTTGTTGCTGGTGGGGGCGGTGCTGATGCTGGGGTGCTTCCTGGCGGGGGAGAACGTGGAGTATCGGGCGATCTTCCTGTTGCTGACGGTGCCGGCGCTGTGGCGGATGGGGGGGATGTTCGCGGCGACGGCGGGTTGTGTGGCCTGGTTGATGTGGGACCCGGTGGTGCGGCGGGTTGTGGCGCGGTTGGTGCCGGGGGAGGGGGAGATCCCCGGGGTGCCTGGCTTGGCGCTGTGGACGGTGCGCGAGGTTTTGTGGTGGTGGGTGGCGGTGGTTCTGGCAGGGCTGGTGGTAGGGCTGTTGCGGCGGGCACCGGGGTGGGCGTTGATTGGGGTTCGACCGGCGCAATAGCGCGCCGGGAAAAAAGGAGCGTGGCCGTGAGTGATCTGGCGCGAATTCGGGACAAGCTGTTTTGCTCGCTGTTGTCGGACGTGATGGACGCGGCGGGGGTGTGGCACCAGGCGATGCCGCCGCGGATCCGGCCGCTGGACGATGCCTCGGTGATGGTGGGCCGGGCGCGGACGGCGCTGTTTGCCGACCAGTATCATGTGGGCGAGGGGGAGAACCCTTATGAGCTGGAGATCAAGCTGATCGACAGTTTGTTGCCGGGGGAGATTCCTTGTTTCTCGTGCGGGGCGAGCGGGCGGATTGCACCTTGGGGCGAGTTGTTGAGCACGGCGTCCAAGGCGCGGGGGGCGGCCGGGGCGCTGATGGATGGGCTGACGCGGGATATCCGGGCGATCCGGGCGATGGGGTTCCCGGTGTTTGCCGGGGGGATAGGGCCGCTGGACAGCAAGGGGCGGGGGAAGATTATTGCTCTCGATGTGCCGGTGGAGATTGCGGGGGTGAAAGTCTCCAGCGGGGATCTGGTGTTTGGCGATGCCGATGGGGTGGTGGTGGTGCCGCGGGCGATCGAGAAGAAGGTGATCAAGGCGGCGTTCGAAAAGCTGAAGGGTGAGCATTCGACGCTGGCGGATTTGCAGGCGGGGATGAAGCTCGGGGATGTGTTCGCGAAATACGGGGTGCTGTGATGATCGTTGATTGCCACGTCAACATCTTCGAGGACCGGCATGTCACGCCGCTGATGCGCGAGCAGACGCAGTTCGCGCGGCCGGGGGCGATTGGTACCAAGGCGGATGCCGATACGCTCTACGAAGCGATGAAAGGTGTTGATAAGGCCATCATCTTTTCGTTGCGGTATGCCGATTCGACCGGGGTGGACGGCGACGACGAGGTCACGGCGGCGGCGGTGGCGAAGTATCCCGACAAGTTCGTGGGGTTTGCCGCGTTGGATCCGCGGCTGGCGGACGCGATGGAGCTGCTTGAGCACGCAGTGCAGGATCTGAAGCTGGTCGGGGTGAAGTTCGGGCCGATCTATAACGGGGTTTCGTTGCAGGACAAGCGGCTGGATCCGTTCTACCGGTTCTTGGTGAAGCATAATCTGCCGCTGACGATGCATATGGGCACGACCTATGCCCGCAATGCGCCGGCGGATTATGGGCGGCCGATCCATGTGGAGGAGGTGGCGCTGCGCTATCCCGATCTGAAGATGGTGATGGCGCATATGGGGCATCCTTGGTACGAGGAATGCGTGGTGATCGCGCGCAAGCAGCCGAATGTTTATTGCGAGGTCTCGGCGCTGCATTACCGGCCATGGCAGTTCTACAATATCCTGATGGCGGCGCAGGAATATACGATCCATGACCGGAACAAGGTGTTCTGGGGGACGGATTTTCCCTATGCCGAGGTGGAAGAGTCGCTGGCGGGGTTGCGGGGGATCAATCATCTGGTTGAGGGGACGAATTTGCCGCGCGTTGCGCAGGTGACGATTGATTCGATCATCCATAGCAACCCGTTCGAGCATTGGTGGCATGGCGGGTTGGCGGTTTGAGGGCGATGCTTTGAGGTGCTGCGATTATTGTATCGATATCGTAATATTTTGAGCGCACGTCCCCTGCCCCGCTATTTGTCGTATTTTCGCCAAGCGCGGGCGGCTGCGCGGATGTTTGCCGGCAATGGGCGATCTGGTGTTGGTGGGCGCGCGTCGTGGCCCGGGTCCGGCTGCGCGGGCTGAGCCGGGGACGGGCGGACGGGTTTCGGCCGTGACGGGAGCTTGAGCCAGTCCGGCTCGGGGAGACCGAGGGCACGGACGAGGGGGCGCAGCAGGCGGCCGGCTTGCGGGGCGGCGGCGAGGAATTTCGGCAGTTCGGGGTCGTGCAGGAGGGCGTCGAGCTGGCCGGTGCAGGGGGCGGATTCGGGGATGCGGTGGTTGACCCAGCCGTGGGTGGTGGGCAGGCGGGGGGTGGGGTGCTGGGTGTATGGGAGGGCGGTGTACGTACGGGGACTGGGCAGGGTGTTGGTTTGCCAGCGGGCGAACAGGGCGGTGAAGCGGGCGGCAAGACGGTTGAGGCGGTGGTAGAGCAGGACCCAGGTTTCGGCCGGGAGCTTCGGCCGTTGGCTGGGGGCGGTGACCGGGCTGTAGGCTTGGGTGCCGAGCCAGGTGACGGACTGGGCACGGCTCTCCCGGGCCGTGTGGGCGGCGATGGCGTGGCGCAGGCTGGTCAGGATGGCGACCAGGCGGGAGGCTAAATTCAGCATTTGAGGTAACTTAGCTGAAATTTAGCGTCGGAGCAAGTTTTTTTTCCGCATATAGGTTGGCAACTTCTTCTCTTCCCTACTGATCGGCTTTGCGGATCGTCCCCCCTCCGGCTCCCCCCGCAAGCAGGGGGAGGGAAGAAAGCAAGTATGGAGGGCGATGGATGAAAGTTTTTGCTTCTTTTTTCAAAAAGAAGCGCTTCCTATCCCTCCCGCCTGACGCGTTGTGCGTGCGGGGATCACTGGGTGAACCGTTTGCCCAGGCCGTTCCAGACGGCGTCGTAGGTTTCCTGGCGTTGCGGGCTGGACATGGCGAATTGGGTGGGGCGCAGGACGGCGGCGGTTTCGAACATGAAGGCCAGGGCGCCGTCGATTTTGTGCGGGGTGAGGGGGGCGGATTCGGCGCGTTCGGTGGTGGCGGCGTCTGGGCCGTGGGCGGACATCATGGGGTGGAGGCTGAAGCCGCCGGGGAGGAAGCCTTCGGCCTTGCCGTCATAGACGCCAGTGATCAGGCCCATGCATTCGTTCATCACGTTGCGGTGGAACCAGGGCGGGCGGAAGGTGTTTTCGGCGACCAGCCAGCGCGGCGGGAAGATGACGAAGTCGAGGTTGGCGCGGCCTGGGGTTTCGGTCGGGGCGGTGAGGACGGTGAAGATCGAGGGGTCCGGGTGGTCGAAGCTGACGGTGCCGATGGCGTTGAAATTGGCCAGGTCATATATGTACGGGGCGAGGTTGCCGTGCCAGGCGACGACATCCAAGGGCGAATGGTCGAGCGTGGTGGCCCATAGGGTGCCGAGGTATTTCTGGACGATCTCGGTGGGTTCGTTTCGGTCCTCGAACCAGGCGTGCGGGGTGAGGAAGTCGCGCGGGTTGGCAAGGCCGTTGGCGCCGATGGGGCCGAGATCGGGAAGTCGCAAGACGGCGCCGTGGTTTTCGGCGAGGTAGCCGCGGGCGGTGCCGTCGGGGAGCGACACGCGGATCCGGATGCCGCGGGGGATGACAGCGATTTCACCGGGGGCGACGGCGAGGCGGCCGAGCTCGGTTTCGAGCAAGAGGCGGCCGTGCTCGGGGACGAAGAGCATCTCGGCGTCGGCGTTGAAGAAGATGCGCTGCATGGATTGGTTGGCGGCGTACAGGTGGATGGTGACGCCGGTGTCGTATGCGCCGTCCGCGGTGGCGAACATGGTGGTGAGGCCGGCGATGAAGTCAGTGGGGGCTTCGGGGAACGGGCGCGGGTTCCAGCGCAGGCGGTTTGGGTTTGGGGGCGCGAGGGCGGTGGCCAGGATGGGGTGGGCGATGCGCAGATACGGCGGGTGATTGGCCGAGGGGCGGATGCGATAAAGCCAGGCGCGGCGGGCCTCGGCGCGCGGGACGGTGAACGGAGTGCCGGTGAGTTGCTCGGCGTAAAGGCCGTGTGCGGGACGCTGGGGGGAGTTGCGGCCCTGGGGGAGGGCGCCCGGGAGGGCCTCGGTGGCGAATTCGTTGCCGAAGCCGGATTGCATGGGGTCGGATTGGGTTTTCATGGGGCGCTCCCTTGGTCGTTTGGGGAGTTTAGGGTCGGGTGGAAGGTTTTGGAAGCGCAGGGAGGGGAGGTCTTCTTTTTGTGAACAAAAAGAAGCAAAAAAACTTTATTCATTGGCGCTCGGCGTAGAGGTGGCGGGTGGTGTTTGGGACGGGCATAGTGAATAAAAGTTTTTTGCTTCTTTTTTTCAAAAAAGAAGCTCTTTCCTATTCTACTGCTAGTGCGATGGCTTGCTTGACAATATCGGGATCGCCGATGTGGTTGGCCAGGAGGAGGACGAGTTTGGCGTCCAGCCGGCGGGAGGCTTCGGGGGCGAGGTCGCGGTGGGCGTTCATCAGGGCTTCGAGGACGGCGTCGGGATTGGCGAGGTTCGCGGTGAGGATCAGGTCAGGCATAGGGCCCTCCGGCGGGCGGCGTCGATTGTTTCGGGATCGCAGTGGTGCCAGCGGGCGGCGATGTGCTGGTCGGGGCGGATCAGGATGATGTCGCCGGCCTGGGCGCCGTAGCGCTGGGCGGCGAGGCCGTTGGCGGGGAGGCGGAGGGGGGTGACGCCTGGCGGCATGGTTGCGGGGGGCGGGCCGAAGACCAGGGCGGTGAAGTCGGCGAGGTGGTGGAGCAGCCAGCCGTCATTGAAGGGGGCGTCGGCGGCGGGGGCGCCGGGGGGGAGGCCCGCTGATGAAGAACTGGGTGGCCAGGGGGCGTCGTCCGGGGTGTTGAGGGGGGAGGCGGTGTAGGTGGCGGGGCGGGAGAGGCGGCCGGAATTGACCAGGGGGCGGGCGAATTCGTGGTTTGCGGCCAGCGCGAGGATGGCGGCGCGGTAGGCGTGGGCGGCGTCGTTTTTGGGGGTGATGAAGTCGGTGCTGCGGGTTGAGGCGAGGATGTTTTCGTCGGCGGCGGGGATGCGTTCGGCGTCGTAGGTGTCGAGGAGGGATTCGGGGGCTTGGCCGCGCAGGACGGCGTTTAGTTTCCAGGCGAGGTTGTCGGCGTCCTGGATGCCGCCATTGCCGCCGCGGGCGCCGAAGGGGCTGACTTGGTGGGCGGCGTCGCCGAGGAAGAGGACGCGGTTGTGGCGGAATTTTTCGAGGCGGCGGCAGCGGAAGGTGTAGACGCTGACCCATTCGAGGTCGAATTCGGTGTCGGGACCGAGCATGGCGGCGACGCGGGCGCGGACTTTTTCGGGGGCTTTTTCGGCTTCGGGGTCGGCGTCCCAGCCGAGCTGGAAATCGATGCGCCAGACGTTGTCGGCTTGGCGGTGGAGCAGGACGCTGCCGCTGGGGTGGAAGGGCGGGTTGAACCAGAACCAGCGCTCGGCGGGGAAGGCGGCGCGCATGGTGACGTCAGCGATGAGGAAACGGTCGCGGAATACTTCGCCGACGAAGGGCAGGTCGAGGCGGGCGCGGATTTCGCTGCGGGCGCCGTCGGCGGCGAGAAGCCAGTCGGCTTGGAGTTGGTAGGCGCCGTCTGGGGTTTCGATGGTGAGGGTGGTGCCGTCGGGGGTGTTGGTCAGGTCGGTGACGCGGGATTTCCAGCGCAGGTCGACGCCGGCTTTGCGGCAGGCTTCGACCAGGATTTCCTCCAGGTGGTATTGCTGGAGGTTGATGAAGGCGGGGAATTCGTGGCCGGGTTCGGCAAGGAGATCGAAGGCGAAGACCTGTTTTTCACCGGCGAAGACGCGGCCGGTGTTCCAGGTGACGCCCTTGGCCAACAGGGCCTGGCCGATGCCGAGGCGGGAGAAGATTTCGAGGCTGCGCTTGGCGTGGCAGATGGCGCGGCTGCCGATGCTGACGGTGTCGTCGTCGTCGATCAGGATGACAGGTTGGCCCCTTTGGGCGAGGTCCAGTGCGGCGGTGAGGCCGACCATGCCGCCGCCGACGACCACGATGGGGTGGCGGCTGCCTTGGTCGGTGACGGGGCGGAAGGGATAGCTTGGGGGGGTGTGGGGCATTGGGTTGCCTAGGGAGGAAGGTCTTCTTTTCTGTCGAAAAAGACGCAGAAAGGCATTTATCCGTTTGCGGCGGTTTTTGGCGGCGGTGTCGGCGGCTTGAAAGCGCCCTATGCTGGCAGAGGGTTTGGCCGAGGTAGTTTCATATGGAGCCAAAAGCAAGCATCGGGCCGCGGGTTGGTCGGTCGGGATGGTCATGCTGAGGCGCCGGCGGTTGGTGCTGGCGGGTGCGGCGTCCGGGGTGTTGGCGGGCCGCGCTGGTGCCGGTGTGACGGCTGCCGCTGCCGGGTTTCATCTGCCTGACGAAGCCGGGCCGCATGAGCGGACATTCATGCAATGGCCGGTCAGCCGTGCCACTTATGGCGATGCGGGGTTTCTTGCCAGCGTGCAACGGTCAATTGCGGATGTTGCCAACGCCATCGCCGCGTTCGAGCCGGTGGTGATGCTGATGGACCGGTCCTATCAGGCTGGCGCGCGCAGGCTGTTGTCCCGCGCGGTGGCGATCTGGGACATTCCGACCGACGATCTGTGGTGCCGCGATTCCGGGCCGGCGTTTGTGGTTGATGGGCGCGGCGGGCTGGCGGTCACGCAGTTCAACTTCAATGGCTGGGGCAACAAGCAGGCGCACGGCAATGACGGGTTGGTGGCCGGGCGGGTCGCCGCGCGGCTGGGCCTGCCGGTGTTCGATGCCGGGCTGGTTGGCGAGCCGGGCGGGCTGGAGACCGATGGCGCCGGCACCGTGATCGCGCATGAGAGCAGCTGGGTGAACCGCAATCGCAACGCCGGCGATCGGGCGGCGGTGGAGCGGCTGATGCTGGCGACCACCGGGGCGCGCAAGGTGATCTGGGCGCCAGGGATCAAGGGGGCGGATATCACCGATTATCACATCGATGCCCTGGCCCGCTTCACCGCGCCGGGCAAGGTGCTGATCCAGATGGGTGAGCAGATCGATCCCGACGATCCCTGGTCGCGCGCCGCGTTTGCCACCCGAGATGTGCTGGCTGCGGCGAGCGATGCGGCCGGGCGGCGGTTGGCGCTGGTGACGCTGCCGGAGCCGGAGCATCCGCGCGTGCGGGCGGCGAGCTTCGTTGCGTCGTATGTGAATTATTACGTCTGCAACGGTGCGGTGATTGCGGCGCAGTTTGGTGACAGGTCCGCTGATGCGCGGGCCAAGGCGACGCTGGCGCGGCTGTATCCCGGGCGGGAGATCGTCATGCTGGATACCGATCCGATCGGCGAAAGCGGCGGCGGCATTCATTGCGCGACCCATGAGCAGCCGCGTGTTTGAGGCGGGTTGGGCGCCGGGCGGGGCGGTGATAGGCTGAGCCATCGGCCAAAGTGCCCCGACACCAGCGAGGAATTTCGTCATGGAAAGTCTGTTGCCCGCCGCCCATCGGATTGGCGCCTTGTTGAAGGCGTCCGGGGCGAAGGTTGCGGTGGCCGAGTCGTCGGCTGGGGGGTTGATTTCGGCGGCGCTGCTCGCGGTGCCTGGGGCGTCGGCGTATTACCTGGGCGGGGTCGTGGTTTACACGCGGCTGTCGCGCAACCTGTTGCTTGATCTGTCCGATGATGCGCTGCGCAGCGTTGCGCCGAATTCCGAGGCCATGGCGGCGTTGTTGGCCGATGCGGTGCGGGCGCGGTTCGAGAGCACCTGGAGCCTGGCGGAGACGGGGGCGGCGGGGCCGGGGGGGAACCGGTATGGGCATCCGTCGGGGCGGGGGTGTTTTGCCGTGGCGGGGCCGCTGTCGGCGCGTATCCAGGTGGATACCGGGATTGATGACCGGGCGGAGAATATGCGGCTGTTTGCCGCCGCGGCGTTGGATTTGTTCGAGCGCGTTTTGCAGGCCTGAGGCCGTGGACGAGCTGGCGTTTCACCGGGCGCTGTTCCGGGCGGGGACGATTGTTGATGTGGGGGCGCATGATGGGGCGTTGACGCTACCGCTGGCGGCGCTGCCGGGGGCGCGGGTTTTGGCGTTCGAGCCGTTGCCGCCGGCGTTTGCGCGGTTGGAGGCGGCGGTGCGGGGGGCGCCGGGGCTTCGGGTAGAGTTGCGGCGGGAGGCACTGGGGTTGGGGCCTGGGCGGTTGTCGCTGGAGGTGCCGGTGGTGGGCGGGGTGGCGCAGGAGCAGTGGGCTTCGGTGGCCAAGGATTATGCGGGGATTGCGGCGGGGGATCCGCGGGTGGAGCGGATTTTGCGGTGGGATGTGGAGGTGATGGCGCTGGATTCGCTCGGGTTGGACGATGTCACGGCGATGAAGGTGGATGCGGAGGGGGCGGAGGAGGAGGTGCTGCGCGGGGCGGAGGCGACGCTGCGGCAGTGTATGCCGGTGCTGACGGTGGAGATCGAGGAGCGGCATCGGGTTGGGAGCACGCGCGATGTGCCGCGGTTTCTGGCGGGGCTGGGGTATCGCGGGTTTTATGCGCTGGATGGGGAGTGGCATTCGGTGGAGGGGTTTGATGCCTCGGTGATGCAGGTGGCTTCGCCTTCGCCGGCGAGTTTCGAGGCTTCGGATCCGTATGTGTTTATTTTTGGGTTTGTGCCGGTGGGGCGTGAGGAAGAGTTGAGGCGAGTTTAGGAAGGATTCTTCTTTTTCTGAAGAAAAAGAAGCAAAAAGCCTTTATTCATTTTGGCCGGGCTGAACGACTGGCACCGATGCCAATTGATAAAAGTTTTTTGGTTCTTTTTTTCAAAAAAGAACTTCTTGCTTCAAACCTTCGCGCAGCCGAGCGCCTTGACCTTGCGCGTCGTGCTGGCCGGAAATTGTCCGAGCTTCGCGGCCGGGCGGATCGGGCGGCGGAGGAGTTCGCCGCCGCAGTTGGGGCAGGTGCCGGCTAGCACGCCGTCGGTGCAGGATTCGCAGAAGGTGCATTCGAAGGAGCAGATGCGGGCGTCGCGGCTGTCGGGCGCGAGATCGGTGCCGCAGCATTCGCAGCACGACCGGAGTTCGAGCATGGCGGGCTCCTTACGGGATAAGGGTTTGGGCTTCGTCCCATAGCCCGCGGACGAGCTCGGCGGCGGGTTCGGGGCGGGCGAGGGCGGCGGATTGGCCGGCCCAGAGTTGCATGCGATGGGGGTCGTTGGCGCGGGCGGCGGCTTCGCGCATGGGGGCGGTGAGGCCGCGCTGGATTGGGTAGGGGGCTGGGGGGAGGGCGGCGGTTTCGCGGACGTAGGTGGTGGCGACGCCGCGGCCGAGGCGGCCGCTGAACCAGCGCGTGGGCATGGTGGCTTCGGGTTCGAGGTTGTCCAGGGCGGCGGCCCAGGCGGGGTGGGTAGCGGCTTCGGGGGTGCGCAGGAGGGCGGTGCCGATCTGGACCGCGCTGGCGCCGAGGGTGAGGGCGGCGGCGATGCCGCGCGGGTCGGCGATGCCGCCGGTGGCGATGATCGGGACGGTTATGTGGTCGGCGAGGCGGGGGATCAGGGCCATCAGGCCGACGAGTTGGGCCTCGGCGGTTTCGGGGGTGAAGCTGCCGCGGTGGCCGCCGGCTTCGAAGCCTTGGGCGACGATGGCGTCGGCGCCGGCGGCTTCGGCTTGGCGGGCTTCGGCCAGGGTGGTTGCGCAGGCGAACCAGGCGATCCCCAGGCGCTTCATCTCGGCGACGGCGGCGGGGGGGAAGAGGCCCATGATCGAGGAGACGGCGTGCGGGCGGGCGGCCAGGAGGGCGGCGAGCTGGGCGTCGAAATCCTGGAGCGGGGTGTCGCCGGCAGTGGGCGGGACTTCGGGGCCGAAGCGGGCCAGGGTTTCGCGGACGCGGGATTCGGCGACGGGGTCGCGGGTGGGTGGGGGGTCGGGGATCCAGAGGTTGAGCTGGAAGGCGCCGTTGGAGTGAGCGCGGAAGGCGGCGACCCAGGCGGCGATGCTAGCGGGGTCGTTGAGCAGCGCGCCCATGGCGCCCATGCCGCCGCCATTGGCCACGGCGGCGGCCAGGGCGGGCGGGCAGGCGCCGGCCATCGGGGCCATCAGGATGGGCGCGCGCAGGCCGAAGCGGGCACAGAAGGCTTCGGCTCTTTGGCGGGCGGTCATGGTGTACTCCCCGAAACAGTCAGCAAGGTCTTCTTTTTCTGAAGAAAAAGAAGCAAAAAGACTTTATCCGCTGGCCGCCCGATTAGCACTGGGCAAAGGAATGAAAGTTTTTTGGTTCTTTTTTTCAAAAAAGAACTTCTTCTACTCTAACTGAGATATCGCGCGGTCAAGTGGGCCTGGAAGTCGGCGGGGTCCAGCGGCTTGCCGGTGGCTTCGCGCAGCAGGTCGTTGAAGCCGAGGAGGCTGCCGCGGGCGTGGACGTTGGTGCGCAGCCAGGTGACCAGGGGGGAGAGGTCGCCCTGGGCGAGGGCGGCGTCGATGCCGGGGTTGGTGCGGCGGGCGGCGTTCATCAGTTGGGCGGCGGCCATGGCGCCCAGGGTGTAGCTGGGGAAATAGCCGACGGCGCCGTCGTACCAGTGGATGTCCTGCAGGCAGCCACGCGCGTCGTCCGGCGGGGTGATGCCGAGCAGGGCGTGGAGGCCGTCGTTCCAGGCGCCGGGGAGGTCGGCGACGGCGAGGTCGCCGGAGACCAGGGCCTGTTCCAGGCGGAAGCGGAGGATGACGTGGGCGGGGTAGGTTATTTCGTCGGCGTCGACGCGGATGAAGCCGCGGGCGATGCGGCGGCAGAGGAGGGCGAGGTTGGCGGGGGCGTAGGCGGCGGGATTGCCCCCGAAGGCTTCGAGGAGTTGCGGGCCGAGCCAGGTTAGGTACGGGTCGGAGCGGCAGGCCTGCATCTCGACGATGAGGGATTGGCTTTCGTGCGCGGCCATGCCTGCCGCTTCGCCGACGGGCTGGCGGGCGTGGGCGGGGGGGAGGCCGCGTTCGTAGAGGGCGTGGCCGGTCTCGTGCATGACGCCCATCAGGGATTGGGCGAAGTCGGCCTCGTCGTAGCGGGTGGTGATGCGGACGTCGGTGGGGGTGCCGCCGCAGAAGGGGTGGGTGGAGCGGTCGAGGCGGGAATGGGTGGCCTCCAGGCCGGCGCGGGCGGAGAGGCGGCGGCAGAGGGCTTCCTGGGCGGCTTCGGGGAAGGGGCCGGTGGGCTGGAGCGGGGTGCCGCGGCGGGCCTGGATTTCCTCGGCGCGAGGGAGGGCTTCGGCGAGGAAGGCTTCGTAGGCGGTGAAGACGGGGGTGACGTCGGCGGCGGTGATGCCGCGCTGGTAGCCGTCCATCAGGGAGTCGAAGGAGGAGAGGCCGAGGCGGGGGGAGAGGGCGGCTGCCTGTTCGCGGACGAGGCGGATGACTTCGGCGAGGTGGGGTTGGACCTGGACGAAGTCGCTGGCCTTGCGGGCTGCGCGCCAGGTTCGCTCGCAGGCCGAGTTGGCGCGGGCCTGGGCCTCGACGAGGTCGGGCGGGATGGCGGTGGCGCGGGTGTGAGCGTGGCGCATCAGGCGCAAATTGGTGGCGTGCCAGGGGTCGGCGGGGGCGATCGACTCGGCCTCGGCGAGATCGTCCGTGACCTGGGGCTCGGTGGCGAGGCCGTGGGCGAGGCCGGCCAGGACCGCCATCTGGTCGCCGCGGGCGGCTCCTCCGCCGTCAGGCATCATGGCGGCGGCGTCCCAGCCGAGCATCGACGCCGCCTCGTTGATGGTCGCGATGCGGGTGACGCGGGCGACGAGGCGGGCGTAGGCGGCTGCGGAATTGGTGTTCATGGGCGGAGCACTCTTCGAACAAGCGTGGAGCGGACATGGAGGGCGAAGATCACCAGCAGGACGGCGGCGAGGCCGAACCAGGTGAGAGCGTAGGTCAGGTGGTTGTTGGCCGGACGCGGCATGGTGCGCGCGGGTTCGGGGTAGCCCGATGCGGGGGACGGTCCCATGGCCACGAGGATGTAGGGAGCCAGCTCGGCGACGCCGAGCGCGCGGCCGATGGCGGCGGGGGCGAGGGTGTAGAAGCGGCGGCCGGGGAGGTCGTCGGCCGGGGTGAAGGCACCGGGCGCGTCGGGCGGGCGGATGTAGCCGTCGATGGTGGCGGGGCCGGTGACGAGGTTCGGCGTGGGCACCGGCACCCAGCCGCGATCGACCAGGACCGCTGGCGCGCCGTCGCGCAGCAACACGCCCAGCAGGCGGGCACCGCCGGTTGGCACCCCGGCGACGTCGCGCACCTCGGCGCCGTAAAGTGCGCCGAGCGGAGCGAACACGCCCTCGGCGCGGACACGGGCGAGCAAGGGCGAGGTGGCGGCGAGCGGGACCGGCGGGCGCTGTTCGGCCGCGGCGATGGCGGCAAGCACGTCCTGTTTCCAGGCGAGGCGGTCCATCTGCCAGGTGCCGAGGAACAGCAGCACCGCCAGCATCGCCAGGGTGGAGATGGTGGGGATCAGCAGGCGTCGAAGTGGCGTTGCGGTCACAACCCCATCTCGCTGGCGCGGTGGCGGAATTGCAGCGCCACCAGGGCGGCCTTCATCGGGCGCATCATCAGTACCGCCAGTGGCAGCGTCACCATTGGCCAGATCACCGCATGCAGCCACAGCGGCGGTTCGAAGCGGAATTCGACCCAGAAGGCGAGGCCGACGACGATGGCGCCGAGTACCAGCATGACCAGCACCGCCGGGCCGTCACCGGTGTCGTGGCCGCGCAGGTCAAGGCCGCAGGCGATGCAGGCCGGCCGGACCGTCAGCACCCCGTCATAGAGCGAGCCCTCGCCACAGCGCGGGCAACGGCAGAGCAGCGCCGCCCGCCACCACGGCGGCGGCGCTGCTGGCATCAGTGCGCGGCGATCTCGCCGGCACCCCACCAGTAGATGCAGATGAACAGGAACAGCCACACCACGTCGACGAAGTGCCAGTACCAGGCCGCTGCCTCGAATCCGAAATGGCGTTCGGCGGTGAAGTGGCCCTTGCGGGCACGCAGCAGGCAGACGAACAGGAACAGCGTGCCGATGATGACGTGGAAGCCGTGGAAGCCGGTCGCCAGGAAGAACGTCGACGGATAGACGCCGCCGCCGAAGAACTTGAACGGCGCCAGGGAGTATTCCCAGGCCTGCAGGCCGGTGAACAACAGCCCCAGGATCACGGTGAGCGTTAGGCCGTTGATCAATGCCTTGCGATCATTGTGCAACAGGCCGTGATGCGCCCAGGTCACCGTGGTGCCGGACAGCAGCAGGATCATGGTGTTCAGGAACGGCAAGCCCCAGGGATCGAAGGTCTTCACCCCCGGCGGCGGCCAGGTCGGGAACTCGACACCCAGCACATGCTCGGGAAACAGCGCGTAGTGGAAGAAGGCCCAGAAGAAGCCGACAAAGAACATCACCTCGCTGGCGATGAACATGATCATGCCGTAGCGCAGTCCGATACGAACGATCACGCTATGCACGCCCGGGGTGCTGCTTTCCTTCAGCACATCGCGCCACCAGAAGAACATCACGAACAGCGTGCCGAGCAGGCCGAACGCCAGCAGCAAGTAATTGTGGTAATGCGCCGCCAAGACAATGCCAGCGAGCGTGGAGCCGCCAGTCAGGGCGCCGACGATCGGCCAGGGCGAGGGGTCGACCAGGTGATACGGCTGCTTGAGGCCGGAGCTGGTGGTGGTGGAAGGGCCGTGCGAGTCGCTACTCATGCCATGCTTATCCCGGGTGGTGGCCGCATCATCGTCAATTCTTGCGCCGCGGCAAGGTGGGGGCGACGGAGGGAGGGAAGGCCTTCTTTTTGTGGACAAAAAGAAGCAAAAAAACTTTATTCGCTTGCTTGTGATGGTGGAACGGGCGCGGGCGCGCCTCGAAGCACGGGCGGTGGGACGCCAACGGATGAAGTTTTTTTGCTTCTTTTTGTTCACAAAAAGAAGACGCTTCTCCTTGCCTTCTCACGGCGTCCCCTGCCGCCCGCCAACATGCGGCCCCGCCTTCGCCATGCTCGCATCATCCAGCCGGCGGAAGAAGGTATAGGACAGCGTGATCTCGGTGATGTCGCGTGTCGCCGGGTCGGTCGCGATGGCGGGATCGATCCAGAAGCTGAGCGGGAACGACATCTCCTGCCCAGGCTCCAGCGTTTGTTCGTCAAAGCAGAAGCAGGCGGTCTTGTGGAAGTAGCGCGCGGCCTTCTCGGGGGTCACGTTGTAGGTGGCAACGCCAGTGACCGGGGCCGGAGCGGGGTTGCGGGCGGTGTAGAAGGCGACGGCTTCCTCGCCCAGGCGCAGGGTCGTCTGGCGCTGGGCCGGGGCGAATTTCCACGGCATTGCGGTATGGGTATCGGCGTTGAAGCGGATGGTGATCTGACGATCGACCATGCCGGGGCTTGCGCCGGCGTCGATGCGCGGGATGCCGCCATAGCCGGTGACCTGGCAGAACAGGCGATACAGCGGCACCGCGGCGAAGGACAGGCCCAGCATGCCCCCCATCACGCCGGCGAGGGTCAGCGCCAGTACGCGGTTGCCGCGCGGATTTTGCCTGGCTGCCATCTCAGCCGACGAGCCCCGGCTTGCCCAGCTTGACCAGGGTGATGGCAAAGAACAGGGCGGAGACCGCGACCAGCACCACCAGCATGGCGATGTTGCGCTGGCGGCGGCGGTGGCGCAGCTCGGCGTCGGTCGGTTCGGTGCTCAGCGGGGTGGGAGTCGTGGCCATTCAGCCCACCAGCCGGTCGGCCGCGACGGCGGCGAACAGGATGAACAGGTAGGCGATGGAGAACTTGAACGCGGCGCGCGCCGGGGCGTCATTGGTCTGGCTGACCCCGGTATCGTCCTGGCGATCGCGCAGCACGCGCCACGAACAGACGAGGAAGCCGGCGCCCAGCACCAGGGCCGACACGCCATAGATCGCGCCGGTCAGGCCAAGCGCCCAGGGTGCGGCCGACACCGCGACCAGCACCAGCGTATAGAGGAAGATCTGCCGCCGGGTTTCCCGCGCACCCGCCACCACCGGCAGCATCGGCACCCCGGCCCGGGCGTAGTCGGCATGGGCCCACAGCGACAGCGCCCAGAAATGCGGCGGGGTCCAGAAGAACACGATGGCGAACAGCAGCAGCGGCATCAGGTCCAGCCCGCCGGTGACCGCGGCCCAGCCGATCATCGGCGGAAAGGCGCCGGCAGCCCCGCCAATGACGATATTCTGCGCGGTGCGGCGCTTCAGCCACATGGTGTAGATGAAGACGTAGAAGCCGATCGAGCCGGCCAGCACGCTGGCAGCGAAGATGTTGGTGGCCAGCGCCATCACCAGCACCGAGGCGGCGGCAAGCACCACGCCGAAGCTCAGCGCGTCGTCCGGCGCGATCCGTCCGGCCGGGATCGGGCGATTGCGGGTGCGCCGCATCACCAAGTCGATGTCGCGGTCGTACCACATGTTGATGGCGCCGGCGGCCCCGGCGGCGATGGTGATGCACAGGATCGCGGTGAAGGCCAGCACCGGGTGCAGCTTACCCGGCGCGATCATCATGCCGATCCAGCCGGTGAACACCACCAGCATCACGACGCGGGGCTTCAACAACGCGATCCAGTCGGCCACCGTGGAGACCGGCATGCTCGCGGTGTCCGGCGCGGCGTTGTCGGCAAGCAGGGGGGCGGATTGCCCCCCCACTTCCGCAACCAGTCGGCTGACGCGATCGGTCATCGTGGCACCAGCAAGGGTTTCAGCGAATCCGCGGCAGAACTTCGAACGTATGGAATGCCGGCGGCGAGGTCTGGGTCCATTCCAGCGTCGTCGCACCCTCGCCCCAATAGTTATCCGCCAGATGCTCCTTCGAGGTGAAGGTGCGATAGCAGATGTAGAGGAACAGCAGCATCGAGAAACCACCGATATAGGCCCCGATCGACGACACCATGTTCCAGCCGGCGAAAGCGTCGGGATAATCCACATAGCGGCGCGGCATACCGGCCAGGCCAAGGAAGTGCTGCGGGAAGAAAGTCAGGTTGACGCCGATGAAGGTGATCCAGAAATGGATCTTGCCGAGTGTTTCGGGATACTGGTGCCCGCTCATCTTGCCGATCCAGTAGTAGAACCCGGCAAAGATCGAGAACACCGCACCGAGCGACAGCACGTAGTGGAAATGCGCCACCACGTAATAGCTGTTGTGCAACAGCTGGTCGATGCCGGCATTGGCCAGCACCACGCCCGTCACGCCGCCGACGGTGAACAGGAAGATGAACCCCACCGCCCACAGCATCGGCGTCTTCATCTCGATCGAGCCGCCCCACATGGTGGCGATCCAGGAGAAGATCTTCACCCCGGTCGGCACCGCGATCACAAAGGTGGCCGCCATGAAGTAGGCGCGGGTGTCGACCGACATGCCCGAGATGAACATGTGGTGCGCCCACACCACGAACCCGACCACGCCGATCGCCACCATCGCATAGGCCATGCCGAGATAGCCGAAGACCGGCTTGCGGCTGAAGGTCGAGATGATGTGGCTGATCAGCCCGAAGCCCGGCAGGATCATGATGTAGACTTCGGGGTGGCCGAAGAACCAGAACAGATGCTGGAACAGCACCGGATCGCCGCCGCCCTGCGGATCGAAGAACGCCGTGCCGAAATTACGGTCGGTGATCAGCATGGTGATGGCGCCGGCCAGCACCGGGACTGCCAGCAGCAGCAGGAACGCGGTGACCAGCATCGACCAGACGAACAGCGGCATCTTGTGCAGCGTCATGCCCGGCGCGCGCATGTTGAAGATGGTGGTGATGAAGTTGATCGCGCCCAGCAGCGACGAGATCCCGGCCAGATGCAGCGCGAACAGCACGAAATCCAGCGCCGGCCCGGTCTGATAGGTCGAATTGGCCAGCGGCGGATACAGCGTCCAGCCCGGACCCGCCCCGTCGCCAACGAACTGGCCCAGCAGGATCAGGATGAACGCCGGCACCAGCAGCCAGAAGCTGATGTTGTTCAGCCGCGGAAACGCCATGTCCGGCGCGCCAATCATCAGCGGGATGAACCAGTTGCCGAATCCGCCGATCAGCACCGGCATGACCGAGAAGAAGATCATCAGCAGCCCGTGCGAGGTGATCGCCGCGTTCCAGGACTGGCCGGACGCGAAGATCTGCATCCCCGGGCTCTGCAACTCCATGCGCATCAGGATCGAGACGATCAGCCCGGCAATGCCGCCGACCAGCCCGAAGATGATGTATAGCGTGCCGATATCCTTGTGGTTGGTGCTGAACAGCCACCGTTGGGCGAAGCTCAGCTCGACATGGTGATGCTCGCCATGCCCGTGTCCGGCGCCGTATCCGGTCCCTTTTCCGGCCCCGTGGTCTTGTGCGCTCATGGCTCTGCTCCTGCTGCCCGGTGGCTACTGGCGAACCGCGGCCAGGACGGTGGCCGGTGGGGCCTTATCATTGCTGGCATGTTTCTTCTTCGCCTCGGCCAGCCAGGCGGTGTAATCGGCCGGCGACACGGCACGCACCGCGATCGGCATGTTCGAATGGTCCTCGCCGCAGATCTGGTTGCACTGGCCGTAATAGGTGCCCGGCCGGTCGATCCGCACCCAGGTCTCGATGACCCGCCCCGGGATGGCATACCGCTGCACGCCCAGTGCCGGGACGTAGAAGCTGTGGATCACGTCCGCACTGGTCGACAGGATCCGCACGTTCTTGCCAACCGGCAGAACAAGCGGTTCATCCACGTCCAGCAGCCGCTTGGACCCCGGCTTCATATCGGCCGGCTTCACGCTTTTCGCCTCTAGCGGCCGACTGCCGAAATTCAGGCCATCGGCATCCGGGTAAGTGTATTCCCAGTACCACTGGCGCCCGGTGACCTTCACCGTCATGTCGGCGTTCGTCACCCGGTCCTGGTAATACACCAGCCGGAAGCTCGGGATCGCCATCAACACCAGGATCAGCACCGGGATCACCGTCCAGGCCACTTCCAGCCCGGTGTGATGGCTGGTCTGGCTCGGGTTCGGGTTCTTCTCCGCGCTGAACCGCCAGATCACATAGGCCAGCAGCCCCGCCACGAAGATCGTGATCACCGTGATGATGACCAGCACCAGGTTGTGCAGGCTCTCGATCTGGGTCGCCACCGGGCTCGCCGGGGCCTGCATTCCCATTTGCCAATTGCGCGGCACATCGGCAAGCGCCGGATCGAACAGGGCCAGAAAGGCTACGGCCAGGCTTGCCAGGGAGACGGCGGCAACCAGGCGCCGGAGAAGTTGCATCGTACAATCCATCCCGCTGAGATGCGTCGGCCAGACACGCCGCGCAGTGCACAATTGGGGTACTCCGCCGCCGTGCCTAGATCAAGGCCTGTCAGGCAAATTGCCGCCATTGACAACGCCGCCGCCTCAATTCTGCAACCGCGCCAGGGTGAACAGGCCGAATGGCGGCACCGACGAAAACTGCGTCCGCGCGCGTTCGTCGGCGCTGAACAGAGCGTCAAAGGCGAAATCCGGATGCCAGCCCAGCGCGCGTGACGCCGGCGCCAGCGTACGTTCGGCCCACCAGCGCAGCCCGCCCTCGGCGGCGAAGTGATTGACGAACAGGATATGCCCGCCCGGCCGCACAACCCGCCGCAACTCGGTCATCAGTGCGCGCGGATTCGGTACCACCGAGGCAACAAACATCGCCACCGCAATGTCGAACCCAGCATCGGCAAATCCGGTCGACTCGGCGTCCAACTCCAGCAACGCCTCGACATTGCCCAGCCGCTCCGCCGTCACCCGGGTCCGGGCGCGCTCCAGCATCTCGGCCGACAAATCAATGCCGGTGATGCGCTTGTCGGCCTGATAATGCGGCAGCGCGAGCCCGGTACCGACCCCAACCTCCAGCACCCGGTGGCCCGGCAGGCGATTGACCTCGGCCGCCGCGCGCTGCCGGCCCCAAGCCGAGACGCCGCCGAAGACGAGGTCATAGACCCCGGCCCAGCGCCGATAGGCAGCCCGCACATCATCGGCGTCGAGCGCGGAATGCGGCACGACCTGTTGGTGCGGCCGGAAATACTGGCTCATGAGCTGGCTCGTCCCTCCGGGCGCGCGATCGGTTCCACTGTGGCAGAATCGGTGCCGCGAATCGTTCTCCGCTACTAGCACGTCCGCTGCAACCGAGGGAGTCTACCTCCCCCCCGCCCTAAGCCCGTCACTCCGGCACCAGGTTCACCGCCGCGGCGCGCCCGTTGGGCTGCTGTTCGATCTCAAAGCCGATCGTCTCGCCTTCGTTGAGCGTGCGCAGCCCGGCCTTCTGCACGGCGCTGATATGCACGAACACGTCCTTGCCGCCGCTCTCCGGGGCAACGAACCCGTATCCCTTGGTCGGATTGAACCACTTCACAGTACCCTTCGGCATCGGCGTCCGCCCCTTGTTGCGGGGCACCCGTCCCTCGGGGGCGAGACGCTCGCCGGACCACCTGTCGGGCCTTCACCGTCGGGTCGGTTCGGCGCGGGCCTGCTCGTCAGGGATGCGCGCCCTCGTGCTTGCGGCTGCACACGCGTCGTGCATCCGGGCAGCGCCCCCTTGATTACGTCGCGGGTTTTCGCAAGCCGCCGCGATCACGTTACGCCGTGCCGGCCGCGCAATTCAACAACCTTGCGACAGCCCGCCCATGCTTAAAGCCCGGGGGGGTGCATCCGGTCCACCCCCGACGCCCGCTCCCACGCCCGCGCCACCTGGAACAGCGTCGCCTCGCCGAAGTTCCGCCCGACAAACTGTACCGACAGCGGCAGCCCATCGCCCGACACCCCGGCCAGCATCGCCAGCGCCGGATGCCCGGTCGTGTTGAACGGCGCTCGCGCCTGCCGCGGATAGGTGCGCGCCGTCTCGGCGGCGTCCTCGATCCGGCTCGGCGGGTCCATCGAACTGGCGCATAACAGCACGTCCACCTCCGCCAGTGCCGCATCGACCAGCGCCATCATCTCGCCGCGCCGGCGCTGCGCCGCCAGCAAATCCCCGGCACCCAGGAACGCTCCCGGCATCAACCGCCGCCGCGCCAACTGGCCATACGCCCCCGGCCGCTCGCGCAGCCATGGCGCATGGATCGACCATGCCTCGGCGTTCAGGATCACCCGGTTGACCGCCGCGAACTCGCCTAGGCTCGGCAGGCTGACCTCGCGCAGCACCGCCCCCTCCCCCGCCAGCGTCCGCGCCACCGTCTCCAGCGCGGCCGCAACCTCGGGGTGCGCCACGATATCGCGCTCATGGAAATGCCTTACAAACCCAATCCGCAGGTCGCGCACCCCGCGCTCGAGCCCCGCCGCGTAATACTGCCGCCCGACTGCCGCACTGCCGCAATCCAGCGGATCGTGCCCCGCCAGCGTATCCAGCAACAACGCATTATCAGCGACATCGCGCGTCATCGGCCCGACATGGTCCAGCGAGAACGCCAGCGGAAACACCCCGCGCCGCGACACCAGCCCGTAGGTCGGCTTCAACCCGACAATCCCGCACGCACTGGCGGGATGGCGCACCGACCCGCCGGTATCGGTCCCCAACGCCAGCGGGAAAAACCCCGCCGCCAGCCCTGCCCCCGATCCAGACGACGAGCCTCCAGGATGATGATCGCGATTCCAAGGATTGTGCGCCGGCGGCCACGGCAAATCGAAACTCGGCCCGCCAATCGCAAACTCATGCGTCGACAGCTTGCCCATCACGATCGCACCGGCCGCCCGCACCCGCGCCACGCACGCCGCATCCGCCGCGGCCGGCGTCCCCGGCATCACCGCCGAATGGCACGTCGTCGGCAGCCCGGCCACATCGATGATGTCCTTGATCCCGATCGGCACCCCATGCAACGGCCCGCGAAGCCGCCCGGCACCAATCTCCGCCTCCGCCACCGCCGCCGCTGCCAGCGCCGCCGCGCCATCCACCCGGATGAACGCGTTCAGCCCGGGGTCCACACGCTCGATCCGCTCCAGCAACGCCTGCACCACCTCCACCGGTGACAGCGTCCTGGCCGCATAGGCCCGGCTGACCGCCGACGCCGTCAGCCAGTGCAAATCAGCGCTCACGGCGCGCGCCCTACCCGCATCGGCGGCCAAGGCTCCACCGCCGCTGCCGTTGGCGCATCAATCTCGCCGCTCCGCCCAAAAGCCTGCGCCGCCGCCGCCGCTACACACTGGGGAAACGCCTCCAGCGCCCGTGCCAGCCCAGCCTGGCGCGCCAATGCCTCGATCAACGCCTTGTCCATCGCGAAAGCCCCCATTGCCGGTCAGGCCAGGATAGTGCGGCGACAGCGCGGTCGCGCCAAGGGAAGCGGCGGAATCTTCTTCTTGGGAACAAAAAAACCCTTCCCTCCGCCCGAAAAAAAGGGCGGCGCAACCGAGTTGCGCCGCCCAAGGTGTGCGCCGGACCCGCCAAAGGCGGCGGCGCGGGGGGAGGAGTCCAGAACAATGCATGTGGCCATCGCTGGCCACGGGAAGCATCTTGACACCGCAAGTGCTAACGCATGGTTAAGCGCACCGAACTTCGCGGTAATGCGTGATGCGTTTTTTCGATTGGTAACGAGGTGCCCATGACCGCTCCCCCGCCGCGCAATGAACCCTCGAAGCGGACTGGGCCCCTGCTCGGACTCAAGGTGCTGGAACTCGGCCACTACATCGCCGGCCCGTTCTGCACCCGCGTGCTCGCCGACCTCGGCGCCGAGGTGATCAAGGTCGAGCCCCCGGCCGGCGACCCCGTCCGTGGCTGGGGCGCCACCGTCAACAGCCATCCCGTCTGGTTCAGCATCCACGGCCGCAACAAGCTCTCCGTCGTCCTCGACCTCAAGCGCGACCGTGAAAAAGCCCTCGCATTGGCCGCCCGCGCCGACGTGCTGGTCGAAAATTTCCGCCCCGGGCAGTTGGAAAAACTCAACCTCGGCCCGGACGTGCTGCACGCCATCAACCCGCGCCTGGTGATCGCCCGCGTCTCCGGCTACGGCCAGACCGGCCCGTACCGCGACAAGCCGGCCTTCGGCGCGATCGGCGAGGCGATGGGCGGCATCCGCCACCTCACCGGCCACCCGGCGGGCCACAGCGACCTGCCGCCGCCGCGCTGCGGCATCTCGATCGGCGATGACCTGGCCGGCCTCTACGCCGCCATCGGCCTGCTCAGCGCCGTCTACGAGCGCGACGTGACGGGCACCGGGAAGGGCCGCATCATCGACGTCAACCTGGTCGATTCCATCGTCTCGCTGATGGAAGGCATGCTGCCGGAATTCGCCATCGACGGGCGCGTCCGCCAGCCCGCCGGTGCGGCCATCCCCACCGCCGCTCCCACCAACACCTACCTCTGCGCCGACGGCAAATGGCTCTGCGTCGCCGGCAATTCCGACCTGATCTTCGCCCGGTTGATGACCGCCATCGGTCGGCCGGAGCTAGCCGCCGAGCCCCGCTTCGCCACCAATGCCCTGCGCTGCGCCGCCGCCAGCGAGCTTGACGCCGCCATCGCCGCCTGGACCCGCACCCAGCCCGCCGCCCAGGCCGAGGAAGCGCTGGAAGCCGCCGACGTGCCCTGCTGCCGCCTGTTCGACATCGCCGACATCGCCGCCGACCCGCATAACCGCGCCCGCGGCGCCGTGCTGGAGGTCGACGACCCCCTCATCGGCCGCACCCTGCATTTCGGCCCCACCATCCGCTTCAATGGCGCCCAACCATCGGACACCATCGGCTGGACCGGCCCCGCCCTGGGCGCCCACACCGACTACGTCTTGGGCACGCTGCTGGCGGGGTGATGGTCTGCGGCTTTGTCATACCGGGTTGGCTGCAATTTCCGTGCGTTGACGTGCCGGGCTGCTATAATGAGCGCATGATCGCACGCAGGTCCCTGTTCCAACGCCTGACTCCCTCGCTGGCCATGGCCCTGCTGCTGGCCGGCTGCGGCTCCTCGCGCCAATCCTCCGTCGCCGGCGGCCCCAGCATGAAGGTCCCCGGCATCAACTGCGCGCCCTTCGCCCGCGAGCTCTCCGGCATCGCGCTCTATGGCGACGCCGATTCCTGGTGGACCAACGCCTCGGGCCGCTACACCCGCAGCGAACGGCCGATCCTGGGCAGCGTACTGGTGTTCAAGCGCACCTCACGCCTCCGCTCCGGCCATGTCTCGGTGGTCAGCCGCCTGATCGCCCCGCGCCAGGTCATGGTCACCCAGGCCAACTGGGTCCCTGGCCATGTCGACGAGGACCAGATGGTCGTCGACGTCTCATCCTCCAATGATTGGAGCGAGGTGCGGGTCTGGTATCCCCCGGTGAACCAGCTCGGCAACACCGTCTATCCGGCCCACGGCTTCATTCATCCGCGCCGCGAGGCGACCTACGACGAACTGGCCCGTGCCACCCCGGTGGCCGCCCGCTATGCCATGGCCGCGTCCACCGGCCGCCCAGCACCCCGAGCGCGCAGCGATCTTTAAAAAACATGCGCGCAGCGATCTCTAGCGTCCGGCAGATGTAGCGGAAGCAATCAAACTTCGCTTGCATCGCGCGAGCCGCCGGGCCATGTGAAAGACGCGCGGGGATAAGGCCCCGGTTGGAGGACGAGATGGGTAGTTTCAGCATCTGGCACTGGCTGATCGTTCTGGCGGTCGTGTTGCTGTTGTTCGGCAGCGGCAAGATCAGCGGGCTGATGGGCGACTTCGCCAAGGGCATCAAGTCCTTCAAGAAGAACATGGCCGACGACACCGACGCTTCGATGGAAGCCAGCGCCACCGACAAGCCGGCCGGCACCATCCCCGGCCCCACCACCACCGGCACAACCGGCACCACCCAGTCGACGCCGGCCCGCCAGGGCTGATCCGCGGGCCTGCGCCGCGTGTACGCGCCCAGCGCCGTCCTGACCGATATCGAGGGCACCACCACGCCCTCGTCCTTCATCCATGACGTGCTGCTGCCCTTCGCCCACGACGCCCTGCCTGACTGGGCGTCGCGTATCGACCTGCCCGAAGTCGCCGGCCTGCTCGCCGAAATACGCCGCATGGTCCCGGACCAGTCGGAATTGACCACCCTGCGCCACTGGAGCGAGCGCGATCTCAAAATCGCCCCGCTCCAGCAATTGCAGGGCATGATCTGGGAACAGGGCTACGCCGACGGCGCCCTGCGCGGCCAGGTCTACGCCGACATCGCCCCGCACCTGCGCGCCTGGGCGGCCAATGCCGTGCGCGTCTTCACCTTCACCTCGGGCTCGATCCAGGCCCAGCGGCTGATCTTCGGCCACTCCATCGACGGTGACCTGTCCGCCCTGTTCGCCGGCTTCTTCGACACCCACATCGGCGCCAAGCGCGACCCCGACACATACGTCCGCCTGGCCATCGCCATGAACGTGCCGCCCCCGGCCGTCGCCTTCCTGTCCGACGTCGAAGCCGAACTCGACGCCGCCACCACCGCCGGCATGCGCACCTGCCACATCATCCGCCCGGGCAGCAGCGCCGACCCCTCCGAACGCCACCCCGTCGCCGCCGACTTCGCCGCGGCGGCTGTTTTGCTGGACCTGCCCAAGGCGTAAGGATCTTCTTTTTGTGAACAAAAAGAAGCAAAAAAACTTCATCCATTTGCGCCCGGCATTCCCCACTGGCATCCGCCTAATGGGGAAAAGTTTTTTGGTTCTTTTTTTCAAAAAAGAACATCCTTGCTTCCTTCCGACTCGGAGCCCCGCATGACCGTCCACCACGTCCCCGCTACCCCGAGCACCGTCCGCTGGGGCATTTTCGACGCTGCGATCCCGCCGGTGGTGACGGTGCAATCGGGCGACACCGTGGTGCTCGAATGCGTCTCCGGCGGCCCCCAAGTGATGCCGCCGCCCGGCTCCGGCTTCGCCATCCCGCCCGCCCTGGCGGCGATTCACGCCTCGGACATTCCGCGCGCCGGCGGCCACATCATCACCGGCCCGGTCGCCGTGGCGGGTGCCATGCCCGGCGACATGCTGGAAGTGCGGATCGACCGCATCGAGCTGGGCAATGACTGGGGCTTCTGCGGCTTCCGCCCGCTCGCCGGCACCCTGCCGGAGGATTTCCATGAGCCGTTCCTGACCCATATCCCGGTCGACCGCGCGAAGATGACCTGCCGCATGCCCTATGGCGTGGAACTGAAACTGGCGCCGTTCTTCGGCGTCATGGGCGTCGCCCCACCGCCGGCCTACGGCACCATCTCCACCATCCAGCCGCGCCAGCACGGCGGCAACCTGGACAACAAGGAGCTCACCCAGGGCAGCACGCTCTACCTGCCGGTCCTGGCACCGGGCGCCCTATTCTCCGCCGGCGACGGCCACGGCGTCCAGGGCGACGGCGAGGTCTGCATCAACGCGCTGGAGATCTGCCTGAACGGCACCTTCACCCTCACCCTGCACAAGGCCACTGTGACAGCAGGGGGGGGCTCCGAGCCCGCCCTGAAATACCCGCGGGCGGAGACCGCCACCCATTTCATCTCGATGGGCATGAACGAGGACCTCGACCAGGCGATGAAAACCGCCCTGCGCGAGATGATCGCCTTCATCTGCGCCCGCTCGAACCTGTCGCGCGAACAGGCCTACCAGTTCTGCTCGCTGGCCGTCGATTTCCACGTCACCCAGACGGTCAACGGCGAAAAAGGCGTGCACGGCCTGCTGAAGAAGGGCTTGCTCTTCTAGAACGCCCCTCAAACGCTAAATCTTGTGGCCAACACCCTAGTTGTCCACAAGTTTTTGCGTCCAGTGCCGACTCGGCCGTTGACCCAGCCGTGGATCACGCTACCGTATCTTGTGTCGGAAGCGCGAAGGAGCCACGATATGGAGTGGAACGAAGAGACGATCGCGCGGCTTCGCGCGCTCTGGGCGGAAGGCTTGTCCACCGCCGAAATCGGCCGGCGCATGTCAATTTCCAAAAACGCCGTCGTCGGCAAAGCGCACCGCCTGAACCTGCCCGCGCGCCCCTCGCCAATCCGCCGCGAGGGTTCCGGCGGCACCCCGCGCCCGCAGGCCCCGCGCCGCGTCGTCGGCCCCACTCTGCCCCCCTTGGCCGCCGCCATCGCCCCGGCGCCGCAACTGGCCAGCCCGCCACCGCTCGCCCCCGTCGCCTCGGCACCCCGCGTTGTGTCCTCGCGCCCGGCCTCGACCACCTTCCGATCGATCCGCCCGCAAGCCTGCTGCTGGCCGATCGGCGAACCCGGCACCAAAGCCTTTCGCTTCTGCGACTCTGAAGCCACCCCCGGCAAACCCTACTGCCAGGAACACGCCTCGCTGGCCTATGTGAAGGTGCGCGACCGGCGGGACGAAGCCGCCGCCTGAGCAAGCAAGGAAGCGGTTCTTTTTTGAAAAAAAGAACCAAAAAACTTTTGTCCATTTGGCTTCAGCTTCTCACGGGGAGCCGGGCGCAAGTGGATGAAAGTTTTTGCTTCTTTTTTCAAAAAGAAGCGCTTTCTTCCCTGATCCTTCCTGGCCTCAGTGAAAGACGCGCCCGGCGTCGATGACGATGGTCTGGCCGGTCATGGTGTCGGTGCGACACATGGTGACCACCATATCCGCGCAATCGTCCTTGTCCGCGGCCTTCTTCAGCAGAGAGGTGGCCGCCGAGTTGGTGACCTGTTCCGGGCGCAGGTTGGCGGTGGCGCGGGTGCCTTCGAGCAGGCCGGGGGCGACGCAGTTCACCAAGGTTTCCGGCGCCATCGCCACGGCCATGCAGCGGGTCATGTGGATCAGCCCGGCCTTGGAGATGGCGTAGGCGATCGAGGAACCGGTGGGGGTCAGGCCGGCGACCGAGGAGATGTTGACCACCCGGCCCTGGCCGCCGGCCTTCATGATCGGGGCGACGGCCTTGGTCAGGCGCATCGGGCCGGTGAGGTTGACCGCCATGATCTTGTCCCAGAGTTCCATGGTCATGGAGTCCAGGTCCTGGAACGGCACGGATTTGTTGAAGGCGGCGTCGTTGATGAGGATGTCCAGCCGGCCAAAATGCTTGCTGACCGCAGCGACCACGGCTTCAACGGCGGCCTGGTCGGTGATGTCGCAGGCGAAGGCGGCGGCGTTGACCTGGTAGGTGGCGGCGAGTTCTTTCGCCACGGCTTCGGCCTGGTCGCGGCTTTGGGCGTAGACCACGGCGATGTGGACGCCTTCGCGGGCGAGCGCGTGGCAGATGCGCTGCCCCAACCCGCCATTGCCGCCGGTGACCAGCGCCACCGAGCCCCGAAGTTCCATGTGCATCCTCCCTGACGTGTCGAGCCATCTTTATAGGGCATGCACCGCCGTTGCGCGATTGGGCCACCGCGATGGCGGTTCGACTGGCCGGAACCGCCGACGAGTCGGCAAATTTTACACTAAAGATCGCGAAGACGTGTCCGGACGACAAATGCCACGCTGGCTGGCGGTTCGCGTTGCCAGAACCGCGCCGATCCGTCGGAAATTTTTACACCAGGGTTCAGCAGGTCCTTCCGACGAGACCTCAGGTCATTGAATTATTTGATATTTATTTCTCGGCACAGAAATTGCTCCGTAGATGTCAAAGCGTCGTCAATGGCGTTGGTTTGTTTTTTGCGGCATCGAGCCGCTGGTAAAATAGGAGGGTAGATTGTCCATTCGTCATTTCCTGGGTCGCGTCGTGCTGGCCTCGGCACTCACCATCGCCGTCACCCCGGCCTTCGCGGGCAAGCTATTCATCTCCGGGCAGGACTCCGACGATTCCGGGCACGTCTCGACCGCTTTCGGCGCCCAGATGCTCAACTTCCTCGCCTCTGGGAACACCAACATGGGCAGCGGCATTCTGATTCTGGGCGGCAACACCAGCACTTCGGCCACCACCATCGCCACGTGGAACGGTGTCGCCAGTCAAACCCTGACCGCTGCATCGGGCGCCGCGGCCATCGCTGCGCAGAGCTTCGCCGGCTATGCCGGGATCCTGATGCCGTCGGCGGACACCCAGACGAGCGGCGGCATCAGCCAGGCCGAACTCGATGCGATCAATGCGCGCGCCGGCGACATCGCCACCTTCGTCAACACCGGCGGCAACCTGATGGCGTTCACCGAACAGGGTCTTACCGGCGCGTTCGGCTGGTTCCCGCTCGGCGCGCTGTCGACGTCATCGATCAGCACCGCTGATGTGAGCCAGACCGCTGCCCTCCTGGCGGCCGGGTTGACGGCGACGAACGCCGAAATCGCGGGTGATCTGTATCATAACAACTTCACCGGGCCGTCCGGCTTCTTCGGTCTGAGCGTGCTGGCCCGCGACAACGCTACCGGCGAGGCGGTGATCCTCGGTGGCGGCGTCGAGACCCAGATTACAACGCCAGAGCCCGCATCGCTTGCCATCCTGGCGATGGGGCTGGCCGGGCTTGGTGCCATCCGGCGGCGCCGCGCCGCCTGACGTTCGGGCCGCCAAGGCTTTTGCTTCGTCGCCCCGGTGCTGCGTGTGCGGCACCGGGGTTTTCTTTGCTGTTGCCCGCGTCTCGGCCGGTGACGAGCGGGCCAGAAAGGGCGATGCGCGACTGGAGGTCAGCACCACGGGCCGCGCCCCGGGACTCACATGTCTGAAGGTGAAGGGGCCTGGGGCGAGCCCCAGCGGGTCCAGGGCAGAGCCCTGGCCTTACACTGGCATACTGCGCTTCTGATATGCTCGCCCGATCACCGAGGAATCCTCACGCCCACCGGCCAGCACCCGCACGCCGTCGTCGATGCGCTGCTTCACATTCTCCGGCCAGCACGACTCCAAAAACGCCAACCCATTCTTCTTGCAGGCCCGCAAAATCCGATCCCGAGCCGACTGCAACTCCGGCGGATAAGGATTGTTGCGCATTCCCAGATACCCCAGCGAAAACCCCAAATCCCCCGGCCCGATCTCCGCATACGCCAACCCCGGCACCGCCAGAATCTCCTCGCACCGCGCCACCCCCTCCGGACTTTCCAACTTCACCCCCAACATCAACTCCCCCCGCGGATTCAACGGCCAGGGATCACACCGCTGCTTGTAGTCCACCACATCCAGCCCCCAGACATGCCCCGCCTCCGCCTCCGACCCTTGCCCCCGCGTCCCAACCCCCAAAAACCCAGCCCGAGGCACCACCTTCGCCCGCCCCGCCATCCGCTCCAACGGCGACGGCATCGCCGGATCAACCCCGATCACCCCAATCGGATACCGGCAAGCATCCACAAACGCCCGCACCGCCTCGGGCGTCTCCGCCTGGCACAAAATAATCCCATGCGCCCCACGCCCCAAAATCTGCCGGAACTGCCAGGCATTGTGCAGCACATTCGCCTCGGACGTTCCGTTCACCGGCGCCTCGATCACCACCGTCGGCGTCCGATGCCCGCTGCGCGTCGGCCCCGCATCCACCAGCCCGCGCATGTATTCCACCAACCCCCCCATATCGAAGGCGCCATGCTCCATGCCGATATTGATATAGTCGGCCCAGGTCCCCGCATCCCGCAGCCCCGCCGCATGGCTCAGCTCATGCCCGGTATGATGCCCGGTATAATAAACCCCGATATCCTGCTCCAGCAGCTCAATGCAGCGATTGACGCGCTTGACCATGACCGGTCCCCCTCGATTTGCGCCGAGGCTAGCACGCAGCCGCGAAAAGCCAGCAAGGCCTTCTTTTTGTGAACAAAAAGAAGCAAAAAAACTTCATTTGTTGGCGCCGATACCTGCAATCCGCAACAACCGCCCGTCGATCGCGGCAAGGCCAGCGCCGATCAGCGCCATGCCGGCCAAGGCGCGCGGCGTAACCGGCTCGGCCAATACCAGCGCACCAAGCAACAACGCGCTGGCAGGCAGCAGAAAGGTCACCAGCAGCAGGTTGGTGGCGCCGGCGCGGGCGAGAATAGCGAAATAGAGGATGTAGGCCGCCGCCGTGCACAGCAACGCAATGCCCGCAAACGCCGCCCACGCCGTCGGGCTCGGAGACGCCAAGGTCCAAATGCGATCGACGATCAGCGCCGCCGGCAAGACCAACGCCGTGCTGGCGGTGATCTGCCCGGTGGCGACATGCATCGGCGCCAAACCGCGAAAACGCCGGCCATACAGCCCGGCAAACGCGTAACTGATCGCGGCCAGCAGGCAGCAGGCCTGGCCCAGCGCATCCGCCTGCCCCAAACCACCCAGCAAGCCCAAACCACCCAGAAAGCCGGGCCCGACCAGCACAACAACACCGGCAAAGCCGCAGCCAACCCCGATGATCTTCGCAACGGTCAGACGCTCATCGCGGCTGAGCGCATGGGCCGCGAGCACGGTAAAAATCGGCGTGGCGGCGTTAAGGATCGAAGCGAGCCCGCTCGGAATGCGGGTGACCGCAAACGCGAACAGCAGGAACGGCACCACGTTGTTCAAAAGCCCCATCACCGCAAACGCCCGCCACGGCATCGCCCGGGTCATCGGAGTCCCGCGCAGCACCAGCAACAGGTTCAGCGCCAATGCCGCGAAGCCAACACGGCCCAGCACAACCGTCAGGGTCGGCAACTCGGCGGCAAGCAGCGCGAAGAACAGGAAGGAACTGCCCCACAGCACCGAAAGCCCCAACAGCATGAGCCATTCCGTGGCACCCATGGCCGGCAATGCAAATGTGTTCATCCGCCACCGATAGCAGCGCCGCATCCCCCCGGCCATCCGGCCATTGCGCCCACTCTCAACCGGGCTTCGCCAAACCCGCGACCCCCGGCAGCGCCAGCACCCGCGCCACCCAGTCCCGCACCCCCGGCCAGCGCGCCAGATCGAACTCCCCCTCATCCGCCGCCTGCGTATACCCGCACAGCGCCAGGTCGGCGACCGTCGGCCCCGCATCCGTCAGCCAGTCATGCCCGCCCAGCCGCCGCTCCATCACATCCAGCGCCCGGCCGCCCCGCTCCCAGCACTCCCGCAACCGCGCCATCTGCGCGTCCTTCTGCTTCAAATACGAAATAATATTCCGCGCCACCGCGATATACGGCTCATGTCTGTACTGCTCGAAGAACAGCCATTCCAGCACCCGCGTCCGCGCCAGCCCCGGCGCCGGCAGCCAACGCGTGCCCTCGGCAAAATGGCACAATATCGCGCAGCTCTCGCTGATGACCTGCCCGTCCGCCAGTTCCACCACCGGCACCTTGCCGTTCGGATTGCGCGCCAGGAATTCGGCGGTCCGCGTCTCCCCCGCATTGGAATCCACATCCACCCAGCGATATGTATGCCCGGTCAGCCCAAGAATGGTCGTGACCTTCCAACAATTACCGCTGGCAGCGAAGCCATAGACCGTCAGCATCCGATGCCCCCTACGACGCCCGCGCCGCCCGCAGCAACACCTCTGCCTCCCCAAGCTCCATCCGCAACACCCGCATCGCAACCTCGCGCGAAAACCCCGCCCGGGCAAACCCGCCCAACTCCTTCAGCACCCGCGCCGCATCCCCCGCCACGGTCCGAAACGGCCCCAGCCGCCGCCGCCGCGCATGCGCCACCGCCGCCGCCAGCTCGGCTTCGGGATCGCTCCCCAACACCCCACGCACAAGCTCCCCGCCAATGCCTCGCGCCGCCAGATACGCCGCCACCGCCCGCCGCGACCGCCCCGCCCGGTTCAGGCTGCGCGCCCGGCTCTTCGCAAACGCCGCATCGTTCACCACCCCCAGCGCCACCATCCGGTCGGCCACCACCCGCGCCGCCGCCCGTGCCGCCGCCGCCGCCGCCACGCGGCCCTCATCCTGCTCGCCCGCCCGCAGCCACCGCCCGATCCGCCGGTCCAGCACCGCGATCAACCCCGCCCGCGTGGTCCCATACCGCGCCAAATGCGCCAGCGCCGCCTCACGCAGCGTAGCTTCGGTGGGCGGCGGACCAGCGGGAGCAACAGGGCGGCGCATTGTCCAAGACATCGCACACCGCACAACAGGAAGGCGAGGGCGGAGCCCAGCCTTCCCGATGCCTTTGCAACGCCGCCATGCACCCACTCTCCGCCATTTGACTTCCCCCCGCCCCCCAGACCATTGTTTCCGCTTCCCCGGAACCGGCCGCACAGGGGTGCGCCCGGGTTCACCCCGCGGGAAAAGAACGTCCCCACCAAAGGGACCATTGAGGGTCACCCGGATATGATTTCCGCCCTGTTGCCGAACTACAACCGTGCCGATCTCGCTTTCGAGCGGGGCGAGGGCGCTTGGCTGTGGACGACCGACGGGCGACGATTCCTCGATTTCGGGTCGGGCATCGCCACGGCCTCGCTCGGGCACGGCAACAAGCACCTGGCCGACGCCATTTCGGCGCAGGCGCACAAGGTGATGCACGTGTCGAACTTGTATCGGATCCCGCAAGCCGAGCAGCTCGCCGCCCGGCTGGTGGCGAACACGTTCGCGGACACCGTCTTTTTCTGCAACTCGGGGGCCGAGGCCAACGAGGGCATGATCAAGATGGTCCGCAAGACCATGTCCGCGACCGGCAAGCCGGAGCGTTTCGGCATCATCTGCTTCGAGGGCGCGTTCCACGGCCGCACCCTGGCGACGCTGGCGGCGACCGGCAACGACCACTACCTGGAAGGCTTCGGCCCGCGCGTTGAAGGCTTCAAGCACGTGCCGCTGAACAACATGAACGCGGTGCGCAACGCCATCGACGGCACCACCGCCGGCGTCATGGTCGAGCCGGTCCAGGGCGAAGGCGGCATGCGAACCGCCGATGTGCAGTTCCTGCGCGACCTGCGCGCCATGTGCGACGAGTTCGGCCTGATCATGGCGCTGGACGAAATTCAATCCGGCATGGGCCGCACCGGCAAGCTGTTCGCGCATGAATGGGCCGGCATCGAACCCGATGTGATCTCCTCGGCCAAGGGCATCGGCGGCGGCTTCCCGCTCGGCGCCGTGCTGGCCAAGGAATGGGTCGGCAAGCACCTGGTTCCCGGCACGCACGGCACCACCTTCGGCGGCAACCCGCTCGCCTGCACGGCGGGCAACGCGGTGCTCGACGTCATCCTGGCGCCGGGCTTCCTCGACGAGGTGATCGCCAAGGGCGAGCAGCTCACCGCGGGCGTGAAAAAGCTGATCGCCGAGTTCCCGGGCATCTTCGCCGAATCGCGTGGCCGCGGGCTGATGCAGGGCATCAAGTGCGTGATCCCCGCCGGTCAGGTGCAGGTGGCGTTCACCGGCGAGGGGCTGATGACGGTGACCGCTGGCGAGAACGTGGTGCGCCTGGTGCCGCCGCTGGTCACCACCGAGGCCGACATTGCCGAGGCGCTTGGCATGATGCGCCGTGCCGCCTCGGGCCTGGCTTCGGCGGCCAAGGCTGCGGCGCAGTGATGCGCAACAGCCCTAGGGGCGTGCCGTGAGTGGAGCGGCTTTGCGTCGCTCATCGGCGCAGGCTGGCACTATGGAGGGCGGGGCGGCTTCGGCGCCTCGCCACTTCATCGATATCCGTGACCATGACAGTGCGACGCTGCGGCACATGCTGGATGTGGCGAGTGGCTATAAGCGAACTCTGAAGGCGGGCGGCGCCACGACCAAGCCGCTCGCTGGCAAAGTGCTGGCGCTGATTTTCGAGAAGCCGTCCACGCGCACGCGGGTGAGTTTCGAGGTTGGCATGCGCCAGCTTGGGGGCGATGTGATCAACCTGACCTCGGCGGACATGCAGCTGGGGCGCGGCGAGACGATTGCCGATACGGCGAAGGTTCTGAGCCGATATGTCGATGCGATCATGATGCGGACCCATGCGCATGAGCGGCTATTGGAGATGGCAGAGCACGCCACCGTGCCGGTGATCAACGGCCTGACCAATGAGAGCCATTCGGTGCAGCTGATGGCCGATGTGATGACGTTCGAGGAGCATCGCGGGCCGATCGCAGGCCAGGTGGTGGCGTGGTGCGGCGATGGCAACAACGTGGCCACCAGTTGGATCGAGAGTGCGGCGCGCTTCGGCTTCACCCTGCGGCTGGCCACGCCCGCGAGCCTGCGGCCGCCGGCCGAGCTGGTGGAGTGGGCGCGCAGCCAGGGGGCGAAGATCGAGCTGACCGACGACCCTGAGGCGGCCGTGATCGGCGCGCGCTGTGTGGTGACCGATACCTGGGTCAGCATGGGCGGGGAAGAAGGCTCCAGCCGGCACAATTTGTTGGCGCCGTATCGGGTCACCGGGGCGCTGATGGCCAAGGCCGCGGCGGACGCGATCTTCATGCACTGCCTGCCGGCGCATCGCGGCGAGGAGGTCACGGACGAGGTGATCGACGGGCCGCAGAGCGTGGTATTCGACGAAGCGGAGAACCGGCTGCATGCGCAGAAGGGCGTGCTGGCCTGGGCGCTGGGTGTAGCGGGCTAGCCGCCCCAAAGTGGACGGGGCCTGGGGCGACGCCCCAGCGGGTGCAGGGCAGAGCCCTGCCCTTGCTTTTTGGAGAGCGCATACATGGCAGGCTTTGCCCATCCGGAGCATCTCGTCGACACAGCCTGGCTGGCCGCGCATCTCGACGACCCCGACCTGGTGGTGCTGGACGTCACCACGCGGCTGGTGCCGGCGCCGGTGGTGGGCACCACCCCGATCTCCGCGCGGCCGGAATTCGAGCGCGGGCACATTCCGGGGGCGCAGTTTGTCGATCTCCAGGCGGACCTGTCCGACCCCGACCACGCGCTGCGCTTCATGATGCCGTCGCCTGCGCGGTTTGCGGCGGCGATGGCGCGGCTGGGGGTGGGGGACGAGACGCGGGTGGTGCTGTACAGCACCGATATCCTGTCGTGGTCGAGCCGGGTCTGGTGGCTGTTGCGGGTGTTCGGGCACGACAACGCGGCGGTGCTGGATGGCGGCTGGCACAAATGGGCGGCGGAAGGCCGGCCAGCGGAGACCGGCGCCGGGCGATCGCGCCCAGCGGGCAGCTTCACCGCACGCGCGCCGCGGCCGCTGATGGCCGACCGGGACGAGGTGCTGGCGGCGATTGGCGACGGCGCGGTGTGCACCATCAACGCGCTGCGGCCGGATCAGCATACCGGGGCTGGCGGGGTGCATTACGGGCGGGCGGGCCGGATTCCCGGCAGCGTGAACGTGGCGGCGGGACAACTGGTGGATCCCGCGACGCAGACCCTGTTGCCGGCGGAGGTGCTGCGGGCGCGGTTCGCGGCGGTGGGGGCGCTGGACCGGCGGGTGATCACCTATTGCGGCGGCGGGATCGCGGCGAGTGCCGATGCACTGGTGCTAACGATGCTGGGCCACACCGATGTCAAGCTGTACGATGCCTCGCTGCTGGAATGGGTGGCAGACCCGGCGTTACCGATGGACGTCGGTTAGAGTTCTGATACCGGAAGTAGAAGGGAGAAGGCTGGGCTCTGCCCAGACCCGCCAGGGGCCAAGCCCCTAGACCTTAATTCTTTAGTATTGGGTTTCCAAAGGCCCTCGGCCTTTGGCGGGTCTGGGCAGAGCCCAGGTTTTTCTTGCTTCTATCAGTCAAAGTCACCTGTGGGGTTGGTGTGGTCCGGAGGATTACGGAATCACGCCAGCGAAACCCCTTCCAAGGTAATCCGGTGCATCAACCGGCGCTGGCCGTGATAGTCGTTCAGCGCGAAATGCTGGGTGGCGCGGTTGTCCCAGAACGCCATCGAGCCTTCCTGCCAGCGGAACCGGCAGGTGAATTCGGGCTTCACCGCATGGCGGTAAAGATAGCCCAGCAGTGACTGTGACTCCTCCGCCGTCCAGCCCTCGAAATGCAGCGTGAAGCCGGGGTTCACATACAGCGCCGAGCGCCCGGAAATCGGATGCGTGATCACCACCGGATGCACCGCATCCTGCGTCGCCGCCTCGACGTTGCCCAACCGGTCCTTTAACTCCGCTGGCCGGTCGGCCTTGGCGCCGAACACGTGCCGGCTCGAATGCACCGCCCGCAGCGTATGCAGCGTCGCCTTCAAGCCGTCCGACAGCGCATCGTACGCGGCGTACATGCTGGCGAACATCGTGTCCCCGCCGGCCTCCGGCACTTCGCGCGCATACAGCACCGAGCCCAGCGCCGGGATCTGGTCGTAGCTATGGTCGGTATGCCAGCCGCCGCCGATATTCTTGGTCTGCTCCGGCTCCTTGCGCACCTCGGCAATCTGCGGAAAGCCCGGTGCAGCCTTGAAGAACCGGTTGATGTTGATCGGCGCGAACTGCCCGGCAAAGGCGATGTGCTGCTCCTCGCTCAACACCTGGTCGCGAAAGAAGATCACCCCATGCGCCCCCAGCGCCTCGCGCAGCGCCGAAACCGTCCCCGCCGGCAATGGCCGGGAAAGATCGATGCCGCGAATCTCGGCACCCACGGCGCCGGAAACCGGCGAGACCATCATCTGCTGCGCGTCCATGTCCATCCCCTGCCCATTTCCCCCAGCATCACGCCGCCCCCAAGCGCGGTCAAGCATCCTCACCAAGCGCCCGCGACGCCTGCTCGAACGTCCCCCGGCTCAACCGCGGCAACGCCAGGATCGCCCGCAGCGCCGCCCGCATATGGGCCTGCCTTCCGGCATCCTGGCGGCGCCATTGGCCCAACGGGGAGACCAGGCGCGCCGCGGTCTGGCTGTTGGAGGGGTCGAGCCGGACGATGGCGTCGGCGAGGAAGCGGTACCCGCCGCCGGCGGCATCATGGAACCGCACCTGGTTGCCCGGATACGCCGCCAGCAACGAGCGCGCCCGGTTTGGGTTGCGGATGTCGAAGTCCGGATGCGCCATCAATGCCTGCACCCGCACCAGCGCATCCGCCCGCGACGACAGCGCCTGCAAGGTGAACCACTTGTCCAACACCAACTCCTCATGCCGCCACCGCGCATGAAACGCCGCCAACGCGGCTTCGCCATCCCCGGCAACCAGCACCTCCAGTGCGGCCAGCGAATCCGTCATGTTCCCCGCCGCATCGAACTGCGCCTGCGCCAAACCCGCGTCCCCCGCCGCCCCGAGATACGACAGGCAGGCATTGCGCAACGCCCGTCGTCCGATCGCCGCCCCATCGATCCGATACGGCCCCGCCTCCGTCAGCCGCTCATAGGTCGCCCGCAACAATGGCCCCAACGCCGCCCCCACCCCGCGCCGCAGCGCCTGCCGCGTCGCATGAATGGCATCGACATCCACAACCGCCATCCGATCCGCCACCGTCGCCTCGGCTGGCAACGCCAAACAGGCGGCGGCAAACGCCGGATCGGCATCCGCGCCGTGAAGCGTCGCGGTGAATGCCTCCAGCAACCCGGCATCAACCCCATCGCCCTCTTTCAGCATCAGCTCGGTTGCATAGGACTGCAACGAATCCCACCGCACAAAGGGATCGCCGTCATGCGCCGCCAGGAACCGCAGCCGCGCTTGGTTCATGCCCGAAAGCTTCACCGGCGCCGAGAACCCCCGCAGCAGCGACGGCACTGGGGCTTCGGCAATATCGTCAAAGACAAAGTGCTGCTCTGGCTCGGTCAAAAGCAGCATCCGCTCGGCAACCTGCTTACCATCCGGCCCCAGCAACCCGGTCGCCACCGGGATCGGCAACGCCCGCTTCTCCGTCTGGCCCGGCGTCGGTGCGGTGTGTTGGCGCAGCGTCAAGGTATAGCGCCGGGCATCCGCATCGTACGTCTCGCCAAACGACAGCTCCGGCGTCCCGGCCTGGCCGTACCAGCCGAGGAACGCCGAAAGATCGACTCCCGAGGCATCCTGCATCGCGCCAACGAAATCCTCGATGGTGACGGCCCGGTTGTCGTGGCGCGCGATGTAGAGGTCCATGCCGGCCCGGAAACCCGCCACCCCGATCATCCGGTGGATCATCCGAACCACCTCCGCCCCCTTGTTGTAGATCGTCGCGGTGTAGAAATTATCGATCGCGATATAGCTGTCCGGCCGGACGGGATGGGCCAGCGGGCCAGCATCCTCACGAAACTGGGCCGCCCGCAGGGCACGCACGTCGCCTAGCCGCTTGACCGCGGGGCTGCCCATGTCGGCGGAGAATTGCTGGTCGCGGAAGACGGTCAGGCCTTCCTTGAGGGAGAGCTGGAACCAGTCGCGGCAGGTCACCCGGTTACCGGTCCAGTTGTGGAAATACTCGTGCGCGATGACGGCCTCGATACCCTGGTAGTCCGTGTCGGTTGCCGTCTCGGGCCGGGCGAGCACGTATTTGGTGTTGAAGACGTTGAGGCCCTTGTTCTCCATCGCCCCCATGTTGAAGTCGCTGACGGCGGCGATGTTGAACACGTCGAGATCGTATTCCAGGCCGTAGACGTCTTCGTCCCAGGTCATCGACCGCTTCAACGAGTCCATCGCGTGGCCACAGGCATCCTCGTGTCCCCGCCGCACCCAGATGGCGAGATCGACATGCCGCCCCGACCGCGTGACAAAACTGTCGCGCACCGGAACAAGATCACCGGCCACCAGCGCGAAAAGATAGGCCGGCTTGGGGTGCGGATCGGTCCAGGTCGCCCAGTGCTTCGCCCCGTCCACTCCGCTGGTCGTCGGGTTGCCGTTGCCGAGCAGCACCGGCACGGCGTCGCGATCGGCGACGATGGTCGTGGTGTAGCGCGCCATCACATCGGGCCGGTCGGGGAAGTAGGTGATGCGGCGGAACCCCTCGGCCTCGCACTGGGTGAAGAACGCCCCGCCCGACGTGTAGAGCCCGGAGAGTTCGCTGTTGGCATCGGGCGCGATCCGCGTGTCAATCTCCAGGACCGCCTCATCGGGCACATCGTCGATCTCCAGCCCGCCCTCGGTCAACCGCCAGCGATTCTCGCCTAGCGCCTCGCCATCCAGCCGCACCGCCAACAGGTTCAGCGCCTCGCCGTCCAGCACCAGCTTGCCTTCGCCCGCTGGGTTGCGCCGCAGCGCCAAGCGGGAGCGCACGATGGTCGCCTTCGCGTCCAACTCGAAACGCAGATCGACGGTGTCGACCAGGAAGGCCGGCGGGCGGTAGGCGGTGCGCAGGATGGCAGCCGGCGGGACAGGCGAAGGTTCGGACATGGGTGCTCCGGTCATCAGGATTCAGGCGACAGCGGCAGCCAGACCGAGAAGGTGGCGCCGTTTCCCTCCTCGCTTTCGATCACCAGCCGGCCGCGATGGCGGTTGACGATGTGCTTGACGATGGCCAGGCCGAGCCCGGTGCCGCCGGCATTGCGGCTGCGCCCCTTGTCGACACGATAGAACCGTTCCGTCAGGCGCGGGATATGCACCCGGGCGACCCCCGGCCCATCATCGCGCACCGCGAGCATCACCCCGGCCGTTGCAGGCAGCAGCGACACCGCGACGGTCCCACCCTCGCGGCCGTACTTCATCGCGTTCTCGACCAGGTTGCTCAACACCTGCGCCATCTGGTCGCCATCGGCCACCACGCGCGGCAACTCTGCTGCAACGTCCACCGCCAGTTTCTGCCGTCGCTCGGCCAGCCTGACCTCGAACCCCGCCAGCACCCGCGACACCACCGCGCCGAGGTCGACGCTGTCGCCGGGCGGGGTGTGCTCGGACAGCTCGATGCGCGACAGGCTCAACAGGTCGTCGATCAGCCGGTTCATCCGCGCCGCCTGTTCGGCCATGATCGCCAGGAAGCGCGTCTGGGCCGGCGGATCATCGGCCGCCGGGCCGCGCAGCGTCTCGACGAAGCCCATCAGGCTGGCCAGCGGGGTGCGCAACTCATGGCTGGCATTGGCGACGAAATCGGCCCGCATCCGCTCCAGCGCGCGCTCCTGGGTGCGGTCGGACAGCACCAGCAGGGCGCGCGTTCCGTCCGGCAGTAGGGTGGCGAAGGGGATCACCGTGGCCTGGACCTCGCGCGAAACCGGCACCGGCAGCAGCAGGGCGGCGGTCTGGGCGGTGCCGTCCCGCCACGCACGGTCGATCGCCTCGCGCAGCAGCGGGTGGCGCAGCACGGCGGCGATGTCGGCGCCGAAGGCCGCGCGCGCGGCGGCATTGGAGCGGCGCGCGGCGCGGTCGCTGTCCAGCGCGATCAACGGGTCCGGCAGGCGTTCGATGATCGCCTCGCTCGCGCGCAGGGCGGCGGCCACCTCCTCGGCGCGGCGGGCGCGGGCGCGGGCGATGCCGGCAATGCGCTCGGACAGCCGCGCGAGCGGCCACAGCCACGGCCCGGCCGGCGCATCGGCCCCGCCAGCCTCGACGCGATCCAACGCGGCGGCCAGCCGGGCGAGATCGCGCTGCACCAGGGCGGCAGCCAGCACCGCCGCCGCCAGCACCACCGCAACGGCGGCCGACGCCGCGAGGATGCCCAATGAACCGGTCGCCGCGAGCACCGCCAGCACCGCGACCGGCACCGCGGCCATGGCGGCACTGGCGGTCAACCAGGGCGAAAGCGGCAGCACCGGCGCGGACCGGGATCAGGTCCCTGGCGTGCCGGCCGCGTCGGGCGCCGGCTCGATTGCCTCCGGCCCGCCGCGCCGCAGTTCGAACAGCGCCAGCCCGCGCCGTACCGCGCCATCGGCCTGCAAAGCCAGCACGCCATTGACCCCGGCGAAGCCCTCCGGCCGGGTCAGCGCAGCGGCGGAATAGCCGCCTTCGCCCGCCAGCACGCGCGCGATCGCCGCGGCGTCATAGGCGAAATCGGCCAGCCCCGGCGCGGGCGTGCCGAACTGTGCCTGGTATTGGGCATCGAATCCCGCCCGGGCATTCGGGTCCGGGGCGGCGAACCAGGCACCGCGCAAATCGGCATCGCCGCGCGTTCCCGCGGCGCCCCACAGTGCGGGGCCGAGCACGCGCACCGCGGGCGGGTCCAGGTCGTAATACGGCAACAGGCTGGCGATGGTGCCCAGCCGCTCGCCGGTATCGGCCAGCAGCAGCGCGTCCATCGGCGGCGGCGGGATTTGACTGCGGCCGATCTGCTCGGCCTGGCGCCGGCCCTCCGCGGTGCGGGCGGCGCGGGCGGCGCGGATCTGGGCGTCGACCGGACCGCGCCGGCTGCTGTAGGCCGAGACCTCGCGCATGGTGGCGTTGATCGAGCCGATCGAGCCGTCATGGAAATGGATGCCCGGCGAGGCGAAGCCGGCCGATGCCGTCGCCTCGGTCAGGGCGGTGGCCAGGGCGCGGCCGAACTCGCCGTCCGGCAGCACCGCGGCGAAGCGGGTCTTGCCCTGCGCAGCGGCGGCGGCGACCAGGCGGCGGACCTGTTGGGCGGGGGTGATGCCGAGGGTCCAGACGCCGGGCTGGGCCTGGGCGGGGTCCGAGGTGAAGGCCAGCACCGCCACCCCTGCCGCGCGCGCCACCGGCGCAACGGCGGCGGTCTCGGCGGCAGTCAGCGGGCCGATGATCATGCCGGCCCCGGCGGCCAGAGCGGCTTGCGCGGCCCGGGCGGCGCCCTGTGCCGTGCCGCCGGTATCGCGCACATCGAGCGGCGGCGAACCCGGCGCGGTCAGGGCGAGTTGGGCGGCGTTGGCCAGCGCCCGGCCGCGCTCGGCATTCGGCCCGGACAGCGGCGCCAGCAGAGTCACCGTCCGGCCCGGCGGCGCCACGGTGGAAGGCGCGGGCACCGAACGGGCCGACGGGCCAGGGCGCGCTGGCCCGGTGGGCGCGAATGACGGCCTGGACGATACACCGCACGCCGCGAGTGCTAGCGTGCCGGCAGCCAGCGCGAGTGTCCGACGAAACATGCGACATGTCCTCCAAGCTACCTGACGACGCAGCCCTATCCGGCGAAGACGCGACGGATGATGGCGCCTGGGCTGCGGCGCCGGGCGCATTCAACGGTCTTGTGCTGGTTTCGACGCCGATCGGCAACCTTGCCGATATTACGTTGCGTGCCATCGCCACCCTGCGCGCCGCCGACCTGGTGCTGTGCGAAGACACCCGTACTACCGCGCGGCTGCTGACGGCGCACGGCATCAGCGCCCGCACCGCGCCGCTGCATGAGCACAACGAAGATGCCCGCATCGCCCAGGTGCTCGGATTGCTGCGCAGGGGACGGGGCGTGGCACTGGTGTCGGATGCCGGCACGCCGCTGGTCAGCGATCCCGGCTATCGCTTGGTGCGCGCTGCGTTGGCTGAGGGGTTCGCGGTGACCGGCGCTCCCGGGGCCAATGCGGCGGTGATGGCGCTGACGCTGTCCGGACTGCCGCCGCACCCGTTCCTGTTCCTGGGATTTCCGCCGCCGCGCTCGGCCGCCCGACTGGCGGCGTTTGCCGGGCTGCGCGCGGCCGAGCGGGCCGGGCTGTCGGCGACGCTGATCTGGTACGAGGCACCGCACCGGCTGGCCGAGACGCTGGCCGACATGGCGCAGGCCTTCGGCGACCGGCCGGCGGCGGTGGCGCGCGAACTGACCAAGCGCTTCGAGGAGGTTCGGCGCGGCGGGCTTGCCGCGTTGTCGGCGCATTACGCCGGCCATGCGGCGCGCGGCGAGATCTGCGTGCTGCTTGGCCCCGCGCCCGAAGAAGCGGCAGCGGAGGAAGATGTCGACACCATGCTGCGCGCGGCGCTGGCCACCCACCGGCTGAAGGAAGCCGTCGCCCAAGTCACCGCGGCCACCGGCCTGCCGCGCAAGCAGGTCTATGCCCGCGCGCTGGCGCTGGGTGAAGACCCCGCACAACCGCCGGGCGTTTAAGCATCCGTTATCCTTCCGAGCATATCTTGCCGCGCCAGACCTCTGGCGGGGGCAACCGGATGACGCGACTTCTCGACACCATCGGCGGGCGCGTCATCGCGTTGCTGCTGTTGCTTGCCAGCGTGGCGATGACCGGCCCGGTCACCACCTATGTCGCGGCCCAGCGTCATGACGCCGCCCTGGCCGAGCTTGAGCGGATCGCCGAGAGCCGGCCGTTGATCGAGCGGCTGCGCGCCGGGATCTACCAGGTGGTGATGGAAAGCCGCGGGCTTTACCTGGCCGCCGACCGCAAGCAGGCGGAGACTTTCGCGCGCGGCCAGATGGCGGCCTTGGGCGATATCCGCGCCACCTTCGACAAGCTGCGCCAAGCGGTGCCGGACCAGCATCGCGATGCGCTGGCCAAGGCCGAGGCCCCGCTGCGCGCCTTCATCGCGCTGCGCACCGAGCTGGCCCGCGTCGGTGTGGAGCAGGGGCGCGAGGCCGCCGACAAGCTCGGCAACAATGCCGAGAACCGAAGCACCCGCACCGCCTTCAGCAACAGCCTGGATGGGTTGGCCAATGAGGTGGCGGCGACCGTGGACGGGCTGCGGACCGCGCTGGCCGATACCGGGCGCAATGTGGCGCAGCAGATGCTGGTGTTCACCCTGGCCGCCGTGCTGCTGGTGCTGATGCTGGCGCTGTGGATGGTGCGCACCACCATCGGCGGCCCGGTTCGCCGCGTGGTTGGCGGGATTACGGCGATGGCCCGCGGCGAGCTTGATGCCACCGACCTGCCGGCGCGGGCGCGCGGTGAAATCGGCGCCATCGTTGCCGCCGCGCACCAGTTGCGCCAGGCGCTGACGGCGGCGCGCGCCGCCGACGCCCTGCTGGCCATCACGAGCAAGGCCACCGAGCAGCGCCAGCGGGCGACCGATCGTCACACCCTGGATTTCGGCGGCTCGATCTCCGGCGTGCTGACCGCGCTGGCGGATTCTGCCACGGTGATGCAGGGCTCGGCGCGCGAGATGGCGAAAGTCGCACAGGACAGCCATTTCCAGGCCGATCACAGCGCGGCGGAGGTCGCCGCCTCGATGGCCGACCTGACCGCCGTCACCGCCGCCACCGAGCAGCTTTCCGCCAGCGCCCGCGAAATCGGCAGTCGCGTGGCCGATGCCGCGGACGCCACCCAGACCGCGGTCGGCCATGCCGACATTGCCGGCGCGCGCATGGCATCGCTGCTGGAAGCGGCGGACCGCATCGTTACCGTCGTCGACCTGATCACCAGCATCGCCGGACGCACCAACCTGCTGGCGCTCAACGCCACCATCGAGGCCGCGCGCGCCGGCGAGGCGGGCCGGGGGTTTGCCGTGGTTGCCGGCGAGGTCAAGCTGCTGGCCACCCAGACCGGCAGCGCCACAGCCCAGATCGCGGCCCAGGTGGAGGGCATTCGCGGGGTGATCCGCGAGGCCGCCGATGCCGCCAGCGCGGTGCTGGGCTCGATCCGCCGGGTTGAAACCGTCGCCAGCTCGATTGCCGCGGCGATTGACGAGCAGGGCCGCGCCACCAGCGAGATCGCCGCCCGGGTCAGCGATGTCGCCAGCAAGTCACACCAGATCAGCCAAAGCATGGCACAACTGACGCAGGATTCGACGCAAGGCAGCACCATCAGCGCCGATGTGGAAACCTCCGCCAACACCGTGAGCACCGTGGCCGCCACGCTGGGCGCCGAGGTCGACCAGTTCCTCATCGCCATGCAGAACACCAAGGGCGAGCGCCGCGTCTTCGACCGCCTGCCTGGCCACGGCTTCGCGATCCGCCTGGCCGCCGGCGGCGTGACCCATGACGCAACCGTGGTGGACGTGTCGCTCGGCAGCATTGCACTGCGCATCGCACGCAGCCCGCTGAAGGCTGGTGCCGACGTCACTGTCCTGGTGCCCGGCACGCACCTAGCGCTGCTGGGCCGGGTGGCCCGGCTGGACGGCGACATCACCTCGGTGGCGTTCCGTCAAAACCCCGAGACCCTGGTCCTGGCCGAAGCGTTCATTGCGATGGTTGGGGCCACGACCGGGCAGGCGCGGGCGGCTTAGCGCACCAGTGCGCCCAACAACGCATCCAGCCGGCGGCGGCCCTCGGGCAGGGCAAGCAGCCGGCCGTCGCGCCACGCGACATACTCCTCGCCCAGCGCCTGTTCCAGCACGCCGGGGTCGAGCGCGTCGGCCAGCGCGATGCCGGTGCGCACGGCAAAGCGGGCGGGATCGATGCCCTCGGTCAGGCGCAGCCCCATCAGCAGCATTTCGCGCGCGCGGTCGGCGGCGGAGACGGGGTCCTCATGGGTGGTGCCGTGGCCCCGCGCCTCGACGCGTTCGGCCCAGGGTTCCGGGGCGCGGTGCCGGCGGGTGGCGAGCAGGTCGCCGCCCAGACTGATCCGGCCATGTGCGCCGGGACCGATGCCAGCGTAATCGCCATAGCGCCAGTAGGCGAGGTTGTGCCGGCTCTCGCTCCCCGGCCGGGCATAGTTGGAAACTTCGTAGGGCAGCAGGCCAAATTTTGCCGCTTCCTCCGCCGTCGCGTCGTAGAGCGCAGCTCCCAGTTCGTCGTCCGGCAGCACCAGTTCGCCGCGCCGATGCAGCGCCTCATACGCGGTGCCGGGTTCGATGGTGAGCTGGTAGAGCGACAGATGATCATGCGCCAGGGCGAGCGCCTCGCGCAGCTCCGCCCGCCAGTCGGCCATGGTCTGGTGCGGCCGTGCATAGATCAGGTCGAAGGAGACACGGCCGAACAGTTTCTGCGCCAGCTCCAGTGCCGCGATCGCCTGCGGTGCCGAGTGTTGCCGGCCGAGCCCGCGCAGGGCGTCCTCGCGCAGGCTCTGGATGCCCATCGAGACCCGGTTGACCCCGGCATCCCGGAACGCCGCCAGCCGGGCCGCCTCGACGCTGGTTGGGTTGGCCTCCAGGGTGATTTCGAGGTCGGGTGCCGGCACGAACAGCCGCCTTGCATCAGCGATCAGGTCGGCCACTGTCTGCGCGTCCATCAGGCTCGGGGTGCCGCCGCCGAAGAAGATCGAGGCGAGCGGACGCGGCCCCAGGCGGGCGGCCTCCCATGCCAGTTCGGTGCGCAAGGCGGCGGCGAAGCGACGCTGGTCGATGCGGTCGCGGACATGGGAGTTGAAGTCGCAGTATGGGCATTTGGCCAGGCAGAACGGCCAGTGGATGTAGAGCGCCAGCTTTTCCATCAGCGCTCCGCGCATGCGTCGGCGCCAGCCGCGCCATCGGCGAATGCGGCCAGGCAGGCGCCGAAGCGGACGGCGAAGGCGGGCGAAAAACTGCCCATATGGTCGGTGATCCCCGCCGGCCGGTCGACCAGCAACACCATGCCGGCCTGTCCCGGCACGGAACGCCGCGCCATCTCCGCGCGCTGTGCCGGGCCGGGGTCCCAGGCGTCATCGTGCAGCATCACCAAGGCGAAGCGCGTCGCCTGCCCGGCCTGCACCCGCTCAGCGAAAGCGGCCAGCGCCTCGGGCCGCCGCTCCACCCGCCGGCCATGCGCCGCCGGCGAAATCGCCAGCACCGCGTCGGCCAGATCGGGCCGCGCCAGCGCCGACAGCGCGATGAACGCGCCGCGCGAAAACCCCGCCACCACCACCCAGCGATAGCCCGCGCGGCGCAGGGCGGTCAGCCCCTCGATCAGCCCGGCCGCGCCCGCGGCCAACGGATCCGGACGCAACGGGCGATTGAAGTGCCAGAGATCATACCCCCGCTCCCGAACGGCATCGAGCCAGGCGGGATCATCCGGCCGTGCCTCGCTGGCGGGATTATAGGAGCCGTGCAGCCAGACCACCGCACCGCGCGCCGCCACCGGCCCGGCAAGCTTCGCGCCCCCCGCCACGAACGGATGGCTGAAGAACGGCGGTGCCGCCGACAGTTCCGCCGCCGCCGCTGGCAGGACCAGCAGCCAGAGCAGCGAAAGCGCGCCGATCAGCGCGGGAAACACGCCTTCACCAATTGGACAAAGGCCCGTGCGCGGTGGCTGGTGGCATGTTTTTCGCCTTGGTCCATCTCGCCATAGGTCAGGCGACCGCCCTCGGGCAGGAACATCGGGTCGTAGCCATGGCCGTTGGCGCCGCGCGGCGGCAAAGCCACCGTCCCGTCCACCCGGCCCTCGAAGCATTCGGTGTGGCCGTCCGGCCAGGCAAGGCAGAGCACGCAGACGAACCAGGCGCGACGGTCGGCGCTGTCGCCCATCTCGCGCCGCACCCGCGCCATCGCCGGCGCAAAGTCCTTGCCCGGCCCGGCCCATAGGGCGGAGACCACGCCGGGCGCGCCACCGAGTGCACCGACGCAAAACCCGGAATCGTCGGACAGCGCCGGCAGGCCCGACGCATTCGCGGCAGCCAGCGCCTTGATCCTGGCATTGCCCTCGAAGCTGTCCTCGGTCTCGTCCGGCTCGGGCAAACCCAGCGCCCCGGCCGAGACCACCTCGACCCCGAGCGGCGCCAGCAATTCGAGAATCTCGCGCAGCTTGCCCTGGTTGTGGCTGGCCAGGACCAGCCTGGTGCCAACAGCGATGGTGCGCGCCATCACGCCGCCTCGATCGCCTCGCGCTGCATCGCGAACAGCCGTTCGGTGCCGACGCGGGCCAGGCGCATCAATTCGAAAAACTGCGCATCGCTGAACGGCTCTTTTTCCGCCGTGCCCTGGATTTCCACGATGCCGCCGCCATCGGTCAGGACGAAATTGGCGTCCGCGTCGGCGTCGCTGTCCTCGGCGTAATCGAGGTCGAGCACCGGCGCACCCTGGTACAAGCCGCAGGACACCGCGGCGACCTGGCCGATCAGCGGCACCGATTTCAGCACGTTCATCTTGACCAGATGGCGCAGCGCCAGGTTCAGCGCTACCCAGGCCCCGGTGATCGAGGCGCAACGCGTGCCGCCATCGGCGTTCAGCACATCGCAATCCAGCGTGATGGTCATCTCGCCCAGCGCGCGGCGATCCACCACCGCGCGCAGCGACCGCCCGATCAGGCGTTGGATTTCCTGGGTCCGGCCGGATTGCTTCCCCCGCGCGGCCTCTCGATCGCCGCGGGTATGGGTGGCGCGCGGCAGCATGCCGTACTCCGCCGTGACCCAGCCCAGGCCCTGGTTGCGCATGAACGGCGGCACCCGCGATTCGACGCTGGCGGCGCACAGCACCTCGGTGCCGCCCATCTTGATCAGCACCGAACCCTCGGCATGGTGGGAGAAGCCCGGGGTAATGGTGACGTCACGCAGCATGTCAGCTTCGCGGCCGGAAGGTCGCATTTGGGTGTTCCCGTCGGTGATTTCGCCTGGGCTATGGCGGCGCGGCGCCTCGCGCGCAAGAGTATAGGCGCAACGAGGAGGCTGGCATGATCACATTGGGCGTCATCGGCGCGGGCATCATGGGCGAACGGATGCTGCGCGCGGCGCTGGAACAGGCGTCCGAACTGGTGCGGGTCACCGGCATCTGGGACCCCTCGGCCGAGGCGCTGGCCCGCATCGGCGGGCTGGCACCTCATGCCGGATCAGCCGCGTCGCTGATTGCCGGCGCCGATTGCGTCTATATCGCATCGCCCCCCGCCAGCCACCTGGATCACGCCCGTGCCGCGCTGGCGGCCAGAAAAGCGGTGTTCTGCGAGAAGCCATTGGCGGTCGATATCGCGGCGGGCGCTGCGTTTGTCGCGGCACTCGGCAGCGGCCGGGCGGCGGTGAATTTCCCGATGGCCTCGTCACTGGCGGTCGCCACGCTGCGCGACTGGCTGGACGGCATCGGCACGCCCCGGCGCCTGGAGATCGAGACCAGCTTCGCCGCCTGGCCCCGCTCCTGGCAGCGCGACGCCGCCGGCTGGCTCGACCGTCCGGCCCAGGGCGGCTTCACCCGCGAAGTCGTCTCCCATTTCCTGTTTCTCACCCGCCGCCTGTGCGGCCCGCTCGCCCTCGAACAGGCCCACGCCAGCTTCCACACCGAAGCCGCCAGCGAACGCGCCATCGCCGCCCGCCTGACCGCCGGCGGGTTACCGGTCGGCCTGATCGGCGGCGTCGGCACCACGCTGAAGGACGACCACAACACCTGGACCCTATGGGGCGACCGGGGCGCGTTCCGGCTGCGCGACTGGTCAGTGGCGGAGAAGCTGATCGAAGGCGCCTGGGTCCCCGATGCCGCCGCGATGCCGAATGAACGCATGCGCCCCCTGGTCCTGCGCCGGCAACTCGAAGGCGTCGTTCGCATGACCCGCGGCGAGCCGCATCATTTGGCCACGGTGCAGGAAGCCTTCGACGTGCAGACGGTGGTGGAGGGAATTCTAAAGTCATGAGGGTGCAGGGGGCTCGGCCCCCTGCGATTGGCTGCCAGACTAATTATCTATTGCTACGAATAGAAATATTTATTCCATAGTATAAATGAGAAAATCCAGAAAAAAATTGACCCCATAACTTGAAAAAATACTCTATTCTTACGGCGCCCGCTCGAAATAACTTGTCCCTTGTATGGAAAATAATATTCGATCAGAAGAAGGGTTTTACAAGGCCAAATAAAAATCAACTTAACAATTAACATTAGAAATTTCATTGTTCTGCTCCAATTTTATGGGCCCCAGCAACTGATTGGGACGAACCATCAACCCTAAAAAGCCTCAGTCAGTACAATAGCATGAAGGTACCTTTGCCGCAACTGCCCAGGCGGCCACATCCTTGCCTACCTGCCAAACCCCTGCCCACCATTGACCGACACGATCTGCGCGGTGACCCAGATCGCCAGCGACGAGGCCAGAAACAGCACCACGCTGGCCACTTCCTCCGGCCGCCCGAGCCGCCCGGCGGGCATCGAATTGAGGATGCCGCTATAGAGCTTGGGATCATCGGTGCGGCGCTTTTCCCACGACCCGCCGGGAAACTCGATCGAGCCGGGCGCCACGCAGTTCACCCGGATGCCGTGCTTGGCCAGGGTCGCCGCCTGGGTCCGCGTGTAATGGATCACCGCCGCCTTGGCCGCGCCATAGGCCGGCGTGCGCACTGATGGGTTGAGGCCGGAGCCCGAGGCGATGTGGATGATCGTCGCCTCGGTCGCCTTCATCAGCCACGGCATGGCTTCGCGGGAAGCCCGCACCGCCGCCATCAGGTCGACCGACAGGCTCAACGCCCAGCTTTCCTCGTCATCGCCGCGGCCAAAGCCAGAGGCGTTGTTGACCAGGATGTCGATGCCGCCCAGGGCGGCGGCGGCGGCGGGGATATAGCCGGCAATGGCGGCGGCGTCGGCGAGGTCGCAGGGCTGGGCGTGGACGGTGCCGCCGAAGGCTGCCAGCTCCTTGCGGGTGGTTTCCAGGGTGTCGGCGCCACGGGCACAGATCGACACGGCGGCGCCGGCTTCGGCAAAGCCCAGCGCGATCGAGCGGCCGATGCCGCGGCTGCCACCGGCGACGACGACGCGGCGGCCCTTGAGGTTCAGTTCCATCGGCGTTCCTTTTTGCTGGGCGACGATGGTTGCCGGGTTGCGCAAGGCTGGCAAGCCGGGCGGGTGGGGTGACAGGCACCAGCCTGCGCGGCAAACTGGCGGTGCAAACAGTTCCAAGGAGGGGACGGGCATGGCCAAGAAAATGCTAGAAGGTAAAGTGGCTCTGGTGACCGGCGCAGGCCGCGGCATCGGGCGCGCCATCGCGCTGGTGATGGCGGAAAACGGAGCGCAAGTGGTGGTCAACGACCTCGGCGCCGCCGTCGACGGCTCGGGGCTGGACAACACCCCTGCCCAACAGGTGGTTTCCGAAATCGAGGCGCTGCATGGCCAAGGCCAGGCCGTCGCCAACTACGACAGCGTCGCCGATTGGGACGCTGCCCAGCGCATGGTCCAGACCGCCGTCGACCGCTTCGGCAAGATCGACATCGTGGTCAACAACGCCGGCATCCTGCGCGACACCATCTTCCACCGCATGACCCCGGAAGAATGGGACGCGGTGATCAAGGTCCACCTCTACGGCGCCTTCTACGTCTCGCGCGCCGCCATCCCCTTCATGCGCAAGCAGGAGAGCGGCGCCTTCGTCCACATGACCTCGACCTCCGGCCTGATCGGCAGCGTGGGACAGGTGAACTACGCCGCCGCCAAGCTCGGCATCGCCGGCATGTCACGCGGCATCGCCGGTGACGCCGCGCGCTACCACGTGCGCAGCAACTGCATCGGCCCGCACGCCTTCAGCCGCATGATCGAAACCGTCCCCGGCCAAACCGAGGAGCAGATGCAGGTCCGCGCCGCCAAGACCCGCCCCGACCAGGTCGCCCAGCTCGCGGCGTTCCTGTCCAGCGACGCGGCGAAAGACGTCACCGGCCAGATCATGGGCGCCCGTGGCAACGAGATCTATCTCTACAGCCAGCCGCGGCCCATCCGCACCATGCACCGCGCCACCGGCTGGACCGCCGAGGCCCTGGCCGAAACGCTGCTGCCGGCGTGGAAGTCGAGCCTCACCCCGCTGGAACGTACGCGGGACGTCTACGCCTGGGACGCGATCTAGCCTCAACCAGCCCCGGCCCCACCGCGCCAAGGCCGGCGCGGTGGGCACCCGGTGGAACTAGCCGGTGGAACTAGCCGGTGTAACAATAAGGCACCCCAGGGCGAACCAACTCGAAGAGCGTCTGTTGGAGCCCTGCCAATGAAACTGATCACCCCGCGCACCTTCACCACCATCGCCGCATCCGGCATCGCCGGCCTGGTGGCATGGGAAGTGTTCGCCCGCCTGATTGCGCCGCTGATCTGGGGCTTCTCCCCCGACCCCACCCAGCTCATCGAGGCCGCCTTCGGCATCGGCGGCGCCGGCGCGCAACTCATCCACATCGCCACCGGCCTGGTCTTCTTTCCCGCCGGCTACGTACTGGTCGCCCGCCCTCTGGCTGCGGCCGTGGCGCCAAGGCTGCCCTGGGTCGTGTTGGCAATCGACTACGGCATCGTGCTGTGGGTCTTCGCCATGTACGTCATGGCCAGCCTGATCGCCGGCATGCCGCCCTTCCTCGATTTCGGGCCAGTCGCCTGGGCATCGCTGTTCGGCCATCTCGCGTTGGGTCTGGCCCTGGGCGCCGCAGCGGAGCGCATAGAGAAGTAAGGGAGCACGTTCTTTTTCGACAAAAGAACCAAAAATCATCCCTGCGCGGCAGACCTGCGCCCATCTCCAAAGGGCAGAAGTATTTTTACTTCTTTCTGTTTATAAAACAGCCTTGCTACTCATGCCAACCGCCGTCGATGGATGAAAGATCCGTCGACGGCGGTTGATATTACTCCGCCACCGCCACTCGCCGTGCTCGCCGATCCCCGGCCAGCGCAATCACACACGTCGCCAACATGAACCCCACCGACACGGCGAAAATCCAGCCGGGATGGCCGAAATCCATGATCGAGCCGTACAGCAGCGGCCCGACGATCCCGCCGATATTGAACCCGGTCGAGACAATGGCGAACACCCGCCCCTCCGCCCCCTTCGGCGCCGCCGCGCGCACCAGCATGTCGCGCGACGGCATGATCATCCCGGTGCAGAACCCACCCAGCGCCATCACCGGCAGCAACAACCACACCGGCAGGTTGACCAGACCGACCAAAGCGATCGCGCAGGCGGTCACCGCGAACCCGCCGGCGGCCACCTCGCTATGCCGCCGCGTCTTGTCCGCAATGATCCCGCCGGCCAACACCCCAAGCGCCGAAGCCCCGAGATAGAACGACAACGCCGTCGACGCGACCCCCAACGGCGTTCCGTGATGCGCATGCATCGCCACCACCGAGAACCCCGCAATCCCGCCACCGGACATGCCGATCACGGTAAAGAACGCCACCAGCGACAGCACCGTCGGCGTCACCAGCGACCGCGCCGAGGCCGGCTTCGGCTTGAACGTCACTGGCCGTGCCGCCCCGGCCGGCGCCCCGAACAGCAGCGGCAGCGCAAAAATCGGCCCGATCAGCCCGGCCGCGATCAACGCCCCCGAAACCCCCCAGGTCGCCGCCGCCAACAGCATTCCCGCCGGCGCCAACGCGCTGCCGACATACCCCGCAAACGTATGGATCGAGAACGCCCGCCCCACCCGCGCCTCGCCAATCACCCCGGACGTCAGCATCGCGTAGTCGCTCGGGTGATACACGCAGTTCGCCAACCCGGCCATCACCGAGGCCGCCAGCAACACGGGATAGATCGGGTTCATCCCCGCCAGGATAAACGCACTTCCCCCCAGCAGCAGCCCGCCAACCAACAGCCGCCGCGGCCCGAAACGGTCCACCGCAAACCCCATCGGCGTCTGCATCAGCGCCGAGACAATGTTGAACAGCGTCAGCGCGAAGCCCAGCTCGATATAGCTGACGCCAAACTGCTCCTTCAGCAGCGGAAACAGCGGCGGCAGCACCAGGATATGGATGTGGCTGACCATGTGGGCGCCAGAAATCTGGCCCAGCGTGGCCAACTCGGCGCGCTTCCATCCAGCACTCATGCGGGCGGCATCCCCTCTCCGACACGCCAAGTCACCCGAATTGCTACCAATCGGCAAGCGCGGCCGAAGCTGCCCTTCCATGCGCCGGCCGCGCGGACTAGCCTCGGCGCATGCTCGCATTGTCCGTGAATTCCCAGCGCCTCTGGTCCGACCACATGCGCATGGCCGAAATCGGCCCCTCGCCCGAGGGCGGCAGCAACCGCCCGGCGCTCAGCGCGCTCGACGCCGAAGCCCGCGCGCTGCTCACCGCCTGGTGCACCCCGCTCGGCCTGGCCGAAGAACGCGACGCCCTGGCCAACACCTTCTACCGCCGCCCCGGCCGCGAAGCCTTGCCCGCCGTCGCCTTCGGCAGCCACCTCGACACCGTGCCCACCGGCGGCCGCTTCGACGGCGTCACCGGCGTGCTCGCCGGCCTCGAAGTCATCCGCGTCCTCACCGAAGCCGGCATCACGACGAAAGCCCCCCTCGAACTGGTCAACTGGACCAATGAGGAAGGCACCCGCTTCCGCCCCGCCATGATGGGCAGCCGCGTCCACGCCGGCGACATGACCCTCGCCGAGGCGCTGTCCACCCGCGACGACGACAACATCAGCGTCGCCGAAGCCCTGGCCGCCCACAACCTCGCCGGCCCCACCCCGCCCTCCCCCCGCCGCTGGGCCGCCTTCCTCGAACTGCACATCGAACAGGGCCCGATCCTGGAATCCACCGGCCAGGACATCGGCATCGTCACCGGAACCGTCCAGGCGCGCTACTTCCAGATCACCGTCACCGGCGCCCCCAGCCACGCCGGCCCAATGAGCATGGATCGCCGCCGCGACAGCCTGGCCGCCGCCGCCGAAGTCGTCCTCGCCGCCGAACGCGTCGGCATCGGAGCGGAACCCGGCGGCCGCAGCTCCACCACCTGGATCACCAACAGCCCAAACGCCCGCGGCGCCGTGTCCAACATCACCCGCCTGCACAGCGACGTCCGCCACGAAGACCCGGCAAGAGCCGCCGAAATGCAAGCCGAATTCCTCACCGCCATCGCCGAAATCGCCACCCGCCGCCAACTCAAGATCGACGTCGACCCCTACACCACCTTCGGCCCCGTTCGCTTCGACGCCAAAATCGCCAACACCCTGCGCACCGCCGCCCAAGCCCGCCAGATGACCACCCGCGACATGCTGGCCGTCGCCGGCCACGACGCCGTCATGGCCGCCCGGGTCTGCCCCGCCGCCATGCTCTTCATCCCCAGCGTCGGCGGCATCAGCCATAACCCCGGCGAATACTCGACCCCCGACCAACTCGCCAAAGGCGCCCAAGTGCTCCTCGACGCCGTGCTGGCCCTGGCAATGTTCAAATTGAACATGCGTGGAATTGTGGCAATGAACCCGAGGGTAAAAAATATCATGGTGAACTTTTGCGCTACGCGCGCGAGAGTGGATTCACGGTTCCAGTGCTCACCAACAATGGCTTGTGGAT
>CAMBRC010000014.1 GCA_945869965.1 Asaia bogorensis
CATCATGGCAAGGGCACGCAGTTTCGCCCTCAACATCTTGCGGAAAAATCACGTAACGAATGTCGCGAAGGCACTCTGGAACGGCGCGCTCAGCCTCGATCACATCTTGGCATACAAGGAAATCTAATCAGCGTTGAACAACCCTGGCAACCCACCGATGTTGGCGCCAAAAGGATGAAAACGATCAGGATAAATGACACCCCCGAATCTAAGGAGAAACTAAAACATCATCCCGTTAACCGGCCAATCGTTCTTCGCAATAGAACATGTGCGTATTGCATATCTCCATTTTCTCAACAGTCGCGTCCTACAAAAGAGCACGTGATTGGGCGCCGCTTCGTTCCATTAGGAACGCTTAACGGCCAGTGGAATTTAATACTAAACGTTTGCAGAACCTGCAACGGCGAGAAAGCCGACCTCGAAAATGATATTTCTGTTATCACTATGCTTCCGGACGCTTCCGGAAAATTTGCAGTCAACGACGACCGCCTTCAGGCGGAGGTCGCTCGAAAATCAAAGAAGTCAATTAGTCGTTTGACGCGAAGACCCGTGATGGATAGTCACGAATCCCTTAAAATTAAGACATCAATGGGACCGTTCAATCTAAATTTTGACATGGTCGCCCCAGCACAAATAGACGCCACGCGTGCACTCAGGCTTGCTAGGTTTCACTTTCAAGGATTTTTTTATTTAATTTCTTATGTTTCTCAGATTGAGTCTGGCCATTTTGCTCCAGGAGTCTTCCACGGCGTGTTCGATGCACGCCGAGCAGACTGGGGCGCGCCAGAGATGCGATGGTTCATGGACATCACAAAGAGCTGGCACCCTCGTGTTAATGCCGTTGCAGCAGATGGATTCTTCAAAATCGTAATTCGGCGTCAATCAGAGACAGCCCCTGTCTGGAGTTGGGCAGTTGAGTGGAACCAATCTATGCGTGTTGTAGGCTTTGCTGGCGACGACGGTGCCATTGCGACGCTCGTCGAACAGGCACCATATGGACGAGTCCATGTTGTTCACGAGACACCAACTGAGTCGCTTAAATTCCGCGGGGAGGTGGCTTTGCCGGAAGGGGATGACTGTCTTTTCATCCGGACAGAAAAAGCTCTGAGCAATAGTCAGAATTAGAAAGGGCTTAGAGACAAGAAAACCTGCGGTTGATTGAATCCGATTAATTTCGTAAATAAAACAACAAGGTCCAGAACACGGCATCCAACGTTGCAGGTCGAAGAGAATTTAGACCTAAATAAATGCTATTGAATGAAAGTTTTTTGGTTCTTTTTTTCAAAAAAGAACGCGCTTGCTTTGGCTTTTGTAGGTAGCGTCCCCCTCCGGCTCCCCCCGTAAAGCACGGGAGGAGGGAAAAAAACTAACGGCCGTCGCGGGTGAGGATGGCGCGGAGTTCGGCGGGGTTGGCGGCGATGTCGGTGCCGGCGCGTTCGTTTTGCAGGGCCATGGGGATGCGGGAGTCGAGCGCGCCCCAGCCGCGGTTGAGGGCTTCGGTCATTTCGGCGTGGACGGTGGCGGCGAGTTTCATGGGGACGTTGAGTTCGCGGGCGAGGTCGGTGGCCAGGGTGACGTCTTTGTGGGCGAGTTTCAAGGCGAAGGCGGGGGGGTCGTAGGTGGCGGGGAGGAATTGGTCGGCGAGGCGGTCGAAGGTTCTTTGGCGGCCGAGGGCGCCTTGGCGGACGGCTTCGAAGAGGGTGAGGGGGTCTACGCCGGCCTTGACGCCGAGGGTGAAGACTTCGGCGAGGGCGATGTTGATGGCGTATCCGGCCATGTTGTGGACGAGTTTGGCGACCGAGGCGGCGCCGATGGGGCCGATGTAGCGGGCCTGGTCGCCGATGGCGTCCAGGATGGGGCGGTGTTGGTTGAAGACGGCTTCTTCGCCGCCGACCCAGATGGCGAGTTTGCCGGATTCGGCGCCTTTGGGGCCGCCGCTGACGGGGGCATCTAGGAAGTGGACGCCTTTGGTTGCGTATTCGGCTTGGAGGCGGCGGACGAGGGTTGGGGAATTGGTCGAGAGGTCGAAGAGGGCGGCGCCGGGGGTCAGCGCGGGGAGGATTTCGGTGGCGATGGGTTCGACCTGGGCGGGGCCGGGGAGCGAGGTGAAGACGAGTTCGGCGCCCTTCGCCGCGGTTGCCGCGTCGGGGGCCCAGGTGGCGCCGGCGGCTAGGTGGCGGGCGGCTGCCTGGGCGTTTAGGTCGTGGACGGTGAGGGTGTGGCCGGCGCGCTGGAGGTGGGTGGCCATGTGGGCGCCCATGGTGCCTAGGCCGATGAAGGCGATGCGCATGGGGGATGGGCCTTTCGGGGGGAGGAAGGATTCTTCTTTTTGTGAACAAAAAGAAGCAAAAAAACTTTATTTGTTTGCTTGTATTTGTCGCAATGGGCGGGCCTGTCCCCCCTGCGGCTCCCTCCGTGAATGAGGGGGGGAGAGAAGTAAGTAAGTGGATGAAAGTTTTTTGGTTCTTTTTTTCAAAAAAGAACGCGCTTACTTACGGCCGCGGCCGAGCCAGGTGAGGGTGACGTCGGATTTGGGTTGGGCGCGGCAGGCGAGGATGCGGCCGGCTTTGGCGTGTTCCGGGGAGAGGGAGGCGTCGCTGCGGGCGAGCATGGTGACTTTGCCGGAGTCGAGCTGGGAGACGCAGGAGGCGCAATTGCCGCTGGCGCAGGCGTAGGGGTAGTCGATGCCGGCGGACAGCGCGGCTTGGAGGATGGTTTGGGTGGGCAGGCAGTCGATGATCTGGCCGGTGTTGGCGATGGTGATGCGGCGGGGGGTGGGTTTGCGGGTCATGGGGGGTGCCTATGCCGGGACCGCGTGGCGGCGGGAGCGGGTGGTGCGGACGGCTTTGAATTCGGGGTGGTAGAAGGCGACGGTTGGGAAGCGGGCGAGGGCGTAGCCGTAGAGGGCCAGGCCGATGGCGGGTTCGGTGCCGACGACTTCGGTGCTGTGGATGTCGTGGTCGGACATGGCCATGCCGGTGCCGGGTTCGACGATGACTTCGCCGGTCTTGATGACTTCGGCGCGGCCGGGGACGGAGGCATCGTCGGTGCGGCGGTAGAAGACGTGGCGTTCGGCGCCGGAGATGGCGGCGTTGACGCACCAGATGCCGTGGTCGTGGGGGGCGGCCTCCTTGCCGGGGAGGTTGATGGTCAGGTAGAGGCCGAGACCGTCATTGTCCTCGACGATGAGGGGGTGAGAGCGGCCCTGGGCGACGGGCATTTCGAAGTCCTCGGGGGGGAAGAGGCCGGGCTTCTTGGCCAGGGCGACGAGTTTCAGTTTGATGGCGTGCAGCGCCGTGGGGGTGTTGCCGTGCTGGGCGGTAATGGCGTGGACCTGTTCGAGGAGGGCAGCGCAGGCGCGGGTACGGCGGGCGGCGGCGGGCGTCATAGCGGGGCTCCTTGGCTCTGGGCGGGGGAGAGATTGGCGAGGTGGTCGGGCGATCGCAAGATGTAGCGCAGGAAGGGTGTTCTTTTTTGGAAAAAAGAACCAAAAAACTTTTGTCCATTGGCCCGGGTGCCAGCCGGGGAAGACCGGTGCAAATGGATAAAGTTTTTTTGCTTCTTTTTGTTCACAAAAAGAAGACTACTTCCCCCTGAAGATTGGCTTGCGCTTTTCCATGAAGGCGGTGCGGCCCTCGATGTAATCCTCTGAGGCGAAGCATTCGGCGACTAGGCGGTCGGCTTCGGCGAGGTTGGCGTTGGGGGAGAGGGTGAGGAGTTCGGCGACGGTGCGCTTGATGGCGCGCATGGTCATGGGGGCGTTTTCGGCGATGGTGGCGCAGTATGCGCGGACGTAGGATTCGAGGTCGGCGTCTGGGGTGACGCGGTTGGCCAGGCCCATCTCCTTGGCTTCGGCCGCGGTGAAGTGGCGGGCGGTGTAGAAGATTTCCTTGGTGTGGCTGGGGCCGACGAGGTCCATGAGGCGTTTGACGCCGGAGGGGCCGTAGCCCAGGCCGAGGCGGGTGGCGGGGACGCCGAATTTTGCCGACTCGCTGGCGATGCGCATGTCGCAGCAGACCGCCAGGCCGACGCCGCCGCCGATGCAGTAGCCGTGGATCATCGCGATGGTGGGCTTGGGGGAGACAGCGATGCGGCGGCTGGCTTCGTCGGAGATGGCGTCGTACTTGGCGACGGTTTCGGGGGAGGAGCGGAGTTCGTTGAACTGGCTGATGTCGGCGCCGGCGACGAAGGCTTTGTCCCCTGCCCCGTTGAGGACGATGACGCGGATGGCTGGGTTGGCTTCGAAGGCGTCGAAGGCGAGCGGGATGGCTTCCCACATTTCCTGGCTCATGGCGTTGCGGCGGGCGGGGTTGTTGAAGGTGATCCAGCCGATGGCGCCCTCGATGCGGGCGATGACGCGGTCGGTGGGCAGGGTGATGTCGATGGCAGCGTCCATGGCGGGGGTCCTCTGGTGGATGGCGGGCGGCATTCAGGCGTCGTGGGCGCTCTCGGCGGGGTCCGCGCAGAACAGCGCGAGCTTGTTGCCGACGGGATCGCGGAGGTAGCCGACGAAGAAATGCGCGCTGTACTGGGCGCGCAGGCCGGGGGCGCCCTCGTCGGTGCCGCCAGCGGCGAGGCCGGCGGCGTGGAGGCTTCGTACCAATGCGCGCGTCGGTACCTGGAAGGATGCCATGGAGCCGTTGCCGACGGTGGCTTGCGCGCCATCGAAGGGCTTGGTGACGTAGATGGTGCCGGCGCCGCTGGGCAGGGCCGGGGCAAATTCTATGCCGGTGGGGAATTCGTTCATGGTGTAGCCGAGCGGGACGAGGATCGCGGCGTAGAACCGGGCCGAGCGCTGCAGGTCGTTGGCGCCGATCGTGATGTAGTTCAGCATTGGACCTCTCCCTTATCCGGTGACCCTAGCCATTGTGCCTGCTCCTGAAAAGCGCGCCGAGGGTGCTGGCCAGCGTGCGGGCATTGGGGGAAGATCGGGCAGGTTCGGCATGGCGGAGGCAATCGGGATGGCGCGGGCGCGGCTTCGGGACTTGGGGATTTCGACGGGGATGCTGCCGACGGGGCGGTGGAATGCGATCACCGATGTGGCCGGCGTGAAGGTGGGGGTGGCGACGCTGGTTGCCGATGGGCCGCATGTGGTGCGGACGGGGGTGACGGCGATCTGGCCGCGGGGGGAGGAGATCTGGCAGGAGTATTGCTTCGCCGGGACGAGCAGCTTCAACGGCAATGGCGAGATGACGGGGTTGCCGTGGATCGCCGAGCAGGGGCTGTTGGGGGCGCCGATCTGTATCACCAATACCTGGTCAGTGGGGATTGTGCGGGATGCGATCAGTGCGGCGGCGTTGAAGGCGGGGGCGACGCAGAACTTTCATCTGCCGGTGGCGGCGGAGACGTATGACGGGTGGTTGTCGGAGAGCGAGCGGTTTCCGGTGACGATGGATCTCGCCATTGCGGCGATCGAGGCGGCGCAGAGCGGGCCGGTGCCGGAAGGGAATGTCGGCGGCGGGACCGGGATGATCTGCCATGAGTTCAAGGGAGGGACGGGGACGGCTTCGCGGGTGGTTGACGGGTGGACGGTGGGGGCGCTGGTGCAGAGCAACTATGGCGCGCGGGAGATGTTCCGGGTCGATGGGGTGCCGGTCGGGCGGATGATCGGGGCGGATGTGGTGCCGTCGCATAGAACGGTTCCGCGCGAGGCGGGGAGCATTATCGTGGTGCTGGCCACCGATGCGCCGCTGTTGCCGATCCAGTGCCAGCGGCTGGCGCGGCGGGCGACGACGGGGCTCGCGTGGGTGGGGGGGATCGGGTCGAACGGGTCGGGGGATATCTTTATTGCGTTCTCGACCGGCAACCGGGTGCGGCAGGGCGATCCGGTGAGCGATGTAAAAATGTTGGCGCCTGAGGCGATGACGAACCTGTTCCTGGCGGCGGCGGAGGCGACGGAAGAGGCGATCCTGAATGCGATGTGCGCGGCGGAGACGATGGTCGGGCGCGAGGGGCGGGTGATCCACGCGTTGCCGCATGATCTGCTGGTGAAGGCGATGAAGGGGTATCGGACGTAAGGCCATGGGCATTGCCCCTGGACCCCAGCAGGGGTCCGAGCCCCCTGCACCCTCATCCATGAAGCGCCTTCGGAAAGGCGGGTCTGGGGCAGTCGGCCCCAGCGGGTCCAGGGCAGAGCCCTGGCCTTGCGTCCGCTGGCCCTAAGGCGCCTCGATCAGTTTGGTTTCGAACTCGGCCGGCGAGGTAATTTCGAGGATTTCGATGTCGTCGCTGTGGCGGATTTCGCGGTGCTTGACGCGGGGGGGTTGCAGGACGGAGCTGCCGGCTTCGAGGCGGACGAAGCCGGCGTCTTCGTATTCGAACTCGACCCAGCCTTTGAGGATGTAGACGAACTGGAAGTCGAGTTCGTGCAGGTGCCATTGCGGTTGGGCGTGGGTGTCGGGGATGGCGCGGATGACGTGGGCGCCGAAGCGGCCTTCGGTGCCCTGGGGGATGCCGAGGTGACGGTACTCGAAGAAGGCGCGCAGGCCGCGTTCGAAGCTGGCGTCTTTCGCGTGGGTAACAGTGGTCATGGGGAGGATCCTTTAGGAAGGAAGATTCTTCTTTTTCTGAAGAAAAAGAAGCAAAAAGACTTTATCCATTTAGAATCGACAAAAATGGAAAAAAGTTTTTTGGTTCTTTTTTCAAAAAAGAACTGCTTTCTTACACGGGGTCGCGCTGCAGCAGCTCGATCGAGACATCCTCGGGGCCGGTGAGGAAGGCGATGCGCAGGCCGGGGCGCAGGTTGGTGGCGTCCATGGTGAAGACGGCGCCCTTGGATTTGAGCTCGGCGATGGCGGCGTCGAGGTCGGTGACGCGCAGGCCGAAATGGTCGAGGCCGAGATGGGGGTGGGCGGGTGCCGTTCCGCCTTTGGCGGGGGCGATGAAGATGTCCATGCCGCCGAGTTTCACATCGACGCGGGGGGCGCCGGCCACGGTTGAGCGGATGACTTCGGCGCCGAACATGCGGCCGAACCAGTCGGCGGTGGCGTCGGGGTTGGGGCTGCGCAGATGGATATGTTCGAAGGCGTAGGCGGTCATGGATCGCTCCCGGGGTTGGCTTTGCCGGGAGGATACAGGAGGGCTGCGGCCGCGGCTATCGGCGGCGGAGGGTCAGGCCGAGCAGGGCGATCGCAAAGAGGGCGGCGCTGGCGGGTTCCGGGGCTTCGGTGATGGCGTCGAAGGCGAAGGCGCCGGTGCGGCCGCAACCGGGGACGCCGCTGACATCGTTGAAGCCGGGCTGGGCGTCGGGACAGCCGAAGGCGGTGGTGAAGGCGGCCTCGCCGGGGCGGGTGAAGCCGTCGGCCAGGGTTGGGCCGAGGGCTTCGTTGTCGAATTGCAGCATGGCGATGGTGTAGTCGCCGGCGGCGAGGTTGAGGCGGAGGAAGCTGTCGAAGGTGGCGCCGGTGATGGCGTCGGCGGGGACGTCGGCGCCGCCGTCGTCGTTCTGGGCCAGCAGGACGCCACCGAGGTCGAACAGGGCGAGAACGGGATCGAAGCCGCCGCGCGGGATGGCCTGGCCGGCGCCGTTGGTGCCGCCGGCGTAGCTGTAGGAGACCAAAGTGAGGCGGGTTGCGGCATCGAGGTGGAGCGGGAACAGGCGGAAGTCGTCGTCCTGGAGGAATGTGCCGGTGTAGGAGGTGATGATCGGGGTGGCGCTGGCTTGGGCGCTGGACAGCGCCAAGGCGGCGAGGGCGATGCCGAGAGTCCGGTATATTGCGAACACGATTTAATTCCAGATGGTCGGGCGGGACGTGATGGCCCCGCCCGCGCGGGTTCAGCAGCCGCTGTCGAACGACGATTTGGTCAGGCTGGAAAGGCCCATGAAGGTGACGGTGGTGCTGTCCGACAGGGTGACTTGCAGTCCGCCGGCGACCTTGACCTGGCTGGCCAGGACATCGTGGATGGCACCCTTGCCGTAGCCGTCGAGGTCGATGCGGTCGTTCTTGTCGAAGCCGTAGATGATGTCGGCGCCACCGCTGATGCCTTCGATGAAGTTGTAAACATCCTTGCCCGGGCCGCCGAAAATGGTGGAGTCGCCCAGGCCGGCGATGAAGCGGTCGTCGCCGAAGCCGCCGGTGATCATGGTGTTGCCGCCGCCGGCGTAGAAGCTGTTGTCGCCGCCGGCGAGGGCGCCGAACAGGGTGGTGGCGCCATCGCTGGCGTGGAGTTCCTGCTTCTTCTCGCCCTCGGCGTAAAGTACGTCGCCGTCGCCGCCGCCGAAGACGGTGGCGCGGTTGGAGCCGGCGTAAATGATGTTGTTGCCGGCGCTGCCGCCGTGGAATTCGTTGCGGCCGTCGCCGCCGTGGATGGTGGCGCTGCCGGTGCCGCCGAAGACGGTGGCGCGGCCCTCGGCCCCGACGAAGAACAGATCGCCGGAGCCGCCCCAGACCTGTTGGCTGCCTTCACCGAAGGCGACGATGGTGGCGCTGCCGGCGCCGAGAACGATGCGGTCGCGGCCTTCGGAGACCACCTGGTCGTCGCCGCCGCCGAGTTGGATGACATTGCGGCCTTCGCCGGCGCGGATGGTGTCGTTGCCATTGCCGAGGGCGTTGATGCTGTCGTCGCCGCCACCGGTGTTAATCGACCAGGCGCCGGTGCCGCCGGCGGGGACGAAGATGCGGTTGTCGCCGCCGCCGGCCACCACGGTGCCGGAGCCGCCGCCGCTATGGAAGGTGAGGCCGCCGGAGGAGCCGAGGACGCTGGCATTGTCCTCGCCGGTGCCGAAGATGGTGGCTTTTTTCGCGGTGGAGACGATGGCGGCGTAGTCGTTCGGCAGGAAGGTGGCGCCGTTGGTCTGTTGGACCCATTCGCCGGTTGTGCCGCCGGGGACTGGGGGCGGCAGGCCGTTCTTGCTGCTGGCAGGCACGATGCTGCCATTGCCGACGCCGGCGGTGATGGCACCGGCGAGCGACTTGGCCAGCAGGGCGTTGGCCGCGGAATCGAAGGACAGCGTGACGGTAGCGCCGCCAGCGCCGGCGACGGTGACATTTGGCATGTTGCTGTTCCCTTGGCTGCGCGAGATCCCGCGGCGGGTGTCTCGGGCGGAGCGTGGGACAATAAAAACCCTATGACCAGCAAGTACACACGAGAAAAATTCGTGAATCCACGTCAATAATCCATGTATTCAATCGACGTTATAAATTTACATCAACCGGCGCGGATCGTGGTCACGCGTTCTCCAAAATGGCACGTGCAGGTGCACGCTTGTTGCCAAAATTGAAACGCTGACAAGCGTCCTGGGCGTTCGCCGGGCTGCGGACTGCCCTGCTACAGATTGTGACATATTAAATATGTGCATCGAACCCGCATCCGGGCGTGGCCAGTGACGATCGCGGCGGACCGGCAGCGCGCTATGCGGCGAAGCGGGCCCAGGCGGCCGGAATGAGGCGGGCCAGTCTCGCCGCCCATGCGGCCTGGCCGTCGGAGGTGTCGATCAGGTCCTGGCGGATTTCGAGTTCCAGGTACGGCACACCGTTGGCCTGGGCGTGGGTCGGTACCGAATGGTCGGAGCTGGCGGAGAGCACATAGGGTTCGTTGGCGCCGACGACGAGGCCGGGTTCGGCGCGCAGCAGGTCGAGCATGGCATGGGCGAGCGGCAGGCTCGCGGCGTCAGTCGCGTCATAGAGCACGCCGGCGTGCCAGGGGCGGGCAACGCCCTTGTAGACCGGGGTGAAGCTGTGCATCGCCACGAACAGGAACGGCCGGCCGGTGGCGAGGCGGGCGCGCACCAGGGCGGCCAGGGCGGCGTGGTAGGGGGCGTGGATTTCGGCGACGCGGGCGGCGCGGGCGGCGGGCGGCAGGGCGGCGTTGCCGGGAATTGGAGTGCTTTCGCTGATCTCCGGGCAGGCGCTGGGCCAGTCCGGGGCGCGGTTGCAGTCGATCACCAGGCGGGAATAGGCCTGGCCGATGGCCAGCGTTTGCAGCGCGTCGGCGAGGCGGGTGGTGGTGCCCCAGATGCCGATGTCCCAGCCGATGTGGCGGGACAATTCGGCGTCCGAGACGCCCAGCCCTTCGAGGCTGCGCGGGATGCGCCGCCCGGCATGGTCGGCGGCCAGCAGGAACGGGCTGCCCGCGGCCGCCCAGTCCCGCGGCTGGAGCGCCTTGGGATGAAGCAGCACGGGGGAGGGCTCGTCGGCCGCGAGCAGCCGGGCGGCGTCGTCCATCGCCGGGATCAGCCGTTCTGCAGCACGTGGATGACCCGGCTGGCAACCATCGGGCGGGTCTTGGCGCCATAGGCGGCCATGTGGGGGGCGGCACCGTGGGCCTTCAGCGCGTCGGCGGTGGCCCATTTCTCGACCACGACGAAGCTGTCCGGGCCGAGGGCGGTCTGGATGGCGCCGAAATCCGGCACGTCGACAACCGGCTGGTACTCGATGCAGCCATCCTCGGCGTGGACCGCGGGCATGTTCGCGTGGAAGGCTTCGAGGATGGTGGCGCGCATGCCGGGCTTGGCGGTGATGATGGCGAGGACGTGGATCATGGGCGTCTCCTGATGTTGCGGCGCGGGCGCCGGGGGCGGCACCGTAGCCCCGGGGAGGTCGGTTCCGAAACCCCCTTGGGTAACCCCCCCTTTCCCGACGCGGGAGGGCGCGCCAGACTGGCCGGCAAGCGGCAGGCGAGGCCGCGCGAGGAGATGCCAGATGGACCCGACCTTCCTGTCCGCCAAACGCCAGGCGGCGCTGATCCGGCGCGGTGCGATCGGCTGCCGCGAGTTGCTGGATCATTATATCGGCCGGGTGGAGCGGCTGGATGGGCGGATCAATGCGGTGGTGGTCCGCGACTTCGAGCGGGCGCGCAAGCGGGCGGTGGCGCTGGATCGGGATCGGGCGAAGGGGGTCACCGGGCGGCTGCATGGCGTGCCGATGACGATCAAGGAGAGTTTTGACATTGCCGGGCTGCCGACGACCTGGGGCAATCCGGCCTTGAAGGACCATCGGGCGAAGGTCAATTCGGTTACCGTGGCGCGCTACATGGCGGCCGGCGCGGTGTTTTTCGGCAAGACCAATGTGCCGTTGAACCTGGCGGATTGGCAGAGCTTCAATGCGGTGTATGGCTCGACGGGCAATCCGTGGGATCCCGGCCGGACGCCGGGGGGATCGTCTGGCGGGTCGGCGGCGGCGCTGGCGGCGGGGCTGACGGGGATGGAGACCGGCAGCGATATCGGCGCCTCGATCCGCAATCCCGCGCATTATTGTGGGGTGTTCGGGCACAAGCCGACATGGGGCATCTGTCCGCAGACCGGGCATGCGGTGTTCGACAATATCGATGAGCTGGACATGGCGGTGGTGGGGCCGCTGGCGCGCTCGGCGGATGACTTGGCGATTGGGTTGGAGATCATGGCGGGGCCGGTCGAGGCGGCCTGGCAGTTGAAGCTGCCGGCGCCTCGGGAGAAGGCCTGGGGCGGGCTGCGGGTGGCGGTGATGACCAGCCACGCGTGTTCGGATGTCGATGCGGAGATGCAGGCGGAGTTGGAGCGGCTGGCTCGCGCGCTGCGGAAGGAGGGGGCGAAGGTCAGCATGACCGCCCGGCCGGATTTCGACCTGGCCGAGGGGCACGCGCTGTATATCGAGATGCTGCGGGCAACCACGGCGGTGGGGATGGACGATGCCGGGGCGGCACAGTGGGCGGCGGTGTGGGATGGGCAGAAGGCGGACGATCCCAGCTACTACGCGCAGATGGCGCGCGGGATCACGATGACGCACCGCATGTTCCTGCAGAAGAACGAGCGGCGGCAGAAGATGCGGCGGGCCTGGGCGGCGTTCTTCCGCGACTGGGACGTGCTGTTGTGCCCGCAGGCGGCGTCGCCGGCCTTTGCGCATGACCAGGCGGGCGAACGGCACAACCGGGTGATCCCGGTGAACGGCAAGATGGTGCCGGTGACCGACCAGATGTTCTGGGCCGGGCTGGCGAGCTTCTATCTGTTGCCTGGGACGGTGGCGCCGTTGGGGCTGAGCAAGGGGGGGGTGCCGTTCGGAGTGCAGATCCTGGGGGCGATGTATGACGACCGTACGACGATCGAGGTGGCGCGGCTGTTGGAGAAATCCTGGCGCGGGTTTGTGCCGCCGCCGGGTTGGGCATGATGGTTGCCGCGGACGCCGTTGAGGATTCCAGCTACGCCTGGACGCGGCTTTTTGTTGCCGTCGTGTTGGGCACCGTCGGCGGGGTCGGCATGTGGTCGGCGGTGGTGGTGCTGCCGGCGATCCAGGTGGAGTTCGGGGTCGACCGGGCGGATGCCTCGCTGCCGTTCACCCTGGTGACGATCGGGTTTGCAGTCGGCGGAGTGCTGATGGGCCGGCTTGCGGACCGGTTCGGGGTGGCGCTGCCGGTGGCGATCGGGGGGGTGTTCCTGGGGCTGGGCTATGGCCTGGCGGCGATGGCGACCAATGTCTGGCTGGTGGCGCTGGCTTATGGGGTGCCAATCGGGTTGCTGGGGTCATCGGCGGTGTTTGGGCCGTTGATGGCGGATACCTCGCGCTGGTTCATTCGGCGGCGGGGGATCGCGGTGGCGATCGCGGCGAGCGGCAATTATCTGGCCGGGACGATCTGGCCGCCGATTGTGCAGCATATGATCGACACGATCGGCTGGCGGGCTGGGCATGTGGTGATCGGGGCGGTGTGTGCCGCGGTGCTGATCCCGGTGTCGCTGCTGGTGCGGCGGCGACCGCCCGCGCATGCGCCGGTGGTGGCCGGTGTGGTGGAGGGCGCACGGTTGCGCGGGATTTCGCCGAACGCGCTGATGGGGTTGCTGGCGGTGGCGGGGGTGATGTGTTGCGTGGCGATGTCGATGCCGCAGGTGCATATCGTGGCCTATTGCGGCGACCTCGGCTACGGGGTGGCGCGCGGGGCGGAGATGCTGTCGCTGATGCTGGGGTTTGGCGTGCTGAGCCGGCTGGCGTCGGGGTTCGTTGCCGACAAGCTGGGCGGCTTGGTGACGCTGTTGCTGGGCTCGGTGCTGCAGGCCAGCGCGCTGTTGCTGTATTTCGCGTTCGATGGGCTGAGCTCGCTCTATGTGATCTCCGCGCTGTTCGGGTTGTTCCAAGGCGGGATCATCCCGAGCTATGCGATCGTGGTGCGCGAGTATTTCCCGGCGCGCGAGGCGGGCACCCGCGTCGGCATCGTGCTGATGATGACGATCCTGGGGATGGCGCTGGGGGGGTGGATGTCCGGGGCGATCTTCGACCTGACCGGGTCGTACCGGGCGGCGTTTGCCAACGGCTTCGCCTGGAACCTGGTGAATGTCGTGATTGCCGTGTTTTTGCTGCGGCGCAGCCGGCCGGCGGCGCCGAAACTTGTTCCGGGAGTGGCCTGATGACCGATGACAGCCTGCGGGCGCGCGGCGATGCGATGCGGACCAAGCTGATGGGCGAAGGATTCGCCACGCAGCTCAATTCAACCCTGTATGCCGATCCGATCATGGTGCAGTTCCGCGAACTGGCGACCGATATCGCGTTCGGCTCGGTGTGGACCCGGCCGGGGCTGGACCTCAAGACGCGCGCGCTGATCTGCGTGATCTCCGATACCTCGACCGGGCGGTATCCCGAATTGGCGGTGCATCTGCGGATGGCGCGCAACCATGGGTGGAGCGAGGAGGAGCTGACCGAGGCGATCCTGCATCTGTCGGTTTATGTTGGGCTGCCGTTTGTGCGCGAGGCGTTGATTGTGGCGAGCGAAACGTTTGCGACGCTGAGGGCAGAGAAGTAAGGGTTCTTTTTTGAAAAAAAGAACCAAAAAACTTTTATTCATTGGCACCCGGCCTCCCAGGGTGAGCCGTGTGCCAATGAATGAAGTTTTTTTGCTTCTTTTTGTTCACAAAAAGAAGACCTTGGCTTCCTACTGCACTGTCTGACACCGAACCGGGCATCGGATCACCGGCGAAATAGCGCGTTGCGGGCCGGCGCCGAAGAAGCTTTCCATCAGGGCGCGGTCGGTGCTGCTGCTGGCGAGCTGGATGGCGGGTGGAGGAGAGGTTGCACAGCCGGCGAGGGCCAGCAGGGCCGTCAGGATCAGGCGTCGCATGGTGGCCGCTCCGTGGTGTCGCGATAGACTTACGGTTGCGGCGAAGGTGTCGGAACACAACTATGCGTGAAGGCAAAGTAACAAAATACAATAGTATTTGATCAGTTCGCGTCGTGCCGGTAACGCCCGGCCAGTTCGACGTAATGCGCGGCGGTGCGGCCGTATTTGGCCAGGTCTTCGGGCGACAGCACGCGCCAGAGCTTGGCCGGGGAGCCGGACCAGATCTCGCCGGGCCCGATGCGCTTGCCGGGGGTGAGCAGGGAGCCGGCGGCGAGCATGCCGCCCTCCTCGATCACCGCGCCGTCCAGCACGGTGGCGCCCATGCCGACGAAGGCCCGATCCTTGAGCGTGCAGGCATGGATGATGCAGGCGTGGCCGATGGTCACATCGTCGCCGATGATGGTCGGCATGGTGCCGGCGTTGACGTGGACGATGGTGCCGTCTTGGATGTTGCTGCGGGCGCCGACGCGGATGAAGTTGGTGTCGCCGCGCAGCACGCAGTGGAACCACACGCCGGCCTTGGGGCCGATCGTCACCTGGCCGATCAGGGCCGCGGTGGGGGCGATGAAGGCGTCGGGCGCCACCTGGGGGGTGGCGCCCTCGAACGGATAGAGCGGGCCGGCCTCAGGCATGCGCGAGTTCGCGGCCGGTGGCGGCATGGTGGGCGAGGCCGAGCATCAGCGCGATGTTCTGCACCGCGGCCCCAGAGGCGCCTTTGCCGAGGTTGTCCAGGCGGGCGACCAGCACCGCCTGGCGCTGTTTGTCGTTGGCGTAGACGCGCAACTCCAGCAGGTCGGTTTCGTTCAAATCCTCGGCGGTCAGGCGGTCATTGGGCTGGGTCGGCATGACACGCACCAGGGCGCTGCCTTTGAAGTAGGCGGCGAGGATGGCGTTGAGGTCGGCGCCGGTCGGCTTGCCTGCCAAGGTGTCAAGGTGCAGCGGGATGCTGACCAGCATGCCCTGGCGGAAATGTCCGACCGAGGGGATGAAGATCGGGCGGCGCGACAGGCCGGCATAGAGCTGGGTTTCCGGCACGTGCTTGTGCTCAAAGCCCAGGCCATACAGTTCGAAGGACGGGCCACCGGAGCTATCGTGCGCCTCGATCATCGCCTTGCCGCCGCCGGAATAGCCGCTGACGGCGTTGATGGTGACCGGGTGGTCGGCCGCCATCAGCCCGGCATCGACCAGCGGGCGGATCAGGGCGATTGCGCCGGTGGGATAGCAGCCGGGATTGGCGACCTTGCTGGCGGCGGCGATCTTGGCTGCCTGGCCGGGTGCCATTTCGGGGAAGCCATAGGCCCAGTCCGGGTTGACCCTATGCGCGGTGCTGGCGTCCAGCAGCTTGGGCGCGTCGGCGCCAAGTTCGTCGGCCAGCCTTGTGCTTTCCTTCGCCGCATCGTCGGGCAGGCACAGCACGACCAGGTCGACCTCGCGCATCATCGCCTGGCGCGCCGCCGGGTCCTTGCGTCGCTCGCCGGTCAGGCTGCGCAAGGCAACCCCCTCGAACGCTTCAAGCCGCGTGCGGATGCCGAGCCCCGTGGTGCCGGCTTCGCCATCGATGAAAACGGTGGCCGTGTCTGCCATGTCTAGTTCTCCTTCCGGCGGGCATGGTTTGCCGTGTGGCGCGCAGAACGCAAGCAAAACAACGGCCGGCCGCTGCCTATCTTGTATGCAGAAATGCGGATCGCAGGGATGCGATGCCGTTTTTGGGGGGTTCGCACCTGCACAATCTGCGGCATTGTATCGGCATCGGACGGCATTGGAACGAGCAGCGTGGCAGCGGATGGCGTGACGGCAAAAGACGCCGAGGATCCCGGCGGGCCGGCGAAGCCAGGCATTTTCGACCGGCGGCTGCTGCTGGGCATCCTGTTCATCTGTCTGTCCGGCGTGGTGTTTCCGGTGATGAACGGTTTCGCCAAGCTGCTGGGGGCGGAGTACTCGACGCTCCAGGTGTCCTGGGCGCGGGCTTTCGGGCATTTCGTGTTCCTGCTGGCGGCCTTCCTGCCGCGCCATGGCATGGCGGTGCTGCGGACGCGGCGACCGATGATCCAGTTCGGCCGGGCGCTGATGCTCTATATCTCCAACATCTGTTTCTTTTTCGCGGTGGTGTACATCCCGATCGCCGATGCCGCGGCAATCAGCATGACCGCGCCGCTGGTCGTCGCCTTGCTGGCCTGGCCGATACTGGGCGAGCGGACAAACCCGGCGCGGCTGATTGCGCTGGGCATCGGATTTACCGGGGTTCTGCTGATCATCCGGCCGGGAACCGACCTGTTCCATTGGGCGTCGCTGTTCGTGGTGGCCAGCGCCATCGGCTATGGCGTCTATCAGATTCTGACGCGCAAGGTGGCGGGCATCGACTCGCCGGAAACGTCGGCAGTGTATGCACCGGTGGTCGGCGCGATCTTCATGCTGGCGGTGATGCCGTTCGTGTGGCGCACTCCGGCGACGCTGCTGGACCTCGGCATGTTCGTCGGGCTGGGCGTGCTGGGAGCGGTGGGGCATTACTTCGTGGCGCGCGCGCTGACGCTGGCGCCGGCCAACCTGGTGTCGCCGTTCCAGTATTTTCAGCTGTTTGCCTCGGTGATCGTGGGCTACGTGCTCTTTGCAGCGCTGCCGGATTGGGTGACCTGGGTGGGGGCGGGGATCATCATGATGTCCGGCCTGTATATCGGGTGGTCGCAGACCCGGGTGGCGAAGTAGAAAGAATCTTCTTTTTGTGGACAAAAAGAAGCAAAAAAACTTTATCCATTAGGGCGCGGGCAGTGCCGGGTATCGCCGGGGATGGCCCGGCGCCATCGGATGAAGTTTTTTTGCTTCTTTTTGTTCACAAAAAGAAGACTTACTTGGAGGACTGAACATGACTCTATCCGGTAAGATCGCCCTGGTAACCGGCGCCGGCAAGAACATCGGCCGCGCCATCGCGCTGACCCTGGCGCGCGACGGCGCGGCGGTGGTGGTGAACGGGCGCAGCGACGCCACCGCGGTGGACGAAGTGGTGGCCACCATCCGCGCCGCCGGCGGCACCGCGATGGCGGCGATGGCTGATGTGGCTGACCGCGATCAGGCGCGCGCGCTGGCCGAGCGCGTGGCCCGCGAGTTGGGGGGGATCGACATCCTGGTCAGCAATGCCGGGCTGCGGCGGCAGACCGCGTATCTCGACATCTCGCTGGCCGAGTGGCGCGAGATCATGTCGGTGGCACTCGACGGAGCGTTCTTCCTGTCGCAGGCGGCGATCCCGCACATGATCGCGCGCGGCGGCGGGGCGATCATCGCCATGTCCGGCATGTCCAACCATGTCGGCACGCCGAACCGGGCGCATGTCTCGGCCAGCAAAGCGGCGCTAGAGGGGTTGATGCGCTCGCTGGCGGTCGAGTTCGGCGGCCAGAACATCCGCGCCAACTGCATCGCCCCCGGGGCGATCGACACGGTGCGCGGGGCCTCGGCCGGGGTGCTGCCGAATACGCTGACGTTGGAGGGCACACCCTTGGGGCGGCGCGGCACGGTGGACGAGATCGCGGCGATGGTGCGACTGCTGGCCGGGCCGGAGGGGGCGTATATCACCGGACAGACGCTGCACGTGAATGGCGGGGTGTATCTGACCTGAAAGCCTGGCCTGAAAGCTTGTGTTGCAGTCGTTGCGGGAGCGTGGCTTGCTTGATCAATGATCGGCAACGACCGATCGCATTTGGGAAGGAACGCCTATGACGCAGCACCAAGACTGCGCCGGCACCGTCGCGCCGATGGCTGGTGTCCGCCCTGGGATCGGGTGCGGCCGCTCCGCCCACCACCATCACCACGCCACCGAGTGATTTCGGCCCGGGCGGGGCGCCGACCACCTGTTTCACAGACTCGGACGTGCTGACCATTGACACGTCATTCAACGGGCTGCGCCAGCCTAACTCGTCAATCCAGCGGTTGTGGACCGGGGCGCAGTGGATGGAGGGCCGGCCTGAGACGAGCAGAGCAGGCAAGGAAGCTCGTTCTTTTTTGAAAAAAAGAACCAAAAAACTTCTATCCGTTCGCACCTCGCCTAACCCGGTCATGCCGAGCGCAAACGGACAAAAGTCTTTTTGCTTCTTTTTCTTCAGAAAAAGAAGATGCTAACTTTCTTCCCTCTGCTTCGCTCACGAAAAAGGGGCCGTGCGGAAGCACGACCCCTGATTTCGTCCGAAGACCGCGAGATCAGCGCTTGCTGAACTGGAAGCTCCGGCGGGCCTTGGCGCGGCCATACTTCTTGCGTTCCACCGCACGGCTGTCGCGGGTCAGGAAGCCGGCAATCTTGAGGATGCCGCGCAGTTCCGGCTCGTAATGGGTCAGCGCCCGGGTGATGCCGTGGCGCAGCGCGCCGGCCTGCCCGGACAAACCGCCGCCGTTCACCGTGCAGAACACGTCGAACTGGTTGTAGCGGTCGGCCACCAGGAAGGGCTGGGTGATCAGCATGCGCAGCACTGGGCGGGCGAAATACTGGCCAACCTTCTTGCCGTTCACGACGATCTCGCCCTTGCCGGGCTTGATCCACACGCGGGCGATGGCGTTCTTGCGCCGGCCCGTGGCGTAGCTGCGGCCAAGGGCGTCGCGCTTCGGCTCACGCTTCGGCGCGTCCGACAGCGTAACGGTTTGGGCGACCGCGAGGTCCTTGAGGTCGGCGAGGGTACGGGACTGGGTTTCGGACATGCGCTCAGCCCCTCTTGTTTTTCGGATTCAGGGCGGCGACGTCCAGCGACTTCGGCTGCTGCCCGTCATGCGGGTGGGTGGCACCGGCATAGACATGCAGGTGCTTCATCTGCTTGCGCTGCAGCGGACCGCGCGTGATCATGCGCTCCACCGCCTTTTCCAGCACGCGCTCGGGATGCGCACTGGCCAGGCGCTCGCCCTGGGTGCGGCCCTTGATCCCGCCGGCATAGCCGGTGTGGTAGTAGAACACCGATTGCGCGGCCTTGTTGCCGGTCAGCTTCACCTTGTCGGCGTTGATGACGACAACGTTGTCGCCGCAATCGACGTGCGGGGTGAAGGTCGGCTTGTGCTTGCCGCGAAGACGGTTGGCGATGATGACCGCGAGACGGCCGAGCACCAGGCCCTCCGCGTCGATCAGCAGCCAATCTTTCTTGACCTCCGCGGGCTTAAGCGAAAGGGTGGTCTTGAGCATGAGTGTCCCCTAGAACAGGCGGCGGCTTATGCCGTTTGTAGGCTGTTCCGTCAAGGGGTTGGATATGTGGTATAATAATACCACATGATTGTCCGCCCTGCCCCGCACTCCCTATAGTCGCATCATGAAGCGGGTTCACGTCATCGCCGCCACCGGCCGATCGGGCCAAGCCTTGTGCCGGGCGCTGACGGCGTGCGGTGTCGACGTAGTGCCCGTGGTGCGCAACGTCGAAAAATTCGGCACCACCGCCCTGCCCTTCGCGGCACGCCAGGCCGATCTGGGCGATACCGCCGCACTGACCAAGGCGCTGGCGGATGCAACACATATTGCCAACACCGCCCATGCGCGCCACGCCGCCGCCATCCTGGCCGCTGCCCCGCGCACCGCCCGCGTGGTCCTGATGGGCAGCACGCGGCGCTTCACCAAATGGCCCGACGCGCACGGCCGCGGCGTGATCGCCGGCGAGACCGCCCTGCGCGCCTGGGGCGGCGACGGCGTGATCCTGCACCCCACCATGATCTATGGCGCCGAAGGTGAGAACAATGTGCGCCGGCTCGCCGCCCTGGCGCGCCGCCTGCCGGTGCTGCCGCTCCCCGCCGGCGGCCGCTGCCTGGTGCAGCCAATCCACCAGGACGATGTCACCGCCTGTCTGGTGGCGGCCCTGGCGCGCCCCTGGGGCACACCACAAGCGGTGGTGGTCGCCGGACCTGCGCCCCTGACCTATGCCGATTTCATCCGCGCCATCGCCCACGCCGCCGGGCTGCGCACGCCGCGCGTCCTGCCGCTGCCCGCTTGGCTGCTGATGGCACTGAGCCCGCTCACCGCCCTGCCCGGCCTGCCGCGCATCCATGCCGATGAGATCCGCCGGCTGCTTGAAGACAAGGCGTTCGCCATCGACGACATGCGCGCGCTGCTTGGCGTGATCCCACGGCCGCTGGCGGTCGGGCTGGCGCAGACGTTAGGCGGGCCAGGGGCTTTGCCCCCTCAACCATGAAGCGCCTTCGTTACGCTTCCGGCCGCCAGACGCTGGGAACGAAGGCGTAGCCGGTGCCGGCTTTGACGACGTGGCCGAAGGTAGGGAAATCCAGGTGCATCCCCGCGACCAGCAGCTTATCGGTGGCGGCCATATCCAGCGCGCGGCGGCGTGACGTGCGGGCTTCGTCGCTGTCGGTATCGAAGGCCAGGCCGGCTTCGGGCAAGGCAAACTGGATGCCGGGCAAGTGGACGACGTCGCCCCAGATCAACAGCGTGTCGGCACCGGAGGCGAGCAGCCAGCCGGAGTGACCGGGCGTGTGGCCCGGCAGGTGATGGCAGGTCACGCCAGCGATCCCCTCCTGGCCGTGGCTGACGGTCCGGGTGCGCGCGGCATAGGGACGCAGCGCCCCCTGGGCCGTGGCAAAGGCGCCCTTGGCGGCATCGGGGGCAGCGGCGGCGCGAGCATCGTCGAGCCAGAACGCGGTTTCCAGGCCGTTGACGACAATCTCGGCGTTCGGGAAATACGCAGCACCATGGGCATCGACGAGGCCGCTGACGTGGTCGACATGGGCGTGGGTGACCAAGATGGTGGCGATGTCCGCCGGCTGGAGGCCAAGTGTGGCCAGCCGATCACGGCTTTTGCCCATGTTCGGGCCAAACGCGGTGCCACAGCCGGCGTCGACCAGCACTTTCTTGCCCGCGATATCGAGCAGGAAGGACGAGATGGTGATGCGCGGCGGCATCGCGCGAAAAGCACCGGCTTCGGCCGCCGCGGCAGCATCCTCGCTGACACCGTTGAGAAGTGCGGTCGAGGCCTCGAACTGGCCATCATTCAGCGCGGTGACGGTGATGTCGCCAACGCGGATGCTATGCACCCCCAGGTTCTGAGTAGGGGGATTTTGCATGGTTGAACCCCCGATGCTCAAGCGGCGGTTTTCGCGGGAGTGCTTCGGAACGCACCCATGATGCTGCCCAAAATCCCCTTCGGCAGAAAGATGATGAACACCACCAGCAACAACCCGTAGATCAGATTGTCCCACCCCACAGCCGAGGTGCCGAAACCAATCCGCAGCCCCTCGCCAAGCAGAATGGTGATGACCGCGCCGACAGTCGGACCAAGGGCGACGTAGAGCCCGCCGACAACCACCGCAAAGACCATCTGTAGCGAGACCGAAATGCCGCTGACCGTATCGGGCGACACGAACATCTGGTACTGGCAGTACAGCGCCCCGGCCATCGCCGTCATCATCGCCGACAGCACGGTGATCTTGAGTTTCTCCAGCGTCACATTGACGCCCGCCGCCGCTGCCGCATCCTCGTCTTCCGAAATCGCCTCCAACGCATAGCGCAACATACTGCGATCAACGGCGTACCAGATCGCCAGCCCCGCCGCCCAGACGATCAGCGCGATCATGTACCAAGTGTGCTTGTCGGTGAACTGGAAGGCCAGCCAGGAAGAGCCGCCCGGCACGCGGTTCGGCGTGTACCCCAGCGAGCCCCCCGTCAGGTCGCGCGTGGCGGTGATGACCTGGAGCACGATGCCGGACAGCGCCAAGGTGACCAGCGCGAAATAATGCCCGGTGATGCGAAAGCGGAAGCACGGCCACGCCACCACCAAGGCGAGAATGGCGGCACACACCAGGCCGAGCGGAATGCCGAGCCAAGGCGACAGCCCCCAATGGTTCCAGGCAAGTGCCGTGGCATAGGCGCCCACCCCCATGAACCCGCCATGGCCAAGCGAAACCAGCCCGAACCGGCCCATCATGCTCCAGGACGTATAGGCGAACGACCAGATCAGGATGGTGATGATGATGTGCATCGGATACGGCGCGCCGTAAACAAACGGCATCCCCACCAGGAGAACCCCGGCGATGACCCAGAGCAGCGAGCGGTTCATGAGCGCCTCGCCAGCAGCCCCTCGGGCCGTATGAACATCATGCCGATGAAGAACACGAAGGCGAACACATACCCCCACTCAAGGTCGAGATAGAGCCCGCCCACCGAGATGATCTCGGCAAAGATGAACGCGGCGATGAAGCCGCCGATCATGTTGCCCAACCCGCCCATCACGCAGATCATGAAGGTGATCGGCCCGAACGACAGCCCGACATAGGGATGCACGTCGTACTGCAACACCAGCAGGCAAGCCGCCAACCCGGCCAGCGCGCCCCCCACCGCCGAGGTGATGACATAGATCCGCCGGGTATCCACCCCCATCAGCGCCATGATCTCACGATCCTGCGAAATCGCCCGGATCGCCGTGCCGACATAAGTGCGGGTGAGAAAGAGATACAGCGCCACCATGCCGCTCAGCGCCGCGCCAAAGGCGAGCAGCCGGGCATAGCTGATGAACACCTCGGCCACCTCCAACGTCGGCAGCCGGATGCCCAGGTTGCGGAAGTCGATGCCGAACACCACCGTGGCCAGGCTCTGCAGGAAGAACAACACGCCGCCGGTCGCCAACAACTGGTTGATCGGTGCCGCCCCCAGCAGCGGGGCGATCACCAGCAGATGCAGCAGGATCCCCATGACTCCGATCGCGATGATCGTCGCCGGCACCGCGAACCAGAGCGGGATGCCGAACACGCTGACGAAGTAATACATCGCATACATGCCGAACATCACCAGCTCGGCGTAACAGATCCAGGCCACGTCGATCACGCCGAAGATCAGGTTCAACCCAAGCGCCAACAGCGCCAGCACGCCGCCGAGCAACAGGCCGTTGATCAGCGCCTCGACCAGGTAGATGTCTAGGAAGCCCATGCGGGTGCTCCAAAGCCAAGGAAGGAGAAAGAAAGTCTTCTTTTTGTGAACAAAAAGAAGCAAAAAAACTTTATCCGTTTGCCCGAGGCAAAACGGTCGGCACTGCGCAAATGGATGAAGTTTTTTTGCTTCTTTTTGTTCACAAAAAGAAGACCTACCCCTTGCCTAGACTCCAAGATACGCCTCGCGGATCGTATCGCTGGCCATCAGCTCGGCCGACGTCCCGCTCATCCGGATGCTTCCGGCCTCAAGCAGATACGCCCGGTCCACCACCTTCAGCACCTGCTGCACGTTCTGCTCGACGATCAGCACCGTCAGCCCGTTCTCGCGAATGCGCCGCACCAGCTCGAACACCTGCTGCACGATCACCGGTGCCAGGCCCGCCGAGGGCTCGTCCATCAACAGGATCTTCGGATCGGACATCAGCGCCCGGCCGATCGCACACATCTGTTGCTCACCGCCCGACATAGTGCCGGCAAGCTGGTTACGGCGTTCCTTCATGCGCGGGAACAGCGAGTAGACGAACTCCAGCCGCTGGGCGAATTTCGGCCGCGCCGCGGGCATGAACGCCCCCATGCGCAGATTGTCCTCCACCGTCATGCGCGGAAAAAGCCGCCGATGCTCCGGCACATGGGCAATGCCCAGCTCCACGATCCGGTGCGACGCAACGCCTGCGAGGTCCTCGCCGTTCCACAGCACCTGCCCGGCGCGCGGCCGGATCAGGCCGGAGATCACCCGCATCAGCGTGGTCTTGCCAGCCCCGTTCGGGCCAATGACCCCCACGGCCTCGCCCAGTCGCACTTCCAGCGAAGCACCAAACAGCGCCTGGAAGGTGCCATAGCCGGTATCGACCGATTTCAGTTCAAGCATGAGAAGGATCCCGGCGCGTCGTGAAGCATCATGCGCGCGCGGCCGAGGCCACCGCGTGAACAGCATCGGCATCGGAGCCCAGATAGACCTCGATCACCTTGGGGTCGCGCACCACCTCGGCCGGCAGGCCCTCGGCGATCTTCTCGCCGTGGTCCAGCACCATCACCCGGTCCACCACCCGCATCAACACACCCATGATGTGTTCCACCCAGATGATGGTAATGCCCAACTCAGCGCGTATCCGGCGCAGCATATCGGCTGCCTGGTCCATCTCACCCTCGTCCAGCCCGCCCAGGCTTTCGTCCGCCAGCAGCAACTTCGGCTTGGTGGCGATCGCCTTGGCCAGCTCCAGCTTCTTCAGCCCCGCCGCCCCCAGCCCATCCACCCGCGTGTGGGGGTCGCTGGGCAAGCCGACCATGAACAGCGCCTCGCGGGCCGAGGTTTCCGCAGCGGCACGCGAATGCCCGCCCTGCCCGCCGCCCTGGCCATAGAACCCGGCGAGCACGACGTTCTCCAGGATCGACAGCCGCCGGAACGGCCGCGGGATCTGGAAGGTCCGCCCCACCCCGGAATTGATGATCGCATGCGGCGCGCTGCCGCCGATCTCCCGCCCCTGGAACCGGATCGACCCGCCATTGGGCGCCAGCGTGCCCGACAGCATGTTGAAGATCGTGCTCTTGCCCGAGCCGTTCGGGCCGATGAGGCCGAGAATCTCGCCCTCATCGACTTTGAACGACACGTTGTTCACGGCGGTGAATCCGCCGAACCGCTTGGTCAGCCCAGCAACCTCGAGCATGAACCGGCGATCAGCGCGTGGTGTACGGATTGCCAGCCGGCAGCGGCAGCGTCGGCGGCCGCTTGGCCAGCGACTTCGGCCACACCACGTCGGACCCGGTCGCGGTGTATTCGATCACCACCGGCAGCGCGCGCTCGTTCTGGCCGGCGAGCGGACCGTCCGCCAGGAACTTCACCCCGAAGCCCAGCATGGTGCCGCCCTCCTTCAGGTCGATCTCGAGTGCCGCCTTTCGCAGCGCCTCAGCACTCACCCCGCCATGCACCTTGATGGCGCGCGGCAGCACATGCTGCATGAACAGGTAGACATTGCTCGCCGCCATGCCGACATGGGCCGAGCGCTGATTGCCGGGCAGCGCCTTGTCATAGGCCTCGCCCACCATCTTCACCATCGGCGGCAGATCCGGCGTCAGCGCCGCCTGATTGCTCTCCCAGATCGAGATCGGGTCGACGTTGAAGAACCCAATCATATCCTTGCCCAGCGCCTCGCGCAGCTTCTCCGGCACGCCATAGCCGGCGCCATGACCGACCAGCGCCCCGAATTTCAGCCCGCCCTCGCGCGCCTGGCGCAGGAACAGCGAGATGTCGGGGTTGTAGCCGGTGTGCAGGATCACATCCGGACGGGCGCGCCGCAGCTTGGTGATCAGCGCCGAAAGATCGGGGGCAGTCGCCGCATACCCCTCCTTCAGCACGATATTAAGGCCGTGCTTCACCGCGCCGGCCTCGTTGCCCTTCGCCACGTCCACGCCATACGCGCCGTCCTCATGGACGATGGCCACCCGCAGGTCCTTCGGCGCCTTGCCAAACTTCTCCTGGGCATAGCCGGCGACCATGTCGGTCGAAGCCACACCGAAATGCTGGCCCATCGGCTGGGCGCGGAACACATTCTTGTAGTTCCGGTTCTCCAGCACCGCGGTCGAGATGCAGGTGGTAATCCACATGAACTTGCCGAGCTGCTCAATCCGCCCCGCCACCGGCACGCACTGGGCGGACGAGAAGAAGCCGAGCAGCATGTCGACCTTTTCCTGCTCGATCAGCCGCACCGCCTCGTTGATCGCGACCTCGGGCTTGCTCTGCGCGTCGGCATAGATCGCCTCCACGGTATAGCCCTCGATCGGCCCCTTCGACTGGAAATGCTCGATCATGATCTTGGCGCCGAGCCCATGCAGGCTCGATCCGCCGCCGGCCAACGGGCCGGAGTAATCGTAGATCACGCCGATCTTGAACTTCTTCTCCTGGGCCTCTGCCCCCGCGCCAAAGCCAACCACAGCCGCGGCAGCGAGAGCCAGACCCGCCAGACGTCGCGTAAGACGCATGTTCAATTCTCCCCAGTACCCGCGTTTCATCGGGCTTGCTTGTTTTTGGCCGAACCCTCCGCCATGTGCAAGTGGGGCGGCAAACATGCACCCGGCGCACGGCGCCAACACCCAGTACTGCTCAGATGATCGCCGCCCGCACCTTGGCCGAAACCCACTCGGAAACCGCAACGGTGCAGAGAATGGCAATGAACATCACCGTCACCTCCGGCCAGGCCAGCCGCGACACGCTGGCATTGAGCTGCAACCCAATCCCCCCGGCCCCTACCAGCCCCAGCACCGTCGATTCGCGAATATTGATGTCCCAGCGATACACCGAGATCCCGGCAAACACCGGCATGATCTGCGGCACGAAGCCATAGGCAATGCGCTGCGGCCCAGAAGCCCCGGTCGCGGTGATCGCCTCGATCTGCCTGGCGTCCGTCTCCTCCAGCGCCTCATACAACAGCTTGCCGATGAACCCGATCGAGCGCAGCGCGATCGCAATGATGCCCGCCAGCACCCCCGGCCCCATGATCGTCACCAGCAACAACGCCCAGATCAGCGAATTGATCGACCGCGACGCCACAATCACCAGCAACGCAATCGGCCGCACAATGGTCACACTCGGCGTCGTCGTCCGCGCCGCCAGAAACGCCACCGGCACCCCCAGCACCACGCCCAGCGCGGTGCCAAGCGTCGCCATGTTCAGCGTGTCCCAAAGCGGCCACCAGAGCTTGTCCAGCACCGACCAGCGCGGCGGCCACATCCGGCCCAACAGATCCCCGGCCTGCGTCGGCGCGTCATAGACGAACTCCCAGATCGTATCCTCGTTCATGATCTGCCAGCACTGCACCGTCACCAGCACACCCAGCAGCCAGCCAGCCCAGCGCGCCAGCCGCGCCCCCATGCTGCGCCGCTGCCACGAAACCTCACCACCCGGAAGAACCTGCGTCGGCATTACTGCAACCGCTTGCGAATGATGCCGGACGAATACTCCGCCACCATCACAATCCCAATGATCAGCAACAGGATCGCCGCCGAGGTCCCAAACTCATACCGATCGAACGACGTGTTCAAAGTCGCCCCAATCCCCCCGGCCCCGACAATCCCGATCACCGCGCTCTCGCGGAAATTGATGTCCAGCCGATACACCGACAACCCGATGAACCGCGGCAGCACCTGCGGCTGCACCGCATAAACCATAAGCTGCGGCCACGACGCCCCGGCCGCCCGCACCGCCTCCACCTGCGCCTCGTCGATGTCTTCCAGGTCCTCCGCCAACAGCTTGGCCATGAACCCGATGGTCGCGAACGCCAGCGTCACCATCCCCGCCAGCGGCCCAAAGCCGAACATCTTCACAAACAGGATCGCCACAATGATCTCGGGAAACGACCGCGACACCGCGATGATCCCCCGGCACACCACATAAACCGGCAACGGCGCCAGGTTCCGTGCCGCCCCCAGCCCGACCGGCAACGAGATCGCCACCCCGACCACGGTCGCCACCACCGTCATGGTCAAGCTCTCGATCATCCCCTCCGAAATCTCGCCCCAGCGCGAGCTGAAATCCGGATTGCCGAACGCCGCCACAAACGCCCAGCCGCGCACCAGCCCCTCGGCCACCCGCGCCCAGTTGACCTGCAACGTCCCCAGCGCCAGCGCCAGATAAAGCCCACCCCCGCCATAGATCGCCAGCCGCAACCAGGGATTGGCAATCAGCGGCGGCGCCCGCCAGCGCCGGCCAACCGCCCCCCGCCCAACCGCTGCACTCATCGCGCCTCTTCCGCCAGCCGCGTCGCCACCACCCGGGCCAACGGCGCGCCCTCATCCTCATCATCCTCGGCCGGGCTGGTCGCCGCCCAGTCCTCCTCGCCATAAATCTCCGTCAGCATCTCGGTCGTCAGCGCCGTCGGCGTCCCGTCAAACACAATCCGCCCCGCCCGCAATCCGACAATCCGCTGCACAAACATCTGCGCCAGCGCCACGTCGTGAATATTCACAATCGCCGCCAACTGCCGCTCCGCACACAGCTCCACCAGCAACCGCATGATCTGCCGCGACGTCTTGGGATCCAGACTCGCCGTCGGCTCATCCACCAGCAACAGCGCGGGGTCCTGGATCAGCGCCCGGCAAATCCCCACCCGCTGCCGCTGCCCGCCCGAAAGCTGGTCGGCCCGCTTGTCGTGCATCCCCCCCAGCCCCGCCCGCTCGATCAGCCGAAACGCCTCGTCCACGTCGTTCTGCGGAAACCGCCGCAACCAGCTCGGCCAGAACCCCACATACCCCAGCCGCCCCGACAGCACGTTCTCCATCACCGTCAGCCGCTCAACCAGCGCATACTCCTGGAAGATCATCCCCATCCGCCGCCGCGCCGCCCGCAGCCCACCGCTGCCCAGCCCGGTGACCTTCGCCCCATCCACCGCAATCGACCCGGCACTCGGCTCCACCAGCCGATTGACGCACCGGATCAACGTCGACTTGCCCGCCCCCGACGGCCCGATCAGCGCCATCAACTGCCCGCGCGGCACATCCAGGTCCACCCCGTCCAAAGCCTTGTCGCCACCGCGATAGGTCTTGGTCAGGCCCCTAACCCGCAGCATCGGCGCGGTGCGGGGATCAGCGCTCACTTGCACGTATACGAAACGCTCATCGCCGCATCGATATCCCGCACCACCGCCCAATGCTGCTTGAACGTGATCGGCATGAACTTCTGCTGCGGCGGGCTCGACTTCTCGAATTCCTTCAACAGCGCGCTGCCTTCCCAGTTGAAGGTGAAGAATGCCTCACGCACCTTCGCCGCCAATTCCGGCTTCAAATTATGCGCATGCCCATACCCCGTCGTCGGAAAGGTCTGCGACTTGTAGATCGACCGCAGCCTGGCGCCATCGACCACCTTGCGCTCAACCATCCGCACCATCACCGAATTGGCAATCGCCGCCGCGTCATAGTCCTTGTTAGCGACCCCCAGCACCGAGTTGTCGTGCTTGCCCGAAAACGCCGACTTGAAATCCCGCCCCGCCTCCAGCCCAAACTCCGCGCGCAACAGCGCCGACGGTGCCTTGAACCCCGAGTTCGAGTTCGGATCGGTAAAAGCCACCGTCCGCCCCTTCAGATCCTCGATCTTGCGGATCGGACCATCAGCCTGGACGATGATCTCCATCTCATAGCCAAACTCGTTCTTCAGGCTGGCCATCATCGCAAACGGCACAAACCCGGCACAGTTCACCGCCAGCGGATTGGACCCGGTGTTGAACCCCGCCACATGCAGCCGCCCCGCCCGCATCGCCTCGATCTGCGCGGCATTGGACTGCACCGGGAAGAACACCACCTTCTTGCCCGTCGTTTTGGTCAGATGCGCCAGGAATTCGTCCCACACCTTGCGATAGACCTCGGGGTCCTCGACCGGCGTATAGGCAAAGATCAGCGTGCCGGGATCGACAAACAGCTTCGGATCGGCCGGCGCATCGGCCACCATGTCGCCATTGGCATCGACATACCGGCTATCCAGCGCCTGCGCGCCCCCCGACAACCCGATCACAGCCGCGGCAGCAATCAAAAAACGACGGCGCATTGTGCGAATCCTCCCAAAGCCGGCAAAATCATCCATCCCTTGGTCAGATCGCATCCCACGCCCCGCTGTCAAGCACGGCCTCAATGGATAAAAAATTTTTGCGTCGAATTTCAAAAAGAAGTTCTTTTTTGAAAAAAAGAACCAAAAAACTTTTATCCGTTTAAATCCCGAGATAGGCGCGGCGTGCGCCTTCGTCCGCGGCGATGTCGCTCGCCTTGCCGCTCATCACGCGGCTGCGCCCACCACCGCCTGCCCGAACGGCAAGATCGTCCAGTAAACCCCGCCCTGGATCAGCTGCATCACCGGGTTGCACTCGGCATTCTGCCCGGTCTCGTCGAACCTCACGCCACGGCATGATCGTCTGATCGCCCTTGATATCGGTCGCCCGCAGCGCCACCCGGATCGCCTCCGGCTTGGCCGACCCCGCCCGATTGATCGCATCCGCCAGCACCAAACCGGCAGTCACCGCCAGCAGCAGCAAGAAAGGTCTTCTTTTTGTGAACAAAAAGAAGCAAAAAAACTTCATCCGTTTGCTTCGGATGCCATAGTGGAAAAAAGTTTTTTGGTTCTTTTTTCCAAAAAAGAACCCTTCCTTGCCTGCTCCCCGGCCGGATGCCTCACCCGGCCGGGACACCGGCGCCGAAAAAGCTACGCGTCGATCTTCGCCGTAGCATTCCCCGTCATCACTTCCTTGCCGTCCTGGTTGACGGTCGAAAGCGTCAGGTCCACCAGCCGCACCCCGCCCTCCTCGCGGATCGCCGCCACCGTCGCCCGCGCATCCAGCGTATCGCCCGGCCACACCTGGTTGGTGAACCGCACGCCAAACTTGGTCAGCGTGCCGTCGCCGACATAGTTGGTCAGCATCTTGCCGGTCAGCCCCATGGTCAGCATCCCGTGCGCAAACACGCTGGGGTAGCCGGCCACCTGCGTCGTATAGACCTCGTCGGAATGCAGCGGGTTATAGTCGCCCGAAGCCCCGGCATACTGCACGATCTGGGTGCGCGAGAGATTATCGACCACGCGCTCGGAATAGACGTCGCCCACCTTCAGGGCGGATGCCTTCAATGTCATGTGCTCTCTCCCTAACCCTGCGAAACCGGCCGCTCGGTGGTCACGCCCACGCCGGTGGCGGTGATCACCAGATTGCCGTTCTGGTCGCGATACTCGCTGACCGTCTCGCGAAACGACAGCTTGCCGGCCCGCTTGCTCTCGCGCTCCCAGGTCTTGCCCGGCTTGGTCTCAACCGTCAGCACATCGCCCGGACGGATATGGCGATGAAACTCGAAATGCTGCTCGGCATGCAGCCCGCCCGAAGACGTCGCCTTGCCTTCAACGCCGGACGGCGTCTTACCCGAACCGAACCACGGCTTGCCGGGCTTCGGGCGCAGGAAATAATCGGGGTTGAACTGCGCCACCGACTGCGCGAACGACGGCGGTGCCACAATACCACCGGCCGAGGTCTTCTTGGCCGCCTCGGCATCGTGGTAAACGGGGTTGGTGTCGCTGATCGAGTTCGCGAACATCATGATGTGCGACGCCTCGACGGGGAATGTGAGCTTGGCCAATTGGGTCCTCCGGTTCTTGCCGCCCTCTGGTGGGGTGTCTAAGGGGGGCGTTGCCTAAGCTTAGCCGTCCCAGCATTGATGACAAGGTTCCCGCCCCCCATGCCCCCCACGACACCCCCCGCGACACCGCCCGCCGTCGAACACGCCCTGCCCAAGCGCGGCCCCACCTCGCGGACCTATTTCTCCCAGCGCCTGCGCCTGCATTACGTCGATTGGGGCAATCCGGACGCCCCGCCGCTGATCCTGCTGCACGGCGGCCAGGACCATTGCCGCAACTGGGACTGGGTCGCCGAAGACCTGCGCCGCGACCACCACATCATCGCCCCCGACCTGCGCGGCCACGGCGACAGCGCCTGGGCCGATGACGGCAACTACACCATGGCCGGCTACATCGCCGACCTGGCCCAACTCATCCACCAGCAGAAACTCGCCCCCGTCACCATCATCGCCCATTCCCTCGGCGGCAACATCGCGCTCCGCTACGCCGGCATCTACCCGGAGAACGTCAAAAAACTCGTCTCCATCGAAGGCCTCGGCCCCTCCCCGCGCAGCCAGGCCAAGCGCGAGGCCATGACCATCGACGCCCGCATGCGCGACTGGATCGACAACCGCCGCGCCCTCTCCGCCCGCACCCCGCGCCGATACGCCTCCATCGAGGAAGCCTTCGCCCGCATGCAGGAACAGAACAAACACCTCTCGCCGGCCCAGGCCCGCCACCTCACCGAACAAGGCGTCAGCCAGAACGAAGACGGCACCTACGCTTGGAAATTCGACAACTACGTCCGCGGCTGGCCGCCCTACGACATGACCTACGCCGAAGTCGAACAACTCTGGGCCCGCATCACCTGCCCCACCCTGCTGGTCTACGGAAAAGAAAGCTGGGCCTCAAACCCCGAAGGCGACGGCCGAGTCAAACACTTCACCGCCGCCCGCGTCACCGCCTTCGAAGGCGCCGGCCACTGGGTCCACCACGACCGCCTCGACGGCTTCCTCGCCGAAATCCGCGGCTTCCTCGCCGCGTAAGGCAGCAAGACTCTTCTTTTTGTGAACAAAAAGAAGCAAAAAAACTTCATCTACAAGAATCTTCTCTCCCCTCGCGCTTGGGCGGGGGGAGCCGGAGGGGGGCTCTACACCCCCCCAAAAACGCCGTCATCCTGAGCGCAGCGAAGGATCCACGCTTCTTCCTCCGCCCGGCGCACAACGCAAAATCGCTCCGAAAGTCTATCAGAAAAATTTCTACAATCAGCTATTTTTTCCTTGATTCGCCGAATCAAGTTAGTTAGTATCCGCCCATGCAATTGAAACCATCCCCTTCGATGGCCCAGCAGCTGTCCGCCATCCTGGCCGACATCGCTGCCCCGGCGACCCATCACCAAGCCCGGTCCGGGCTGGTTACAATCCTGCACGCCCTGATTCTGTCCGCGCTCGACCACCTGATCCGCTGCCTGGAAACCGCCTTCGCCCTCTGGCAGGCCGGCCAGCTCCCCGCCCTCGCGCCGCGCGCCACCGCTCCCGCCCCGCAGCGCCCCGCTCGCACCACAGCCGCCCCCGGCACAACCGCCCCCCGCCCGCCGGTATCACGCCGCGGCACCACCGCGCCATCAACCGGCTGCAATCCGCCCGCCAATACCCGGCAGCCCCGAACCACGGCGTACATCGCCATCCCCGCCGCCGATCACCGCCCTCGCGTCATTTGCGCGAAAAAACCGCCGCCGGGATTGCACTTCCGCACGTCCATATTATTACGGTATCAAAACAAATTCACAAATCCGCCAAACCGCCTACTTCCCCGGCGGGACAAACAACATGAACCGCGCCAACGGCCGCCGGAACAGCAACAAATAGCCAACATGCCCGCCCACGGCCAACAACATCAAATTGGCCAACAGCTCATGCGCCTCCTTCAACACCTTCTCCCCCAGGCTGCGCGCCGGCCGGCTGCGCCTGGCTTCCTCCGCCTGCGCGGGCGCCACCACACTGATCTCCGCCAACCCAACCGCCCGCCCGCCATCCATCGCAATCCCGGTCGCCGTCGCGCCAATCAGGCTCACCGCAATCACCACCAGGATCGTCCGGCTGACCGCCGGATGGGTCATCACGTTGTCGAACCGCAGCCCCTCGAAATGCGGATAGAACCGCTGCAACCCAAGCTGCCGCGCCCCCACCACCACCCCGCTCGCCGCCACCAGCCGCAACACGATCACCAGCGCCAGCCCATAGCCCAGCCAGGCATGGATCAGCCCAAGCTCGCCGGTCAGGTACGCCAGCAAAGCAAGCACCGCCAACAAGGCGTGATAGGCGCGGATGAATTTCATGGCGGATCAAACTCCAGAACCCCACCATCCTGCCATGCCGCAACCGCCCCATCCTTGACCTGCCTCACCCCGCGGCCGCGATCCCGAACCAATCCGCCAGCCGCAATCGCGCCGCCCGCCCGGCCGCCAGGTCCCAGCAATTCACAATCGCCAGCCGAAACCCGCCCGGCGGCATCGCATGCAACTCCGCCGCCCGGTCCTCATGAAACGTCACCTGCACACTCGACACGCCAGGCATCGCCGCGATCTCGGCCACCAACCCCGCCGGCGGATGCCGCCAGTTCCCCCCGGACGGCCCGAACAACACCACCGAATACCCGTCCCGCCGCCCGCTATCGTCAAACCCCCACCGCCCCTCGGCATAAAGCCGGATCAGCGCCGCCACCCACCCCGCCCCATAGAGATCCGGCCACTGATCGGCAAAGCGCAGATGCACTTCGATAATCCCGCCCCCAATCGTCTCCAGGTTCAGCAGCCCCGAATACCCGCCGAGATGCCGGCCAATCCACGCCCCGCACGCCGCCTCCAACCCCGGCCGCCCCGCCGCCTGAACAATCCACCGGTCAAATGTCCCGCCCGCCCCCGGAATACCGCTGGCATGCCGCCACCAAACCGCCCGGCCCCGCTCCACCGCCACATCGCTGCTGACATGCTCGCCTTCCAGCAACCGCATCCAGAAGTGTCCCGCCGTCCAAGCCGTCGCATATTCCTCCGCCGAGCCAATCACCCGGCTGCCCACCCCCATGCCGCGCAGATTGATCATCGGCTTGGAAAACACCGGAAACGCCCCCGGCATCACCCCATGCGGCGCTGCCTCGAACCCCTGCGATTGCGCCACCCGCAACTTGTCATAAACCCACCGATGCCCGGGGTTCCAAACCCAGGCATCCGCATCCTCGGTCGGGATCTCCACCCCATCCGGACAAGGATAATCGGCAAAATACTGCAACCGCCACGGATCAGCCTCACGGATCGCCACACTCACCTCCGCGCAGCATTATTCAGCCGTTCTGGAGGTGTCGGGCCTCGCCGTCACTGGCTCCACACCGAACGCGGTGACCGCGCCGCGTGGCGGGTTGAACGTACCGAACATCCGGTCCCACAGGCTCAGCACCTCGCCATAGTTCGAGTCGGTATCGCGAACATGCGGCGCATGATGCAGGTGATGCAAAGCCGGCGTCACAAGCACCGCGGCCAGCCAGGACAGCCCAGCCGGAAAGCGCAGATTGGCATGCGCCGCGATCTGCACCGCAAAGGCCAACACGCCATAGGCCGCGATCTCCACCGGCCGCGCCCCGATCGCCAGCGCAACAAGGCCAATCACCAAGCCGCTGCTCAGCGCATCCAGCGGGTGATGGCGCACGGTGGTGGAAACATCCAGGCTGGTATCGGCATGGTGCAACCGGTGCCAGCTCCACAGAAGCGGCGTCCGATGCTTCACGCGGTGCAGCCAATAGGAGGTATGATCCAGCACGAGCGCCACTAGTGCCAGATGCCACCAGCCGACCCAGGGCGAACGCTGGCCGGAGTGGAACAAGTCCCCCAGCATCGCCGTGCCGCCGGCAAGCAGCCACCCCAGCGCACTCGAACAGGCAAACAGAACAGCGTGCAATCCCCATCGCCGCTGCGGCATGCCGGCTTCCGGCCGCTGTGGCCACGCCGCCTCAACGACCAGCAGCAAGGCAGCCAGGACGTAGATCCATGTGCGGTCGAACAGCACGGCAATTGCCGGCGGCGCGGTATCCAAGGGCGGAACCTGTCAGGCTGGCCGGTTGTGGCGTCTCGATCCGGCGAAGGCAGTTATTTGCGGCGCTTGCGCACTGCACGGACCACAGCCGCGCCAGCAACGCCGGCCGCGAGGAGCGCCAGGCTCGTGGGCTCAGGAACCGGGATCACAACAATGCCAGCCCATGCCGGCCCCGACACGCAGATCGCAAAAGCGGCAACGAGGATTCGCATGAACATCGGCATAACTCCGTCACTTCTGGTTAAAAAAACCTAGCGCATCCGCCGACCGGATCGAGATCGCAGCAGGTTAGCAAGTCATCTCAGTATCCTCTTAAGATCTCAGGATTATTACGCGCCTGTCAAGAAACCGCCGACACCGCGCTCAGCTGCCAACCTTCAGCGTGCTCACCAACCCGCGCAGACAGGCCAGAACCGACAGCGGCGTGAGCTTCCCCGTCCGCGGATTACTCTCACTCGGCACATTCTCCACCGTCATCGTCAGGCGCGCCGCCGCCGCCTCCACCTTGATCGTATGGATGTTCCGGTCCACCCCGGGATCGGCCCACAGGCGAACGGTGGTCCGCTCAGGCCCGATCCCCGCCAAAGCCAGGGCAGCCGCCACATTCACATTGGCCGGAAACCCGGCGGCGGCGTCATACGCATTGCCCTCGAAGATCACCGTCGGCGCGTTCATCGCCAGCACATCGATCCCGTGCTTCACCAGATACGGCGCCCCGACCCAGCCGCGAGGATACTTCCGGCTCTCGATGGTCACCGAAGAAACCTCCCCCTCGGCCGCCGCCCGCACCGCGTCCAACCCGAGCAAAGCCCCCGTCGGCACCACGATGCGCGCGCCATGCTGCCGGGCCAGATCGACCAGATGCATCCGCGGCAACAGTGCTCCGACCGAGCTGGGGATGAAAATCCGCCCGGCGGTCAGCGCCGGCACCGCGATCGTCTCGAACACCGCCGCCGGCGCAGCCTCAACGACGATATCCGCCCGGGCCAGCTCATCCAGCCCGACGATCTCCGGCACCTGGGCAAAACCGGCCAGATTGGCACGCGCCTTGTCCCGATCCCGCGCGCTGACGGCGACCAGGCGCAGCCCATCGACCCCCCGATCCAGCGACCTGGCGAGTTCGAGCCCGATTGCCCCCAACCCACCGATACCAACGGTCAGCGTCATGCTGGTCTCCAATGGATAAAGTTTATTTGCTTCTTTTTGTTCACAAAAAGAAGACTCTTGCCTTCACCTGGAGAAAAACTGGGGCGAACGACGGGTCTCGAACCCGCGACATCCAAGACCACAACCTGGCGCTCTGCCAACTGAGCTACGTCCGCCATCGAGGGGCACCCCCGAATTCCAGAGCGCCGCGTTTACGCCTTGGGCCCCTGCCCCGTCAATGGTGCGAACAGTTTCTCCAGCCGGGCGAGCGCTTCAAGCAACACCTCATCGCGCTTGCAGAAGGCAAAGCGGGCAAAATGCGTCGGCGCGTCCGGCGCATCATAGAACGCGGTGACAGGAACGGCGGTCACCTTGGCCTGTTCGGTGATGTAGCGGCAGAACGCCATGTCGTCGCCGTTGAACCCCAGCGGGCGGAAATCCGCCGAGATGAAATAGCTGCCATGGGTCGGCAGCACGCTGAAGCCGATCCGCGCCAGCCCCTCGGCCATCAGGTCGCGCTTGGCCTCAAGTGCGCCTGCCAGCCCGGCGAAATAAGCATCGTCCTTGCCCAACCCGACCGCGACGGCCCGTTGCAGATTGGGCGCCGAGGTGAAGGTCAGGTTCTGGTGCGCCTTGGTCGCCACCCCGGCGAGCCGCTTATCGGCGGTGATGTAGCCGATCTTCCAGCCGGTCAGCGAAAACGTCTTGCCGGCGCTGCCTATACGCAGGCACCGCTCGCGCATCCCCGGCAGGGTCATCAGCGGGATGTGCTTCAACCCGTCGAACACCAGGTGCTCATAGACCTCGTCGCACACCGCGTAGCAGTCGTGCTTCTGCAACAGCCCGGCGATGAAGCCGAGTTCGGCGCGCGAGAAGATTTTGCCGGTCGGGTTCATCGGCGTGTTCAGCATGATCGCCTTGGTCTTCGGCCCGAACGCGGCGGCCAGTTCGGCGCGCGGCAATTCCCAGTTCGGCGGCGTGAGGCGCACCAGCTTCGGGATCGCCCCCAACAGCCGGACCACCGGGACATAGGTGTCGTACAGCGGCTCAATCAGCACGACCTCATCGCCGGGGTTGATCAGCGCCATCAGGCTGGCGGTGATCGCCTCGGTGGCGCCGGAGGTGACGACCACCTCGGTGTTGGGATCCACGTCCAGGCCATAGAACCGCTTGTTGGCCGCCGCCACGGCCTGGCGCAGTTCGGGCACGCCGGTCATTGGCGGGTACTGGTTGCGCCCGTCCATCAGCGCATCGGCGGCGGCCTTCAACACGTCGGCCGGGCCATCGGTATCGGGGAAACCCTGGCCGAGATTGATCGAGCCGTGCTCGACGGCCAGGGCGGACATCACCGTGAAGATGGTGGTGCCGAGTCCGGCGAGCTGGTGGTTCAGGTCCTTCACGGCGGGCACACCTCATCCTTGCCGGCCGCAGCCGGCGATCCACAAACGCGGCGCAGTATGGGGACGGCGGCGCAGGGGTCAATTGAGGCTGCCGGCGAGGCTGGTGGCGAGGCTGGCGGCGAGGCTGCCAGAGCCGGACCATTCTGCCGCCGCGAGTGGCAGCCAGCGCCCGTAATTGAGGCATTGCCGACGCCTGAAAAACGGGCAACCGCCGGGAACCGCCGAGATTTGGAGGTTGGCACACATCATGCAAACCTGTCTTCCCGCCTCCCTGCCGTCTGGGATGAGCGGTCCCGAGGTCACGGAGGAGGCGCCCGGCACGACCGGGACGCGAAGGCATGAAAAAGATCGAGGCAATCATCAAGCCGTTCAAGCTGGACGAGGTGAAGGAGGCGCTGCACGAAGTGGGCTTGCAGGGGATCACGGTGGTGGAGGCCAAGGGCTTCGGCCGCCAGAAGGGCCATACCGAGCTGTATCGCGGCGCGGAGTACGTGGTCGATTTCCTGCCCAAGGTGAAGATCGAGGTGGTGTGCGAGGATAGCGTGGTCGAGCGTGCGGTCGAGGCGATCGTCAACGCGGCGCGCACCGGACGCATCGGCGACGGCAAGATCTTCGTCAGCTCGGTCGAGGAAGTGGTGCGCATCCGCACCGGCGAACGCGGCGAGCAGGCGATATAGCGGCCGACAGGGGCATATTCCCCTTTCATCCCAGCGCCACCCCGGCTAGGACGCCCCGCAACGAGCCGTGACAACTCACCCCCGCAAGCCGGGGGCGGGACAGACGATCAACCAACCCGCCGTCCCGCCGCAAGGCGCGGGGGGCGGCAGACAGGGAAAGTGGACGACGATGGCGAAGAAGGCTTCCGGCGCCGGCGCGGAGAAATCCGGTGTGGCGAAGGTTTTGGAGATGATGAAGGAGAACTCGGTCGAGTATGTCGACCTCCGGTTCACCGATCCGCGCGGCAAGTGGCACCACACCGCCCAGCACATCTCGACCATCGACGAGGACGCGTTCCGCGACGGGATCATGTTCGACGGCTCCTCGATCGCCGGCTGGAAGGCGATCAACGAGTCGGACATGATCCTGATGATGGATCCGGACACGGCGGTGATGGACCCGTTCGCGGCCAAGCCGTCGATGATCATCTTCTGCGACATCTTCGAGCCCTCGACCGGCCAGTCGTATAACCGTGACCCGCGCTCGACCGCCAAGAAGGTCGAGGCCTATCTGAAGTCGACCGGCATCGGCGACGGGTTGTCGGTTGGCGCGGAAGCCGAATTCTTCATCTTCGACAGCGTGCGCTTCGGCACCGGCGGCAACTTCGGTACCTATCAGATCGATAGCATCGAGGGGCCGGGCTCGAACCTGAAGGACTATCCGGAGGGCAACATGGGCCACCGGCCAGTGGTCAAGGGCGGCTATTACCCGGTCCCGCCGGTGGACAGCGAAAGCGACCTGCGCGCCGAAATGCTGTCGACGATGGGCGAGATGGGCCTGCCGATCGAGAAGCATCACCACGAGGTGGCGCAAAGCCAGCACGAGCTGGGCACCCGCTTCGGCAGCCTGGTGACGATGGCCGACCACATGCAGATCTACAAATACTGCGTGCACAACGTCGCCCACAGCTACGGCAAGACCGCCACCTTCATGCCGAAGCCGATCTATGGCGACAACGGCACCGGCATGCACACCCACATGTCGATCTGGAAAGCCGGCAAGCCGCTGTTCGCCGGGAATGGCTATGCTGATCTGTCCGAGATGTGCCTGTATTTCATCGGCGGCGTGATCAAGCATGCCAAGGCGCTGAACGCCTTCACCAACCCGTCGACCAATAGCTACAAGCGCCTGATCCCGGGCTTCGAGGCGCCGGTGCTGCTGGCCTATTCCGCCCGCAACCGTTCGGCCTCTTGCCGTATCCCGTACACCACCAACCCGAAGGCCAAGCGGGTGGAAGTGCGCTTCCCCGACCCCTCGGCCAACCCGTACCTGGCGTTCTCCGCCCTGGCGATGGCCGGCCTGGACGGGATCAAGAACAAGATCCACCCGGGCGACCCGATGGACAAGGACCTCTACGACCTGCCGCCGGAAGAGCTGAAGGGCATTCCCACGGTGTGCGGTTCGCTGCGTGAAGCGCTCGGGGCGCTGGCCGCTGACCACGACTTCCTGCTCGCCGGCGACGTGTTCAGCGCCGACCAGATCGAGAGCTATATCGAGCTGAAATGGGCCGAGGTGTACAAGTTCGAGCACACCCCGCACCCCGTCGAGTTCGAGATGTACTACTCGGTCTGATCGCTGCGGTCAGGTTAACCTGAATGCCCCGCGGCAGCGATGCCGCGGGGTTTTTCAAAGCATCGGGCTCCGCCCGAACCCGCCACGGGCCGAGCCCCTGGACCTCATCCACTGAAGCGATTGGGTTTCCAAAGGCCCTCGGCCTTTGGCGGGTCAAGGGCAGAGCCCTTGCCTTCCTTATCGCCCAACCACAGACACAACCACTTCGTTCCGCCGCAGCCAGGGCAAGGTCCAGGGCGGGTCGTAAAACCAGCCATACGGCGTGCCCGCCGCCCGCCAGGGCGAGTCCTGCAGGGCGCGAAGCAGCTCAGCCTGGCGCGCCGCCACCGCCCCTGCCCCGCGATCGCCGGTGAAGCGCAGTACCGCGACGGTTTCGTCGGGGACCGTGACCAGGCGCACCGTGGCGTCGTTCGGCTGCGGCAAGGTTGTCATCGTCCATTGCCGCGGCAGGAAGAAGCGCACCACCCAGGCGCCCGAGGCATCGCGCGCCTGGGACACCGGCGCCGTCATGGCGATCGCGCTCCCGGCCTGCTGCGACACCGGCGCGGTCATGGCGATCTCGGCCTTGCCGCTGTTGCCCCCGAAGATATACCCGGCGAGGCGGCGGAAGCCCTGGTTGCGCGCCGTTTCCTCGTCCGCCTGGAGCGTCGTTTCGGCGGCAAGGCGGGGGCCATAGCGGCGGATTTCCAGTGCACCGACCGTGGCGACAACGTCGAAGGCGGGTTCCTCGGTGCTGCTGCGGTCACCGAGCATCGAACATCCGGCAACCATGAGGCTGGCGGCGAAGGCGGCGATGCGGGCAAGCATGGCAGGGTCCGATCAAGAGGCTGAACCGCTATATGGGGTGGCCGCGGTCAGGCGGGAGGACCCCAGACATCCGCCTCGGTCCAGCCCAATTCGAAAAACTCGGCTTCACGCAGCGGGGCTTCGGCGATGGAATAGAACTCGTCGAGCTGCGGCGGCTTGATGCTGGTTCCGCTCAGCATCCCGTGCGCCTGGCCGCGATGATGGGTCTGGTGCAGGAACAGATGCAGCAACAGGCGGTCCTGGCGCTCGGCCTGAAAGCGCTGGCCGCGATGGACGCGGATTTCGCGGCCGAGGCTTGCGTCGGTGAGTGCATCGCAATGGGCGATCAGGCGCCGGTCCACAGCGGATTGGGCCGCGCGCAGACCGGCGATGGTGGCGCACGGCTCCTGGTTCGCCCAAGCGGCCGGACCGAGCGCGCCGCCTTCGAGCGCATCCACGTAGAAATGGTCGATAATCAGGATGTGGTTCAGCGTCCGGCGCAAGCTGGGGAAGAACCCCACGCGATGCGCCGCGAACGCCGCCTGGTCGAGCGTGGCGACGGCGGCCAGCAGGCGATGGTTGCACCAGGCATTGTTGCGCGCCATGGCGCGAAAGCTGCCGGCAAGGCTGGGTGGCGCGAAATCAGGCATCGGGTCCTCGGGCGGTATTGGCGCGGGCAGCTTGCCATGCCCGCGCCGGCTTCCCAACTATCGGCGGCCCATATCAGCGACGGCGGGGCGCCTCGCGCCAGAACGGGGTGGCGACGATCGCGGCCCGGTCGACATCGGTCAGCCCGACATCCTGCAACTCGCGGGCATCGAACTGGGCGAGTTGGCGGTGCTCGGCCATCCGGCGGCGCCAGGTGGCAAGCAGGTCGCGCAGCCTTGTGTCGCGCGGGTAGCGGAGGTGAAAGGGCGAAATGGCGGTGAGGGTCTGGGCCATGGGAGTGACTCCGTCAGTATTGTTGCCATATCTAGGAAACACCTTTATGTTGCACCGCAGCAAATGATCATTTCTCACGCACCGCATGAGAATCACTCATGCGGGACCGCATAGTCCGGACCGCCCAATGCAAACATCGCTCCCCCCGCTGAACGGCCTGCGCGCCTTCGAGGCCGCGGCGCGCCACCTGAGCTTCACCCGTGCGGCGGAGGAGTTGCACGTCACCCAGACGGCGATCAGCCACCAGATCCGCAAGCTGGAGGACCAGCTCGGGGTGCGGCTGTTCGTGCGCATGCCGGGGGCGGTGCACCTGACGCCGGCGGCCGAGACCTATCTGAGCGCGGTGCACGGTGCGTTCGAGGATTTGCGCAACGCCACGGCCGAGGTGCGCGGCAGCGTCGGGCCGCGGATGTTGCGGCTGTCGACCACGCCATCCTTCGCCACCAAATGGCTGGTGCCCCGGCTGGCGGGGTTCCAGGCGGCGCATCCGGAGCTGGCGGTCGAGATCAGCACGACGATGTCGCTGGTCGATTTCCGCCGCGAGGAGGTCGACCTGGCGATCCGCTACGGCCGCGGCGCTTGGCCCGGATTGCGCGCCACGTGGCTGCTGGCCGAGGACATCATCCCGGTCTGCGCACCGGCATTGCGCGACGGCCCCATGCCGCTGCGCATGCCCGCCGACCTCGCCCGGCACCGGCTGATCTCGACCACGACCTTCGCCGATGAATGGGCGCTGTGGCTGACCGCCGCCGGGTTGTCGCCGGCATTGGCCGAGCGGGCGATGGTGTTCGACATGCCGATCCTGGCGATCCAGGCGGCAATCGACGGGATGGGGGTGGCGCTCGGGCACACCCCGCTGGTCGAGGCCGACCTCGCTGCCGGCCGGCTGGTGGCACCGTTCCCGATGTCGCTGCCCTCGGTGATGGGGTTCTACATCGTGGCGCCGGAGGCCAGCGCCGACCGGCCGGAGATCGCACTGTTGCGCGATTGGCTGGTCGCCAGCACGCGCGCCTGATTGCCGCGCGTTGCCTTGCGGGACCGGGCCGGGATGGCCATGCTGCCGGCCTGCACCGCAAGGGCCTCGCCATGACCGCGCCTGTCCGTTTCGGTATCCTGGGTGCCGCCAATATCGCCCGCCAGTTCACCCGCGGCGTGGCGGGCTCGACGCTTGCGACCGTTGACGCCGTCGCCAGCCGGGGGGCGGAGAAGGCCGCTGCCTTCGCCGCCGAGCATGGCATCCCGCGCCATCACGCCAGCTATGACGCGCTGCTGGCCGATCCCGCGATCGAGGCGATCTACATCCCGCTGCCCAACGACATGCATTGCGAATGGGCCATCCGCTGTGTGCAGGCCGGCAAGCATGTGCTGTGCGAAAAGCCGCTGGCGATGGGAGCCGAGGAGGCACAGCTTATGTATGACGCCGCGCGGAAGGCGGGCGTGCACCTGGTCGAGGCCTACCCCTATATGTCGCAGCCGCAGACGCTGCGGGTGCGGGCGCTGCTGGCCGAGCGCACCGTGGGGCAGATCCAGCTCATCACCACGGCGTTCGGCTTCGCCCTGGTCGCGCCCGACGGCACGCCGCTGGGCAATCCGGAGAATATCCGGCTGCTGCCGGCGCGCGGCGGCGGCGGGCTGATGGATGCCGGCACCTATGCGATGAGCATGGCGCGGATCATCGCCGGCGAACGCCCGGCACGCGCCTTCGCCACCGCGCGCAACACCAAGACCGGCGTGGACCAAACGGTGGTGGCGATGCTGGAATTCCCCTCCGGCGCCATCGCCCAGGTGACCAGCTGCATGTCCGCCGCCATGCATCGCCACGCCGTGATCGTCGGCGAAAAGGGCGTGATCGAGACCAGCTACAGCAATCACGCCCCTGCGGAGCGCACGCTAAACCTGCGGGTCAAGCGCGGGACCGCCGGGACAATTCCGTTCGAAACCGAGACCCTGGCGGGCGGCGACGGCTTCCGCCTGGAGGCCGAGTCGTTCGCGCGCATGGTCCGCGAGGGTGCGCAGGCGTGGAACGGCTGCACCGAGGCGGAATCGATCGACACCGCGCTGGCGCTCACCGCCATCGCCCGCAGCGCCCGCGAGGGTGGCTGGATCAATGTCTGACCGCGACCAGGGAGAAACACCATGAAACGCCGCAGCTTCCTCAAGGCTGGATTCGCCGCCACGCTCGCAGCCCCCGCCATCGCCCAGCCGGTGCCAACCCTGCGCTTCATCCCGCAGGCCAACCTGACGGTGCTGGACCCGGTCTGGACCACGGCGACGGTCACCTTCAACCACGCATGGTACGTGTTCGACACGCTGTACGCCACCGACAGCCAAGGCGCCTACAAGCCGCAGATGGCCGAGGGCCACAGCGTCTCGGCCGATGGCCGCATCTGGCGCTTCCGCCTGCGCGACGGGTTGTTCTTCCACGACGGCGAACCGGTGCGCGCCGCCGATTGCGCCGCCTCGATGGCACGCTGGGCCAAGCGCGACCAGTTCGGCCAAATCCTCGACCGCGCGGTCGAGACCTGGGGCACCGCGGATGACCGAACCGTCGAGATCAAACTGAAGCGGCCCTTCCCGCTGCTGCTGGCCGCCATCGCCAAGACCGAAGGCCCGCCCTTCATCATGCCGGAGCGCCTGGCCAAGACCGATGCCAACACCGCGGTGCGCGAGGTCGTCGGCAGCGGGCCGTTCCGCTTCGTAGCCGAGGAATACAATTCCGGTAGCCGGACGGTGTACGCTAGGTTCGACAAGTATGTGCCGCGCCAGGAAGCGCCGGACGGCACCGCGGGCGGCAAGGTGGCGCATTTCGGCCGCGTGGTCTGGAACGTCATCCCCGATCCCTCCACCGCCGGTGCGGCCCTGCAGAACAACGAGGCCGACTGGTGGGAGCGCCCGCTGGTCGACCTGATCCCGACCCTGTTGAAGAACCCGGCGATCCGTGCCGAGGTGACCGATCCGGCCGGGCGGCTGTCCATTGCGCGGCTGAACTGCCTGCAACCGCCGTTCAACGACGTGCGCCTGCGCCGCGCCGTGCTCGCCACCATCCGCCAGGAAGACTACATGCGCGCCAGCCGCGGCGACGACGAGAAGCTGTGGACCACCAGCCGCAGCCTGTTCCCGCGCAACACGCCGTATTTCCAGGACCACGCCGACCTGATGCCCGGCAACCTCGACCGCGCCCGCGCCCTGTTGAAGGAGGCCGGCTATGCCGGGCAGAAGGTGGTGATCATCAATCCCACCGATTTCCCCGATATCGGCCCGCATGGCCTGGTCACCAACGAAAACCTCAAGAAGATCGGCATGAACGTGGAGCTGCGCGAGAGCGACTGGGGCACCGTGGTCCAGCGCCGCGCCTCGCGCGAGCCGGTGGACAAGGGCGGCTGGAGCCTCTTCCACACCGGCGGCGGCGCCCCGGGCTATGGCTCGCCGATGTCGGCGCTGGTGCGCGGCCAGGGCGCGAAAGGCTGGTTCGGCTGGTGGGAGAGTGCGCGCGCCGAGGAGCTGGCCGAGGCCTGGGTGGACGAGCCGGACGCAGCCGCCCAGGCGAAGATCGCCCAGGAGCTCGGCCGCCTGGCGCTGGAGGAGGTGGCGACCGTGCCGGTCGGGCAGTACTACCTGCAGACCGCCTATCGCACCTCGCTGCGCGACATGATCAAGGGGATCGCGCCGTTCCCCTGGGGCATCCGCCCGGCGTAGCAAAGGGAAAGACAATGACCGACATGTATGTGCCGCCGGCGGACGCCGCCGCCTGGGAAACGATGGCGCCGGAGCAAGCGGGCTTCGACGCGGCGAAGCTGGCCGATGCGGTGGCGTTTGCCGAGGCCAACGAAAGCAAGTGGCTGCGCGACATCCGCGCCCAGCTTGAGACTGGAACCTTCGAGCCACCACCGGACAACTTCCTGTTCGGGCCAGTGGCGGCTCGCGGCGGGCCGAACGGGCTCATTCTCCGTGGCGGCAAGTTGGTCGCCTCCTGGGGCGATACGCGCCAGGTCGACATGACCTTCAGCGTCGCCAAGAGCTACCTGTCGATCCTGGCCGGCATCGCGGTGGCCGATGGCTTGATCCGCGACCTCGATGAGCCCGTGGGCCGCACGGTGGACGATGGCGGCTTCGACGGGCCGCATAACGGCGCCATCACCTGGCGCCATCTGCTGCACCAGACCTCGGAATGGGAGGGCACGCTGTTCGGCAAGGCCGACCAGGTGGATCGCAACCGGGCGCTGGCCACCGAGTTCAACGGCCGGCCGAACGCGAAGAAGGGCGACGCAAGGCCGCTGGCGGAACCGGGGAGCTACTGGGAATACAACGACGTCCGGGTGAACCGACTGAGCCTGGCACTGTTGCGCCGCTTCGGCCGGGCACTGCCAGACGTGTTCGCCGAGCGGGTGATGGGGCCGATCGGCGCGTCGAACGACTGGCGCTGGACCGGCTATTCCAACTCCTTCGTGCTGGCCGGCGGACGCAATGTGCGCTCGGTGTCCGGCGGCGGGCATTGGGGCGGGGGCGTGTTCATCCATTCCGAGGACCAGGCGCGCATCGGGCTGATGATGGCGCGGCGGGGCGCCTGGGGCGAGCGGCGCATCCTGTCCGAGGACTGGATTCGACAATCGCTGGTGCCCTGCCCGATCAAGCCCGATTACGGCTTCCTATGGTGGCTCAACACCGGGCGCACGCCGAAGCCTAGCGCGCCGGCGGATAGCTATTGGGCCACCGGGGCGGGCGGGAACTACACATGGGTCGATCCGACCAATGACATCGTCGCCGTGCTGCGCTGGATCGATTCGAACCAGCTCGATGCCTGGACCGGAAAGGTGCTGGGCGCGCTAAAGGGATGAAGACGGCCCTGGTCACCGGCGGTGGGCGTGGCATCGGCCGGGCGGTCGCCGAACGGTTGTTGGCCGATGGCTGGCGCGTCGTGGTGGCCGACATCACCGCGGATGGGCCAGACGGCGTGCGCTCGGTGCGGGCCGATGTCGGCGACGAGGCAGCGGTGGCGGCTCTGGTCGGCGGCATTGCCACCACGGAAGGACGGCTCGATGCGCTGGTGTGCAATGCCGGGTTCGGCATTACCAAGCCACTGGCGCAGCTTTCGCTGGTTGAGTGGTCGTCGGTGCTGGCGACCAATCTGACCAGCACGTTTCTTCTGGCACGGGCCGGCGAGGCGATGTTGCGGGCGGCGAAGGGGGCGATCGTCACCATCGCCTCCACCCGGGCGCACCAGTCCGAGCCGGATTCGGAGGCTTATGCGGCGTCCAAGGGTGGGCTGGTGGCATTGACGCATGCGCTGGCGGCCAGTTTGGCCGGGGATGTCCGGGTGAACTGCATCAGTCCCGGGTGGATCCTGACTAAGGGGCCCGCGCCAACTGCGGCGGATGAGGCGCAGCACTGGGCGGGGCGCGTTGGGCGGGCGGAAGATGTCGCGGCGGCGGTGGCGTTTCTGGTGGGTGACGAGGCCGGGTTCATCACCGGGGCGGAACTTGTTGTCGATGGCGGAATGACGCGAAAGATGATCTATGTTTGAGGTGGCGGGATCTGGGGGAGGACGGGGATGAGCCGTGATGAAATCGAGGCCTGGTTGCGGCGGGTCTATGCCGTGCGTGCCGCAGGGGATGTCGCGTCGGCCATGGCCATGATGGGTCCGGACACGACATACCGCATGGCCGGGGATGCCGGCACGTCGCCGATCCCGGCGGTGGCGCAGCGCGGTGCGGCGCTCGGCGCGATGCTTGAGGCGATGTGTGCCGCGATGCCCGCGCGCAGCCTCGAACTGGCGCGGGTGATCGTCGATGGCGACACCGCCGCGGTGGAGGTGCGGGCAAGGCTGGTTTTCGCGCCAACCGGTGAGGAGTTCGACACCAGCTGGGTCGGTCTTTGGACTTTTCGAAACGGCAAGCCCGTGGAGGCGGTCGAGTACATCGACACCGCACGGTTTGCGCAGTTGCAGGCCAGCGCCGGGTAGGGTCAGGCTGGGATTTCGCGGAGCACCTCGTCCCAGGCGGCGAGGAAGGCGTTGGCGTGTTCCATCTTGAACACCAGGGGCGGGCGGATTTTTACCACGTTGCGGAAGATGCCGGCGTTGGACATCAGGAAGCCTTTGTCTTTCAGGCGGTTGACGATGTCGACGGTGGTTTCGACGTCGGCGGTGCCGTCGGGGTGGACCATCTCGACGCCGATGAACAGGCCGACGCCGCGGATGTCGCCGATCTTGGGGTGGGGGCGCTTTTGCAGTTCGGATTTCAGGTGGGCGCCGACGGTGGCGACGCTGTCGGTGAGGTTTTCGCGATCGATGTAGTCGATGACGGCGCTGCCGACGGCGGCCTGGAGAGGGCTGGAGGCGAAGGTGTTGAAGTAGCGGGTTTTGGCCCGGAAGGTTTCGACCAGGTCGCGGCTGGCGGCGGTGGCGGCGATGGGCAGGCCGTTGCCCATCGGCTTGCCGGTGACGACGATGTCTGGCTTGAGGCCGGAGACTTCGTAGCCCCACCATTTGCCGGCGCGGGCGTAGCCGGCCTGGACTTCGTCGGAGATCACCAGGCCGCCGGCCTTGTGGACGAGGTCGCTGGCTTTTTCCATGAAGCCGGCGGGGATGTTGGGCAGGCCTTCGTTGGCGAGGATGGAGCAGAGGATGAGGGCGGCGAAGCCTTCGCCGCTGGCGTTCAGGCTGTCGATGGAGTGCTGGAGTTTGGCGAGATAGGCGTCGGTCAGTTCGGCTTCGGTGAGGCCGGCTTGGATCGGGCGGTAGGTTTCGGGGAAGGGGAAGCTGCGGACGTCGGGCACGGCGTTGCTGCCCAGAGAGAGGCGGGTGAGCTTGCTGACCAGCTCGGAATTGCCGTGATAGGTGCCGTCGGTGCAGATGATGCCCTGTTTGCCCGTGGCGAAGCGGGCCATGCGCAGGGCGACTTCGTTGGCTTCGGTTCCGGAGCAGGAGACGATGACGGATTCGATCGGGCCTGCGGTTTGCTTGCCATCGTGCAGGGCGGCGAGTTTTTCGCAGAATTCGATGATGCCTTCGTGCAGGTAGCGGGAGTGCACGTTCAGGGTGGATTGCTGGCGGACCATGGCTTCGACGACGGCCGGGTTGGCGTGGCCGATGCAAGGGACGTTGTTGTACATGTCGATGTAGCGCCGGCCGGCGGGGTCGTAGAGGTTGACGCCGTCGCCGCGGACGAGGTGGAGGGGCTCGTTGTAGAAGAGCGGGGTGCCGGCGCCCATGGCGTGGTCGCGGCGGGCCTGGATTTGTTGGGTGGTGCTGTCCATCGTCTTTCTCCGGCGGTTCCTGCGACGCGGTAGTGGGGCGCATGTGTGGCCTGGTGTCCAGCCCCTTTGGGGGATGGGCGGGGTTATTTTGTTGCTATATCGTATTAATTTAGACGCGGTTGTGCGACCCCACGAGGGGGTGTTTGGCGGCAGATGGGAGTTGGGGCGGATGGGGGTGCACGTGCCCGCGGTGGATTACGAGGTGGCGAGATTGGGCGCGGGTTCGGATCGCGCCGCGCAGGGCGGGCATGGGGGTGGCTTGGGGGGGTATCAGCGGCTTGGCGGTGACGCGGGAAGAAGCGTGGATCCTTCACTGCGTTCGGGATGACGATGGGGGTGGGGGATGGGCGGCGGTTTTTGGGGTGGGTTGCGGCGCGGGGGGCGGAGTCCGGGTTGGTTCGGATGGGGGGCGTGGGGCGAGTGGGGGGCGGGGGGAGGTTGCCGGACTGCCAGAGGCGGAGGATTTGTTCGAGGCGGGCGAAGATGCGCGCGAAGATGGCGGCGATCAGGGCTGCGACCAGGGCTTCTGGGGATTTGGGCGCACGTCTCCAACCCGCCCCCGAGGGGGCGATGGGAGCGCGGAGGCTGGCGAGGTGGTCGGCCAGCCGGGATGTCTGGGTATCCATTCGTGGGTAATTTATCTGATACACACGGGCGGCGCAAGGTTTTTTATCTTTACCGTGTGGGCGGTGTGGTGACCCCTCACCCACCCCTCGTCCCCACGGGGAGAGGGTTTTGTTTACAGTATAATTTCGGATTTTCCCTGGGGGGGGATGGTGGAATGCCAAAGCGCATTCCACCATGCGGGCGAGCGGATGAAGTTTTTTTGCTTCTTTTTGTTCACAAAAAGAAGGCCTACCTTCCTAGAGCAGCGGCGACGGCGGCTTGGACGTGCATGGGCGAGACGGACCAGCGGAGGTCGTGGACCCAGTCGGTGGGTTGGCCGGGCAGCGCGCGGCCGGGAACGCAGTCGTAGTCGAGGTTTCCCAGGGCGGCGAGGCGGCGGAAGGCCCAGTGCTGGTAGGCGTCCATCACCAGTTCGACGACACGGCAGCCCGGGGGGGCGAAGACGAGGTTGGTGAGGCCGGCGCCGTGCGGGGCGACGACGAGTTCGGCCTGGCGGAACAGGGCGGCCTGGGCGGCGAGGGACAGGGTTTCCAGGCGGATCGGGGTGACGCCGGCGCCGGCCAGGGCGTCGATCACCTCGTCTTCGTTGGCCAGGGGGCGGTTGGTGCCGGCGCGCCGGTCGATATAGATGCGGCGCGGCAGGGACGGGTTGTGGGGGGCGTGCGGCACCAGGTTGGCGAGGGTCCGGTGCAGGTCCGGGTGGGGCCAGAAGCCGTCGGCCATGCGCCAAGGTATCAGCAATTCGGTCACGGTCACGGAGTCGGTGGGGCCGAGCGGCCAGACTTCGAGGTTGCGGGTGATGCCGGAGAGGGCGAGGGTCTGGGCGGCGAAGGGGGCGAGGCTGGCGGGGACGAGCACGCCGGTGCAGCGCGCCAGGGTTTGGGCGTTGGCGGCGGCGAGGCGGCCGATGCCGTCGATCATCCAGTGGTAGTAGTTCCAGTGGCTGCCGCAGAGCAGGCTGAGCCAGGTGCCCTTGAGGGGCACGGGGGGGGAGTCGCCGAGCAGGACGATGCCGTCGGCGGTTCTGGCGAAGCCTTGGCGTTGCTCGGCCACGTGCAACACCGTGTCGGCGACGACGGCGCCGAAATCCGCGAAACCAGTACCCGCGCCGCGTTCGGCGACGACGATGCCGCCATCGCCGTGGACGCGAACATCGGTGAAGCCGCAGACCCAGGGGATCATCGAGCGGAAGGAGGGGTCATCCCATTTGGCGCCGCCGGGGGTTTCGTGCGGCTCCAGCATGGGCATGAGCTGGGCGCCGAGGTGGAGCGGCGGCAGGGCGATGTCGATGGCGTCCCCGGTCTGGGTGCCGCTGGCGAGGCCGCGCAGGGGGCTGTCGGGTTTGGCGTGGAAGATCTCGGCCAGGGTGTGCGTGGGGTAGGTGCCGGTATGGGGCGCGGCGAGATGGGGCGCGGCGAGATGGGGCGCGGCGAGATGGGCCGGGGCAAGGATCGGTGGGGTGGTTTGAGGTTGGAGCGCGGGGGCAAGCCCTGGCGGCCGGGCACGGAACAGGCCGATGACGCGCGAGGTCATCACCACCGCGTCGTGTTGGTTCAGCACTTCGATGGCGGTGTGGACGATGCCGCGATCGGGCTTGCTGCGGCTGGGTCGGGCGTCAGCGATGGTGGCACGGACACGCAGGCGGTCGCCGGGCTTCACCGGCTGGGTCCAGCGCAGTTCGTCCACGCCGGGCGAGCCCAGGGCGGCGTTGGGCGGGATGAAATGATCGACCATCAGGCGCATGGCGACGGCGGCGGTGTTCCAGCCGCTGGCCACCAGTTCGCCGAAGGCCGAGGCGCGGGCGGCCTCGGGGTCGATGTGGAAGGGCTGGGGGTCGTAGCGGGCGGCGAAGCCGATGATCTCGGCCAGGGTCATGACAAAATCACCGAATTCCTCGACCTGTCCGGGGACGAAGTCTTCGAACCAGCGTTCCGGCGGTGCCATCGCCTAGGGGGCCATCAGATGTTCGGGGGACGGCTCCTTCTCGCCGCGCTCGATGGCCTGGACCAGGGCGGTCAGGCGGGTGTGGGCGGTGGCGGTGCGGCCGATCTCGGCGCCTTTCTCGGCGACGAAGCCGTTCATGAAGGCGATCTCGGTGCGGCGGCGTTTCAGCATATCCTGGCCCATGGAGGGGCGCTGGAGGTTGCTGCGGGCGGCGGCGTTGGTGCCGGCGAGCATCAGGGCTTCGATTTCGGCCAGGGCCTGGGGGTCGTTCTCGCTGGCGAGGGCGAGTTTTTCGGGGGGGAGCTTGCCGATGTTTTCGAGCTGGTAGCCCAGCGCCTTGCCGATGCGGACGGCCTGGCCGCCGAGCTGGATGGAGAAGCGGCGGAGGGTGTCGTGCTGGTCGATCTCGTTGCCGCCGAGGCCGGTGGCGGCGGAGACGCCGTTGCGCATGCCGTTGAGGCAGAGCTTGGACCAGCGCTCGCCCCAGAGGTTGGTGGTGACCTTGACGCTGTCGATGCCGGCGATCATCTCGGCGATCTGCTCGGCGCGAGCGGTGACGCGGCCGTGGACCTCGCCGACGCGGAAGACGGTGTGGTTCGCGCCACCCTTGGGGACGGTGCGGCGGATGTGGCCGGCTTCGAACATGTCGACCGAGATGGCGGCGGCGATGCAGCCGATGACGCGGCCCCAGCCGACGATGTTGGCGATACGTTCTTCATTGATGCAGTTTTGCAAGGATACCATGTAGCCGCCGGGGGCGAGGTATTGGCGCATCATCATGGTGGCCCATTCGGTGTCGTACGATTTCACCGAGATGAAGCAGATGTCGATTGGGCGCTGCTTGCTGATGTCCTGGACCTCGGTGAGGTGCAGGATCGGGGGGTGGGCGGTGACGTTTTCCTCGTCGGTCATGCCGGTCAGGACCAGGCCGTCGGCGCGGACTGTCTCGACGTGCTCGGGCCAGGCGTCGATCAGGGTGATGTCGTGGCCGGCGCGGTGAAGATGGCCGCCGACATAGCCGCCGACGGCGCCCGCGCCCATGAAGGCGATGCGTGGTTTCATGCGATGTCTCCCCGTGACGACCGAATATGGCCAGACTACGCTTGCGGTGCCAGGGAGCAAGATGGGCGATGGTGGAGCGAGGGGACGCGGGTCAGGAAGCAAGCCTCCGGCGGCAAAGGGCCGGGGGCCCTTTGATCCCATTCATTGGATGGCTGGTGGTGCGGGCTGGGGGGCTTAGTCATGGGTTCAAAGGGCCCCCGGCCCTTTGCCGCCGGAGGCTTGCTTGCCTTCCCGTTCTCTTCGGAAACACTGAGTGACGGCTTTGCCGCGGCGGCGGATGAGCGGGGCGGCGCGGCGGGCGGCGATTGTTGATGCCGCGGCGCGGCTGTTCGCGGAGCAGGGGTTTTCGGGCTCGACGCGGGAGATCGCCAGCAGGCTTGGGGTGACCCAGGCGCTGTTGTATCGCTACTTCCCGTCCAAGGAGGCGTTGGTGGCGGCGGTGTTCGAGGCTTATCGGTCCACTTGGGACGAGAGCCGGGCGACGCTGTTGGCGGGGGCGGCGCCGTTGGCCGAGCGGGTGCTGGCGTTCTATGCGGCGTATCTGTTGCGCGACACCGGGTATAACCGGGCGCGGCTGTTCATGCATGCGGCGCTGGCGGGGATCGATCTGCCGCTGCGTTATAGCCCGGATCTGGATGCGCGGGTGCTGCTGCCGGTGCTGGGGGCGTTGCGGGCGGAAGTGGGGCGCGCGGCGCCGGTGTTGCCGCTGGGGCGGGATGAGCGGGACCTGGTACTGAACCTGCACGGGGCGATCGTGTTTGTGGGCATCAGGCGGCATGTCTATGGCGCGGTGATGAGCGATGCGCGGCATATGGAGCTGGTGGGGGGGATCATCGGGACCTATCTGCCGGGGGCGCTTGCGGCACTTAAGTTGTCGTTCGACAACTAAACGATCCATACCGGATCATGGGAGTTCGCGATGCGCCGATTTGCCCTGTTTGCCCTTGCCGCCCTCGCTGCCCTGCCCGCGCAGGCCCAGGCGCCGGCCTATACGCCGGGACCGGAGAATGTCGCTCTGCCGGCGGCGTATCAGACCGGGTTCGTCCGCTATGCCACGGTCGACAAGGCTGACCGCAAGATCATCCGCTACCTATATGTGAACCCCGAGGCGTTTGCCGCCGCTCGGCCGGGGGGTCCGTTGCCGGAGGGGACGGTGATGATCATGGAGGACCATGCCGCCCGGTTGGGCGCGGACGGGGTGCCGCTGCTGGACCAGCAGGGGCGGTTGATCCCCACGCCGGGGATCGCCGCGCTGTTCGTGCAGGAGAAGCGGCGCGGCTGGGGGATGGGGTATCCCGAGGCGCTGCGCAATGGCGAGTGGGAGTACGCGCGGTTCAATCCGGATGGGAGCCGACATGCCGGGGCGGTGACGGGCTGTTTCGAGTGCCACACCAAGCTGCGCGGCGGGCAGGACTTCACGTTCAGCTTCTGGGACTACGTTCAGACCCGCAAGTAAGGCGATTGTGGGCCGGCTAGCCAGGCCAGGGTGGACGCAAGGGCAGCGGCCAGGCGCTGGGCTGGGCCGCGACGGTTCGGCGCGGCTGGTTTGTTCGCGGCGCGTTGGGCAGCCGGGGCGCCGGGGGCGGTGACGCGGTCGATGGCGGCGCGGATGCGGGCGCGGGCGCGGTGGAGCATGACGCGCTGGTTTTCCGGGGTGATCTGGAGCAGGGCGCAGATTTCCTCGGAGGTGCGGTCTTCCATGTCGCGCAGGATGATGACGGCTTTCTGGCCGGGGGGGAGGGTTTCGATGGCGGCCTGGACGTGGTCCCAGAGCTGGCGGCCGGCGACGACGCGTTCGGGGTCGAGCACGTCCCACAGGCGCGGGGCTTCGTCCCAGTGGCCGTTGTCGCGGAAGGCGGAGGCGGGGACGGCGCGTTCCTCGCCCTGGCTGCCGTCGAGGATGGTGGGGAGGCCGACGGTGCGGGATTCGCGGCCGATGCGGGTGCGGGCGCGGTTGAGGACGATGGTGTAGATCCAGGAGGCGAGCGAGGAGCGGCCCTCGAAGCTCTTGATGTTGTTGTAGACGGCGATCCAACTATCCTGGACGACTTCCTCGGCCTGGGCGCGGCTGCCGATCACGCCGCTGGCGACGCCGACAAGGACGGCGTGGTAGCGGCGGACCAGGCGGCGATAGGCGCTGTCTTCGCCGGCGCGCAGGCGGTCGAGGAACTCTGGCGTGTCGAACGCGCTGTCGTCCATGCTGGCTGCGGCCCTTGTAACCACGTATGGCGTAACATATTGGGCGGCGGCGCGTAACGGCCAGCGTTGCGCGGGGTCCTTTCTTCATGGGACGATCATCTTCGTCGAGCAAGGAGACTGGCGTGCTGCGCTGTCGCGACGTGACCGAGAAGGCATCGGACCTGCTGGAAGGCGACCTTTCGTTGGGCGGCCGGCTGGCGATGCGGTTCCACCTGGTGATTTGCGGGATGTGCCGGGCCTATGTCGACCAGATGCGCAAGACGCGCGGATTGCTGGGGCGTGGGCGCATGACGCCGTTGGCCCGGGCAGACGAAGATGCGCTGATTGCGCGCATGACGGGCCAGACTGGCCGCGAAGGCTGAGGGCGGCGCGTTTCAATCCACGCGGGCGCTGATAAGCTGCGGGTCCATCGCAGGAGCCAGATCATGCAGTTTGGTATCGCCATTCCCACCGATTCCGATTCGTGGAAGGTCGCGGCGCATGCCGAGGCGCTCGGGTTCGCATCGGCGTGGTTCTACGACACGCAGATGCTGAGTGCCGATTGCTTCGTGGCGATGGGGGCGGCAGCGGTGAAGACCAGCCGCATTCGGTTGGGGACCGGGGTGCTGGTGCCGTCGAATCGGATTGCGGCGGTGACGGCGAATGCGTTTGCGACGCTGAACAAGCTCGCACCCGGGCGGATCGATTTCGGCATTGGGACCGGGTTTACCGCGCGGCGGGCGATGGGGCTCGGGGCGGTGTCGATGGCCTCGATGGAGGAATACATCCGGGTGGTGCAGGCGCTGTTGCGGCGCGAGACGGTCCAGACGGAGATCGAGGGGGCGCGGCACAAGATCCGGTTCCTCAATCCCGAACTGAACCTGATCAACACCACCGATCCGATTCCACTGCATATCTCGGCCTATGGGCCGCGCGGGCAGGCGTTGACGGCCAGGCTGGGGGCCGGGTGGGTGGCGTTCGTGGGCGACGAGGCCAGCACGGTGGGGTGGTTGACCGGCATGCGGGCGACCTGGGCGAAGGCGGGGCGGGCGCAGGGGGATCTTGTGGCGACCGGGTTTGCGCTGGGCTGTGTTCTGGGGGATGGCGAGGCGTATGACTCGCCGCGGGCGATGGCGCAGGCCGGGCCGCGGGCGGCGGTGCTGCTGCATCGTGCGGCGGATGCGGCCCTGTCGGGCCTGCCGAACACCTCGCCGGTGCCGGACTCGGTGGCCGAGGTGGTGGCGGGGTATGTCGAGATGGCCCGCGGTTTCGAGCCGGCGGATGCGCGGTATCTGGAGAACCATACCGGGCATCTGATGGCGGTGAAGGACAGCGAGCGGCGTTTTGTGACCGGGGAGCTGATCCGCGAGATGACATTTACCGGTACCGAGGCGGCGCTGACGCAGCGGATCGCCAACATGCGGGATGCTGGCTACAGCGAGTTCACCATCCAGGTGGTGCCGGGGCAGGAGCACGCGATCGCCGATTGGGCACGGATCATGAAGCGGCTGGGCATCGGAACGCGCCGATGAGCGGGGATGACGCCGTTCTGGCCGAGCGGTTGATCGCGCGGTTCTTTCGCTATCTCGCCGTGACCAGCCAGAGCGATGCGGCAGCGACGGTGGTGCCGAGTACGGCCGGGCAATGGGACATGGTGCGGTTGTTGAAGGGGGAGCTGGAGGCGCTCGGGCTGTCCGACGTTCATCTCGATGAGCATGCCTGTCTGACCGCGCGGTTGCCGGGGAATGTGGCGGGGGCGCCTCGGATCGGGTTCTGCGCGCATGTCGATACAGTGGATGTCGGGTTGTCGCCGGACATCAAACCACGTCGAGTGTTCTTCGATGGCGGCGATATCTGTTTGAACGCGGGCCAGGATATCTGGATGCGGACGGCGGAGCATCCGGAGTTCCTGCCGTACGTGAACCAGGAGCTGTTGGTCACCGACGGGACCAGCGTGTTGGGGGCGGACAACAAGGCAGCGGTGACGATCGTGATGGATCTGCTTTCGCAGCTGGTGCGCGAAAAGCCGGCGCATGGGGATGTCGTGGTGGCGTTTGTGCCCGATGAGGAGATCGGGTTGCGCGGGGCCAAGGTGATGGAGCTGAAGCGGTTTCCGGTCGATTTCGCCTATACGATCGACAGTTGCGAAGTGGGGGAATTCATCTTCGAGACGTTCAACGCGGCGGCGGCGACGGTTGAGATCGAGGGGGTCACGGCGCATCCGATCAATGCCAAGGGGGTGATGGTCAATCCGGTGCTGGTGGCGGCCGACCTGATCAACCGGTTCGATCCCTTGGATACGCCGGAGCACACCGAGGGGCGCGAGGGATATTGCTACATCACCTCGATGAGCAACAATTCGGCGGCGGCGACGGTGAAGATCAACCTGCGCGATTTCGACCGGGCGGGGCTGGAGGCGCGCAAGGCGAAGGTGGCCGCGCATGTGGCGGCGACGCAGGCGAAGTTTCCGAAGGCGAAGCTGAAGGTCTCGATCGAGGACGTCTATGCCAATATCGCGGAAAGCATGGGCAATGACCGGCGCTGTCTGGAGCTGATGGAGCGCGGGTTCAAGGAGTTGTCGATCACGCCGCGCATCTTCCCGCTGCGCGGCGGCACCGATGGGTCGGCGCTGTCGGCGCGCGGGGTGCCGACGCCGAACTATTTCACCGGCGGGTTCAACTTCCATTCGCGGTTCGAGTGTTTGCCGGTGCCGGCGTTCCTGCTGGCGTATCGGTTGACGGATCGGCTGGTGCGGCTGGCGGCGACGCCGGCGGAGGCGCGCACGCCGGTTTGATTGGCATCCGCGCGGCATGCTGCTAGTGCTGCGCGATGGCACCGACCAACACGACAGCAGCGGAATTCATTCTGGCTGGGCATTCCAACAAGTGGGCGTTGGGTGCGCCGCGCGGCTATTCCGGGCCGCCGGCGCTAGCAGCCTGTCGGAGTGGAGTAACTGGTCATTCGGTCTGCACGGGTGTCGATTGAGTTGGTTGGTGATCTGTGGCGCGGCGTAGGACGGTCGAAGCCTTGCTTGAGATGATTTTTGCGGTCTCGATCGGGCGTTGTCGTGCG
>CAMBRC010000015.1 GCA_945869965.1 Asaia bogorensis
CAACGTCAGCAACACACTCGACATCGGGGCAAACCTTCGTGGCGGTTGCCCGACATAGATTCAGACAAAACGCGCCGAGGGAACCAACTTTCTTCCCCGACATCGCGCCGCTCACGCGATTAAGTTGTCAGCGTTGAACAGCCCTGCCCAAAACCCAAACTCCCACCCCTCCTCCCGCTCTATCCCCAACGCCGCCCCCGTCCGCTCCCGTTCCTCAACTTCAGCAAGAAAACCGCCCCCGCCTGACCCCGCCAACGCACGCCCATAACATTACGATTTCAAAACAATAAACCACCCCCGCCTTGCTTCACCCCCCATCCCCGGTCCAAGAAGGCTCCCCACCCTCCACCCCCGAGGATCGCATGTCTCTCACCCGCCGATCCCTGCTGATCGCTTTTCCCCTCGCACTCCCGCTCGCCACCGCCGCCCAGGCCCAACCCGCCCCCCCCACCGCCCCCATCGCCGCCCTCAACGCAGCTCTCCAGGCCGCCATGAAATCCGGCCGCGCCACCCCTTTTGCCACCCGCGCCGCAAAGTTCCGCCCCGCCGCCGAACGCGCCTTCGACCTCCCCGCCATCCTCGCCGCCTCCGTCGGCACCCGCTTCGCCAGCTTCCCCGACGCCGCAAAACGCGACCTGCTCGAAGCCTTCACCGCCTTCACCGTCGCCACCTGGGTCAGCAACTTCGACACCGATGGCGGCGACATCTTCGAAGTCACCCCGCAAACCCGCACCTCCGGAACGGACGAGATCGTCTCCACCCGCATCGTCCCCAAATCCGGCGACCCCACCCGCCTCGACTACGTCATGCGAAACACCCAAGCCGGCTGGCGCGCCATCGACATCCTGCTCAACGGCACCATCAGCCGCGTCGCCGTCCAACGCTCGGATTTCCGCACCCTCCTCGCCGCCGGCGACCCCGCCCCGCTGCTCGCCAGCCTGCGCGACCGCGCCGACCGCCTCGCCGCCGGGAGCAAGCCCTGATCCTCGCCGCCTACCTGGCCGGCCTCCTCGCTGTGGCCGGCATCGCCCAATGCCTCGCCGGCTGGCTCGCCGTCCGCCGCTTCACCCGCATCCAACCTCCCCCCGAACCCGCCGAATTCCCCCCCGTCCTCCTGCTCAAACCCCTGCACGGCGACGAACCCCTGCTGGAACAGGCCCTGGAATCCGCCTGCACCCAGGACTACCCGAACCTGCGCATCGTCTGCGGCGTCCACGGCGCGGATGACCCCGCCATCGCCGTCGTCCACCGCCTGCAAGCCCGCTTCCCCAACCTGACCTTGACGATCGACCCCACCCCCCACGGCCTGAACCACAAGGTCGCCAACCTCATCAACATGCTCGCCGCCACCCCATCCGCCGAAATCCTGGTCATCGCCGACAGCGACATCCACGCCCCGCCCGGCTGGCTCCGTTCCGTCGTCGCCACCCTCGCCCAACCCGGCGTGGGTCTCGTCACCACCCTCTACACCGGCCGCGCCGCCGCCATCGGCGTGCCCGAATTCCTCGGCTGCACCGCCATCACCCACACCTTCCTGCCCGGTGCCCTGCTCGCCCGTGCCATGGGCCGCCAGGATTGCCTCGGTGCCACCATGGCCCTGCGTGCCGAAACCCTCATTGCCATCGGCGGCCTCCCGGCCCTGTCCAACCACCTCGCCGACGACAACGAACTCGGCCGCCTCGTCCGCGCCCAAGGCCTGACCGTCGCTCTCGCCGCCACCATCCCGTCCACCACCGTCGCCGAAACCCGCCTGACCGACCTGCTCAGCCACGAACTCCGCTGGGCCCGAACCATCCGCGCCCTGGTCCCCACCGCCTTCGCCCTGTCCGCCATCCAATACCCGATCGCCTGGGCCATCCTCGCCTTGGCCCTGACCGGCCAAGACTGGGCCCTGGCCATCCTCGCTTTGGCCTGGGCCACCCGCATCCTGGCCGGCCGCGGCATCGACCGGGCCCTCGGCCCGGCCGCGGCCACCCCGGTGTCGACCTCGCTGCTACCCCTGCGCGATCTCCTGTCCCTCGGCCTCGTGGTTGCCGCCTACACCGGAAGCCGCGTCCGTTGGCGCGGGGCCGTGCTGGACACCCCCCGCCAATGACCCGGGTCACCCTGACCGCCGACGATTTCGGCCTGTCCGAAGCGGTCAACGAAGCCGTCGAGAAGGCCCACCGCGACGGCGTCCTCACGGCGGCCAGCCTGATGGTCGCCGGCCCCGCCGTCGCCGACGCCATCGCCCGTGCCCGCCGGCTGCCGAACCTGAAAATCGGCCTCCACCTCGTCGTCATCGAAGGCCCCGCCATCCTGCCGCCGGCGGAAATCCCCGCCCTGGTCGACGCCACCGGCTGGTTCCCCGCCAACCAGCTAGGCCTCGGCCTGCGTTACTTCTTCCTCCCCCAAATCCGCCGCCAACTGGCCGCCGAAATCACCGCCCAGTTCGCAGCCTTCGCCGCCACCGGCCTGCCCCTCGCCCACGCCGATGCCCATAAGCACATGCACCTCCACCCCACTGTCGCCCGCCTGCTGATCACCGCCGGACGCCGCCATGGCCTGACCCGTGTCCGTGTCCCCGCCGAACCCCCCGGCGTGATGGCCAAACTCGCCGCCCCCGGCGGCCACGCCCTCTACGCCTGGTCCAGACTCCTGCGGTCCCAACTCCGCCACGCCGGCCTCTCCGCCCCGGACGCCGTCTTCGGCCTGGCCTGGAGCGGCGCCATGACCACCGACCGCGTCCGCCGCCTGCTGGACGTGCTCCCTGCCGGCGACATCGAACTCTATTTCCACCCGGCCACCCGGCGCGATCCGCTGCTCGACCGGCTGATGCCGACCTACGACCACCAGGGTGAACTGGCCGCCCTGCTTGATCCCAACATCCGGGCGGCCCTTCAGGCAATCCGGTAGCGGGCCACCAGCCAATCCCGAACCGCCGCATCCCCCGACAACGCGATCGCCCGCCGGGCCGCCGCATCGGCATTTTGTCCTGATGCCATTCGCAAATGCGCTTGCACCGCCCAGTACGGTTGATATAATTCCGCTCCGTCGACCGCATCCAGCAGCGCCAATCCCTCCGCCGCCCCAAGCGCCTCGCCCACCGCCGCCGCCCGTCCGACCAGCACCCCAAGCGTCGGCGCATAGGCGAGCAGCCCTTCGTAGAGCAGCGCGATCTCCCCCCAGTCGGTCGGACGCATGCAGTGCACCGCCTGGATCGCCGCCTCCAGCTGGAACCGCCCGGGCGCATTCGCCCTCGCCGCTTCGGCCAGATGCTCCAACCCCTCGTCCACCATGGGCGCAATCCAGCGGGCCGGGTCCTGCTCGGTCAACGGCACGAAGCCGCCGGCCGCATCCCGCCGGGCCGGGTGGCGCGCGGCGGCCAGGAGCATCAACGCCAACAACCCCCGTGCCTCCGCCGCATCCGGCAACTGTGCCACCAGCAGCCTGGCCAGGAACACCGCCTCGGCCACCAATCCAAGCCGCCGCCGATCGGCCCAATCCTCCCACCCGGCGGCATACGCCGCATAGACCGCTTCCAGCACCGGCCCCAGCCGCTGCGGCATCACGTCGGGCTCGGGCAACTGGAAGCGGATGCCGGCCGCCCGGATCTTCGCCTTGGCGCGGGACAGGCGCTGGCCCATGGTGGCCGGGTTGACCAGGAAGGCGGCGGCGATCCCGGCCGCATCCAGCCCCAGCACGCATTGCAGCATCAGGGCCGTATGCACCGCCGGATCGATCGCCGGATGCGCACAAACGAACAGCAGCGCCAGCCGCTCGTCCGGGAGTTCGGGCTCTGCCCGGGCGTGCGCCAGTTCCAGCAGGGCACTGGCCGCCTCCGCCCGCACCCGGCCATGGCGCGCGGCGTCGGCCAGCCGGTGGCGCGCCGTGGTCAACAACCACGCCTCCGGCCGGTCCGGTACGCCGTCGCGTGGCCAAGTTTGCAGCGCGGCGGCAAAGGCATCGGCCAACGCATCCTCCGCCGCCGCCACATCGCGCGACCGGGCAGAGAGCCAGGCCAGCAGCCGCCCATAGGCGGTCCGGGCGACCAGCTCGACGGCGTCACATGCCGTCAAGCGGGCGCACCTCGATGGCGCCATAGGCCGCCGCCGGGCAGCGCGCCGCCCAGTCCAGGGCGGTGTCCAGATCGGGCGCTTCAATGATGTAGTAGCCGCCGAGTTCTTCCTTGGTGGCGGCGTACGGCCCGTCCTGCACCTGGCGCTGGCCATCGCGCAGCCGCACCGTGGTGGCAGCGGTGGCGGCGGCGAGCTTGCTGGCGCCAACCATGGCGCCGGCCTCGCGCAGCGCCTTGGAATAGGCCATCCATGGCGCGAAACGCTGTTCCGGCGGCAGGCTGGCATTGGCCGCCGGCTCGGCACTGTAGATCAGCAGCATGTATTGCATCGAGGTCGCTCCCGTCATTGGCGCGGCGTTATGCCGGCCTTATACTTATGACGGCCGAGCCTGCCCGATTTCGACAGCCAGGCGAAAATTTCAGCGCAGCAGCCCGCCGGACGCGGCGGGATCACCGCGCAGGACATCGCGCACCGGCGGCATCACCGCGATGCACTCGGTGCCCATCGACGGCATCTGCGGCACTGCCACCATGCCGTGGCCGCGCGCCGGTCCGGGCGGGGCAGGGGCGCGTTGCGGCGCCATCGCCCGCATCGCGCCCAGTGCCGCGCCGTCGACCGCGGGCCCCACCGGGCGCTCGACACAGCCTTGCGATTGGGCGCGCACGGCGAAGGAGCCGAGCAGCAGGGTGACGGTCAGGGCGAGCGCCGCTGTGCGGATCATATGCAACATCAGTGGATGCTGCGCCTGGCCGGTTAAGACCGGGTAAGCAGGCGAACCGCCGGCGTCGGACTGCGGGCACTCGACCCGGAAGATCACGGCTGCGTGGCATATAGGCATGTCCACTTGGTGCCGGCGGAGAACGGCGCTTTCCATTGCGGTGTCATTGCGCCGATGCTGGCGGCCGTCCAAAGCTGAGCTTCGCCTTTCGGCGCGAAGTTGCTATCGTCCGGCCAACAAACGCAACGAGGGGTCCACGCCATGTCCGCCACGCCCGACTTGGTCATTCGCAACGGCACCGTGATCGACGGCACCGGCAAGCCCGGGTTTGAGGCAGATATCGCCATCAGCGGAGGGAAGATCGCCGCCGTTGGCACCATCATCGGGCGTGGGACCGAGGAGATCGATGCGCGCGGAAAACTGGTCACCCCCGGCTTTGTCGATATCCACACGCATTATGACGGACAGGCGGTGTGGGATAGCCATATGCAGCCCTCGGCCTGGCATGGTGTGACGACCGCGGTGATGGGCAATTGCGGGGTCGGGTTCGCGCCGGTGCGGCTGGGCGATCGCGACAAGCTGATCGAGCTGATGGAGGGGGTGGAGGACATTCCCGGCCCCGCCCTGCACGAGGGGTTGAAGTGGAACTGGGAGAGTTTTCCAGAGTATCTCACCGCGCTGGAGGGGCGGAAGCGCGACATCGATATCTGTGCCCAGCTGCCGCATGCCGCCTTGCGGGTTTATGTGATGGGCGAGCGGGCGTTGCAGCTGGAAAACGCCACCCAGGCCGATATCGCCCAGATGCGCGACCTCGCCGCCGATGCCATGCGGGCCGGCGCCTTCGGCTTCACCACCTCGCGCACGATCAGCCACAAGACCCTGGCCGGCGATCCGACCCCGACGCTGCGGGCGCAAGAGCAGGAATTGCTCGGCATCGCCATGGGGCTGAAGGCTGCCGGGGCCGGCATGTTGGAGCTGGTCAGCGATTGGCATCCGGACCTGGAAGGCGAGTTCGCGATGATGCGCCGGGTGGTGGAGGCGTCGGGCCGGCCGATGGTATTCTCGCTGTCGCAGCGTCATGACCGGACCACCGACTGGCTCAAGCTGCTGGCGCTGTCCGACCAGGCGGCGGCGGATGGGCTGAACATCCGCCCGGTGTTTCCGCCGCGGCCGATCGGCATCCTGTTGGGGTTGCTGGGCAGTCAGAACCCGTTCTCCGGCACGCCGACCTACAAGGCGCTGGCGCATCTGCCGGCCGATGCACGGGCGGCGGCGATGCGCGATCCCGCCACGCGGGCGCAGATCCTGGCCGAAGACCCCGTGGCCGGCAGCAATTTCCCGCTCATCACCCGGCTCAGCTATGCCCTGATGTTCCCGTTTGGCGATCCGCCGGACTACGAGCCGGCCGAGGCGTCGTCGATCGCCGCCCAGGCCGCTGCGCGCGGGGTGAGCGCTGCCGCATTCGCCTATGACCTGTTGACCGAGGGTGATGGCAGCAACTTCATCTTTGCGCCGTTGACCAATTTCGCCGGCTTCAACCTGGCGCCGGTCGAGAAGATGCTGGCGCACAAGAACACCCTGGTCGGGTTGTCCGATGGCGGGGCGCATGTGGGGTTCATCTCGGACGCCAGCTTCCCGACCTACCTGTTGACCCACTGGGGCCGCGACCGGGCCACCGGGCGGCTGCCGGTGGAGGAGCTGGTGCGGCGGCAGACCTCGGATACCGCCCATGCCGTGGGGCTGCATGATCGCGGGGTGCTGAAGCCGGGGCTGAAAGCCGATGTGAATATCATCGATTTTGCCAAGCTCGGCTTTGAGCGGCCGGTGATGAAATTCGACCTGCCGGCCGGCGGGCGGCGGCTGCTGCAACAGGCGCGCGGCTATACCGCGACGATCAAGGCGGGGCAGGTGACGTACCGGGATGGTGAAGCCACGGGCGCTTTGCCGGGGACACTCGTTCGGGGCGCGCAGAGCGCAGGGTAGGAAGACTGGGCGGAGCCCAGTCTTACTTCCTTGTAAAGCTATATGGACTCGCCCCGGTCGTGAGCGGATCAAGTGCCAGCCGATGCTCCAGCGGCGGAAAGGCGCGGCTGCGGCAGCCCTGACGGTCGCACAGGCGGCAGGACAGGCCGATCGGCACCATCGCGCCTTCGAGGTCGGGGCCATCGGCGTAGACGAGGTCGCTGGCGTGGGCGACCACGTGTATCGCGGCGGGCTCGCCCCAGCGCGGGCAGGCCTGGCTGACGACGCGGGCGACGCAGAGGAAGGTGGCGCCGTCGGGCAGCCGGGCGACCTGGACCTGGAGCCTGTCCGGCTGGCAGGTGGCGGCCGATGCCAACACCGCCGGACAGATGTATCCCGACCAATCGCTGTATCCGGTCGACTCCATGCCAAACGTGGTCAAGCGGATCAACGCCGCCCTGCGCCGCAGCGACCAGATCGGCCGCATGGAAGGGGGCGATCCCACCTACTGGATGGCGCCGGTCATCGCCGATGCCGAGGCCGGGTTCGGCGGGCCGCTGAACGCCTATGAGCTGATGAAGGCGATGATCGAGGCCGGTGCCGCCGGGGTGCATTTCGAGGACCATCTGGCCAGCGAGAAGAAATGCGGCCATCTCGGCGGCAAGGTGCAGGTGCCGATCAGCCAGCACATCCGCACGCTGAACGCCGCCCGCCTCGCCGCCGATGTCGAGGGGGTGCCGACGGTGCTGTTGTGCCGCACCGACGCGAAATCGGCGCCATGGGCTACAAGTTCCAGTTCGTCACCCTGGCCGGGTTCCACAGTCTGAACCAGTCAATGTTCAAGCTGGCCCTGGGCTACCGTGACCGCGGCATGGCCGCCTCGGGCGGCAAAGCCAGCACCACCGCCTTGGCCGGCAGCACCGAGGCCGAGCAGTTCCACGACGCCCCGCCGGCGGCTGCCGGCCATGACGACGGCCTTGCCTGGGCGACCAGTGCGCCGCCAGTGAAGTAAGCAAGGCCGGGGCTTTGCCCCGGACCCCACCAGGGTCCGAGACCCTGGACCTCAACCATGAAGCGCCTTCGGAAGAGGGGGGTGCTTAACGGATGGGGGTCTGGGGCCTCAGGCCCCAGCGGGTCGAGGGCAGAGCCCTCGCCTTCCCTACTTTCGCTGCCAGCGATCTGCTGGCCCCAGCACGCCATGGGCCAGATCGCTGTCGAGCCAAGCGGTGGCGGCGGGGTTTCGGCCGATGGTGCTGTCCCAGAAGGCGGCGCTGAGGGATTTGATCGCGCTGTGGTGGTTGGGGTTGCGCGGCAGGCGGTCGCCGGGCAGTCCGGTGTCTCCGAAGGCCGAGTGCTCGGCCTGGTCCAGGACCAGCTCGTATTTCTGACCGGGCGGCAGGGCGGGGTAGACGGTGAGGCGGTCGGGTTGCGGGCCGATGGGCGAGCCGTCATGGGTGCCGGTCATTAGCATCCAGGGGATGGCGACCTGGCCGAAGGCGTCGGCGGGGGAGGCCAGGGCGGGTGCGCTCGGGCTGAGGATCAGGGCGGCCTTGATGCGCCGGTCGGGCCAGGCGCTGGGGAAAAGCGGGGGCACGAGCTGGCCGGCGACGGCCTGGGTGGTCAGGGCACCGAAGGAATGGCCCGCCAGTCCGATGCGGCCGAGGTCCATGCGTTCGTCGAGCGGGCGCGGATTGCTCGCGGCTTGCCATAAAGCCAGCGCATCCAGCACGGCGACGACGTCGCGCATGCGCTGGTAGAGCTGGGCCGGGGTGGTGGCGGCGCGCAGGGCGGCCATTCGTTCGTCGGGCGGAGTGTTGCGCCAGACGGCGTCGTCCGAGCCGGGATGCTGGAGGAAGACAGTGACGTAGCCGCGCGCGGTCCACCAGCGCTCGAGGTATTCCGATCCATGGCGGCTGCCGCCGAGACCGTGGCTGAACAGGATCACCGGCATGCGTATGCGGCGGGCGGAATGGCGGATCTGGACGGGGATGTCGCGCTGGCGTGAGGCGTCGTGGATCACGCGGTCGTAGTGGTGGTCGGCGGCGCGGGATTGCGGGCCTGGGGTGGTGGGGTCGTAGTCCGCGGCGTACGCGCTTCGGGCGGCCAATAAGGCTGGGCCGCCCGTCAGAACTCCCCTGCGGGAGAGGCGCATTGTGCCGGGGTCAGACCGGGGTGGCGGTATCCGCCAGCACGGTCACCCGGGTTGGCGTGACTTCGGCGAAGCCGCCGGAGACCTGGAGGCTCTCGGTGACGCGGCCGCCTTCGTAAAGGCGGATCACGCCTTCCTGCAGCAGCACGATCATCGGCGCGTGTTGTGGCAGCACGCCCATCTCGCCCTCGGCGGCCGGGATCACCACCATGTCCACCGGGCGCGACAGCAGCAGCTTCTCGGGGCTGACGATTTCGAGATCGATGGGCATGGGGCCAGGTCCTGGTTAGGCGGCGGTCTTCATCGAGTCGGCCTTCTTGATGGCCTCCTCGATGGTGCCGACCATGTAGAAGGCGGCTTCCGGCAGGTGGTCGTATTCGCCGGCGACGATCGCCTTGAAGCTGCGCACGGTGTCGGCGATCGGCACGAACACGCCGGGGAAGCCGGTGAACACCTCGGCGACGTGGAACGGCTGGCTGAGGAAGCGCTGGATCTTGCGGGCGCGAGCGACGACCAGCTTGTCCTCTTCGGACAGCTCATCCATGCCGAGAATGGCGATGATGTCCTGGAGCGACTTGTAGGTCTGCAGCACGCGCTGCACTTCGCGGGCGGTGGTGTAGTGCTCGTCGCCGACAATGCGCGGGTCGAGCGCGCGGGAGGTCGAATCCAGCGGGTCCACGGCGGGGTAGATGCCAAGCTCGGCGATCGAGCGCGACAGGGTGGTGGTGGCGTCTAGATGGGCGAAGGAGGTGGCGGGTGCGGGGTCGGTCAAGTCGTCGGCCGGCACGTAGATGGCCTGGACCGAGGTGATCGAGCCTTTGTTGGTCGAGGTGATGCGCTCTTGCAGGGCGCCCATGTCAGTGGCCAGCGTCGGCTGGTAGCCCACGGCCGAGGGGATGCGGCCCAGAAGGGCGGACACTTCGGCGCCGGCCTGGGTGAAGCGGAAGATGTTGTCGATGAAGAACAGCACGTCCTGGCCTTCTTCGTCGCGGAAATATTCGGCCAGAGTCAGGCCCGAGAGCGCCACGCGGGCGCGCGCACCCGGCGGCTCGTTCATCTGGCCATAGACCAGCGCCACCTTGGAGCCTTCGGTCGAGCCGTTCTCGCCGAGCTTGATGACGCCGGCTTCGGTCATTTCGTGATAGAGATCGTTGCCTTCGCGGGTGCGCTCGCCGACGCCGGCGAACACCGACACGCCGCCATGGCCCTTGGCGATGTTGTTGATCAGTTCCTGGATGAGCACGGTCTTGCCGACGCCGGCGCCGCCGAACAGGCCGACCTTGCCGCCCTTCAGGTAGGGAGCCAGCAGGTCGACGACCTTGATGCCGGTGATCAGCACTTCGGCCGAGCCCGCCTGTTCCTCGAAGGTCGGTGCGAGGCGATGGATCGGCATGCGCTTGGCGGTGTTCACCGGCCCGCGCTCGTCGATCGGCTCGCCGATGACGTTCAGGATGCGCCCGAGGGTTTCCGGACCGACCGGCACCGAGATCGGCGCGCCGGTATCGACCACTTCCTGGCCGCGCACCATGCCGTCGGTGCTGTCCATGGCGATGCAGCGAACGGTGCGCTCGCCCAGCTCCTGGGCCACTTCGAGCACCAGCGTGTTGTTACCGGTCTTGGTGGTCAGCGCGCTCATGATGAACGGCAGCTCGCCGTCGAACTGCACGTCCACAACGGCGCCCAGAACCTGGGTGATGCGCCCGACATTGTTGCTGGCCATTAGCGACTCCTGGTTGACGGCGATCGTAGACAGGGCGGCGGCGATCAGAGGGCTTCGGCGCCGGAGATGATCTCGATCAGTTCTTTGGTGATGTTGGCCTGGCGGGCCCGGTTATAGGTCTGCGACAGCTTCTTGATCATGTCGCCGGCGTTGCGGGTCGCGTTGTCCATGGCGGTCATGCGCGAGCCGTGTTCGCCGGCGGCACTTTCCAGCAGGGCGCGATAGATCTGGATGGCGAGGTTCTGCGGCAGCAGCTGCGCCAGAAGTGTTTCTTCGTCCGGTTCGTATTCGTAGATCGCACCGCCGGGTGCGACCGCGCCGGCGGCGGGCAGCGGGGCCGGGATCAGCCGCATTTCGGTTGGAACCTGGGCGATCACCGACTGGAAGCGGTTGTAGACCACGGTGCAAACATCGAACGCGCCGTCATCCAGCATCGCGGTGATGCGAGCGGCGATGTCCTGGGCGTCGGCGAAGCCGATGCTCTTGCGCCCGGCATAGGTTATGTCGCCGATGATCCGGCTGGCCATCTCGCGCTTGAGGTAATCGCGCCCCTTGCGGCCGACGGCGAGGATCTTGACCGTCTTGCCCTCGCTTTCCAGGCGGCGCGCGAGGTTGCGGGTCATACGGCCGATATTGGAGTTGAAGGCGCCGGCCAGGCCGCGATCGGCGGTGACCGGGACCAGCAGATGCACGCGGTCCGCGCCGGTGCCGACCAGCAGTTTTGGCGCGGTCGGCGAACCGACCACCGAGGCACCGAGCGAGGCCAGCATCCGCTCCATGCGCTGGGCATAGGGGCGGGCCGCCTCGGCCTGGGTCTGGGCGCGGCGCAGTTTGGACGCCGCGACCATCTTCATGGCCGAGGTGATCTTCTGCGTCGACTTGACGCTGGTGATGCGGACCCGCAGGTCCTTCAAGGTCGCCATGGCGCGCTGCTACCCCCCTGGGATCGCTTCGGGGGTCAGGCGAACGACTTGGTGAAGCCGTCGAGGAACGCGATCAGCTGCTTCTCGACATCCGGCTTGATCTCGCGATCGCTGCGGATGGCGTTGATGATCGCGGGCTCGCGGGCCTTGATATCGGCCAGCAGCTGGGCCTCGAAGCGGCCGATCTTGCCCACGTCGATCTTATCCAGATAGCCGCGCACGCCGGCGAACAGGCCGATCACCTGCTCCTCGACCGGCACCGGCTTGAACTGCGGCTGCTTCAGCAACTCGGTCAGGCGGGCGCCGCGCGCGAGCAATTGCTGCGTGGAGGCGTCGAGGTCCGAGGCGAACTGGGCGAAGGCGGCCATCTCGCGATACTGCGCGAGTTCGAGCTTGATGCGCCCGGCCACCTGCTTCATCGCCTTGATCTGGGCGGCCGAGCCGACGCGCGATACCGAAATGCCGACGTTCACCGCCGGCCGGATGCCCTTGAAGAACAGCTCGGTCTCCAGGAAGATCTGGCCGTCGGTGATGGAGATCACGTTGGTGGGGATGTAAGCCGAGACGTCGCCGGCCTGGGTCTCGATGACCGGCAGCGCGGTGAGCGAGCCCGAGCCGAGGCTGTCGTTCATCTTCGCCGCGCGTTCCAGCAGGCGCGAATGCAGGTAGAACACGTCGCCCGGATAGGCCTCGCGGCCCGGCGGACGGCGCAGCAGCAGCGACATCTGGCGATATGCGACGGCCTGCTTGGACAGATCGTCGTAGAAGATGACCGCGTGCATGCCGTTGTCGCGGAAATACTCGCCCATGGTGCAGCCGGTATACGGCGCCAGGAACTGCGTCGGCGCGGGGTCCGAAGCCGTCGCGGCGACGACGATGGAGTATTCCATCGCGCCATTCTCTTCCAGCGTGCGCACCAATTGGGCGACGGTCGAGCGCTTCTGGCCGATCGCGACATAGATGCAATAAAGCTTCTTGCTCTCGTCAGTGCCGGCGTTGATCCCCTTCTGGTTGAGGATCGTGTCAATGATGACGGCGGTCTTGCCCGTTTGACGGTCGCCGATGATCAGTTCGCGCTGGCCGCGGCCGATCGGGATCAGCGAGTCGATCGCCTTGATCCCGGTCTGCATCGGCTCGTGCACCGATTTGCGCGGAATGATGCCCGGCGCCTTGACCTCGACCAGCATGCGCTTGCCCTCGATCGGGCCCTTGCCGTCGATCGGGTTGCCGAGGCCGTCGACCACGCGGCCCAACAGCCCCTTGCCGGTCGGCACGTCAACGATGCGCCCGGTGCGGCTGACGGTGTCGCCTTCGCGGATCTTCTGGTCGTCGCCGAAAATCACCACGCCGACATTGTCGGTCTCGAGGTTCAGCGCCATGCCGGTCAGGCCGGCACTCGGGAAGCTGACCAGCTCGCCGGCCATCACGTTCTGCAGACCGAAGATGCGGGCAATGCCGTCACCCACGCTCAGCACCTGGCCAGTCTCGGAAACGTCAGCCTCGGTATCAAAAGACGCAATTTGCTTCTTCAGAATTTCCGAGATCTCGGCGGGACGGATGTCCATATCAGGCGGCTCCCTTCATGGCGTACTGCAGTCGCTGCAGCCGGGATTTCAAACTCGAGTCGAACAGCCGCGCGCCGATGCGCACAACCAAACCGCCAAGCAAGGCGGGCTCGACCTTCTTGACGATATTGACGTTGCCGTACCCCGCCTCGATCAGCCGGGCGCGAAGCTGCTGCTCCTGCACCTCGGTCAGCGGATGGGCGGTGGAAACCTCGGCCACGATGACGCCGCGCTTGGCGGCTACCAAGGCGGCGAAAGCAGTAATGACGCCGCGTAGCACGCCCATGCGGCGGTTGGACACGACGACGCCGACGAAATCGAGCACGATCTTGCCGAAGCCCTGGGCCTCCAGCGCCGCGCGCAAGGCCTTCTGGGCGGTGTTCACGTCGATCAGCGGCGAGCGCAGCAGGCGCTTCAGGTCGGCGCTGTCGTCAATCAGCCGGCCCAGCGCGTCGAGCTGCTCGACCACCAGGTCAAGCTGGTGCTGGTCGGCGGCATGGGCATACAGCGCGGCCGCATAGCGATCGACCAGCCCGCCACCGGTGGAAATCGTGTTGCCGCCAGAACCGCCGCCTGACTGGGATGTTTGCGCCGACGCCAAGGGCCCGGTTCCATATTCTGGGCGGCACACACGGCCGCCGGTGGGAGATGCAAGACACAGCACAATCCACAACGCCGGCAAGGCCGTCGCCACAGTTACGCTGACGGAGCGGGCTCTATCATGGGGTTTCGCGGCAGGCAACATACCGGCGCGAAAGATTCGACGCTGAGGGAGACGGAAAGCAGGAAGCAGTTCTTTTTTGAAAAAAAGAACCAAAAAACTTTTATCCGTTCAGGCTCGGCCTCTCCGACTGGCAAACGGATAAAAGTCTTTTTGCTTCTTTTTCTTCAGAAAAAGAAGGCCTTGCTTCCTTTCGCGGCCTGCCGCCGCACCGACCCGGTGATCTCCTGCCGCACCGTGACCGACACCACGCCCACCACCTGGCGCAGATTGCCCTCGACCAGATGCACCATCTCCGCCGGCATCCGCTCCATGGCGATTTCCGCCCGCATTGCATCGCCGCGCCGCTCGGCGGTGAAGCTGTCAGGCGCCAGGTCGCGGCGCGCGAAGGGTTGGATCAGGCGCGCCAGCAGGCCGGGATCGGCATCGGCCAGGACGGAATAGCGGACGGCGGCGAGCTGGCCCACGAGGGACCACGGTTGCATTGACATGGGGAACGACTCCGAGAGCGGGCGGTAGGGCAAACGCGCGTGAAAACCCCGGCTGCTAGGCAGCCGGGCCTGTAATTCGCGCAATGCCGCTCCAGGTCATCATGCGAAAAGCCTATCAGGTCATTGCGGCGGGCGCCATACCAGTTCGGGAACCCTGACCAGTGGAATCCGGCCCAACGCCCCCCCGCCTAGCGACAGGGTCCGGTTCGCCAGGGTGAGCGGCACCTCCACCACCGGCGCGCCCCCCCCGGCCGGCGGCCGCGCCATCAGCCCCAGCACCGCCCCGGCGGCCATGGCGCTGCGCGGCGTCAGCACCCCGGCGGCGGTCAGCGCCCGCAGCACCGCGGCATGGCCGGCAACCCGCGCCGTCGCCCCCCCGGCAGGCTGCAACTGTCCGTCCAGCGTCACGGTGGCGCGGCCGGACAGCGTCACCTCGCCCCAGGCCAGCTCCAGCTGGCGCAACTCCATCACCCCGCCGCCATCGCGCCACGCCGTCGCCCGGTCGGCCAGGTCGACGATCCGCGGCACCGGCCCGGTGACCACGAGCTCGACCAGCAGGCGCTCGATCGCCGGCCCCAATGGCCAGGCCTGCGCCGGTGGCAAGGCCACGCCCCGGGCGGCAATGCTGACCGTCACCGCCGCCTCGCCCTTCAGCGCCGCCGGCTGTTGCGCCGCGCCGATCTCCAGTCGCGCGATGCCGAACGGTCCGGCGGGCAAAGCTGCCTGGAGGGCCGCGATGTCGATGGCGATGGCGCGCGCCGGGCCCCCAAAGGCCAGCTCCACCTCGGTGCGCAGGCGCTCGGCGCTGAACGGCACCGGAGCCGCCAAGCCGACTTGCAACGATTGCCGCCCGTCGACGTTGACGATCAGGATGCGTGGATTGGCGAAGCCGATCGACACCGAAAGCCGCTCGGCCTGCCAGCGCGCCGTGTCGCCGGGCAGGTTACTGAACGGTCCGGCGGCCGACAGGTCCGCCACGTCGACGGTCGCCGCCAACGGCCAGCCGCTCCGCCGTGGCACCCCGGCGCTGGCCCGCCAGCCAGGGAAAGGCGGCGCCGCCAGGTTGGCCACCAGCTCGCGCTCGATCGCCGCCACCGCCCACCACCAAATTCCGCCATGCACGGCCACCAGCAGCAGCAGCACGCCGCCGACGATCAGGCCGATGCGTTTCCAATTCATCCCCATGCCATCGCAAGGCAGTGGAATCGAACCTTTGATACAAATTTCCTCATCGCTGCCACGGCTTTACGTCGCCTTCCTGGGATGCCTGCTGAAGTCGAACGCCGCACCGCCCACAGAGTTGTCCACAGTAACCCCCTGGGCATACAGCGCCGTCAGCCGCGTCATCAGCTCCGCTCGCGGCAACCGGGCGGGCAACGGCGGCTGGATGGCGATATGGATCACCCCGGGGTCTTTTCGAAACGTTCGCCGCCCCCAGCGCAGCCCGGAATCGGTCACCACCGGGATCACCGGCAGCCCGGTCCGCGCCGCCAGCGCAGCCACGCCCGGCTGCAAAGGCAGCGGCGCGCCGGGCGGGGCGCGTGAACCCTCGGGGAAGATCACGATCTGCCGGCCAAGCGCCACCGCGTTGTCGGCGGCGCGCAACAGTCCGCGGATCGCCGAGGCCCCGCCCTGCCGGTCCACCGGGATCATGCCCATCTTGTGGCAGAGCGTGCCGTAGAACGGAATCCGCGACAGCTCCTGCTTCAGCACATAGGCAGCCTCGGGCACCAGCAACAGCCAGACCACCGTGTCGAACGCCGACTGGTGTTGTGAGACAATCAGCGCCGGGCCATGCGCCGGCAGATGCTCGCGCCCGCTGATCACCACGGTGATGCCGCACAGCCGCCGCAGAGGCCCGAGCACGATCCGCGCCCAGAACTTGGCCACCCCGCGCGCCCAGGATTGCGGCCCCGGCAGCACCAGGGCGCTCAGCACCGCCACCACCACGGTGGCGGTGTAGAACCACAGGTTGAACACAGTCGAGCGTAGCCAGATCATCCATCCCCCCCAGATCATCCACCCCCCTTTGGCGCCGCACCCGGTGCGAACGCCGCTTCCTCGTCACGCGTGGTCCAGCCGGACAGCCCGAGCAGCGCGCCCAGCCACTTGCCGTACTCCGCCGCCAACAGCCGCAGCGGCACCTGGTCCTGCCCGTCCGGCAGATGTGGCACCAGCGGCACGGGATGCAAAGCCACCGTCCCCGGCAGCGTCCGGCCCAGTTCCAGCAGCGCCCGGCGCATGTGATAGCCGGAAGTGACCACGATCAGCGAATGCAGCCCGTGCGCCGCCGCCCATTCCGCCGCCTCGCGCGCATTGCCGCGGGTCGAGCGTGCCCCGCGCCCCAGCGTCACCGGCCGCCGTGCCACCTGGGCGGCAAGCTCTCCGCCCCGCCCCGCCCCGGCCAGCCCCGCCCCGGCCAGCAGATCGGGCAACGCCCCCGCCCCGGTGCCGGAGATCAGCAGCAACTCGGCGCGCTTCTCGGCCAACAGGCGCAGCCCCAGCTCGATCCGCCCGGCGCCCCCGGTCAGCACGACAATCCCCCCGGCCAGCGGCGGCCCCGGTGCGGACCGGCGCGCATCGATCGCGAACCAGACGAAGCCGGCGCCGAACAGCACGATCGCGGCGACCAGCCCGGTTAGGCCAATCCGGACAGCGACGCTCACGGCAGGCGCCGCAGCCATGCCCGCACCGCGCCCTGGGCGGCGATATAACCGATCGCCGCCGCACTCAGCGGCAGCGCCGGCAAGGCCCAGAACAAAAGCGGCGGCAGGCGCGGCAAGGTGGCGAGCAACGCGGCCAGGTCGGGCAGCCCCGGCTCGACCGGCGCCGGGCTGACGAACGGTGCGGCCAGCGCGGTCAGCACCACCACCACCGGCACCGCGAGCACCAGCCCGGCGATCCCGCCCAACGCCGCCGCCCGGCTGGCGCGCCGGGCAAAGCGGTCGGCGACATAGAAATCGGTGGCCCCCAGCCCGTGCAGCGTCTCCACCACCCCGCGCCGCGAGGCCAATGCCGCCCGCGTCGCCACCACGATGACCGCCCCGGCAACCGCCGCCACCAGGCCGAGTGCCGCCAGCGCGCACAGCCACAAGCTGTCCGCCAGCAACGCCAGCCGGCGCACCCACAGCGCGTGACTTTCAACCAGCGTGCCGGGCGCCGCCGCCTCCAGCCGCGCGGCCAGCGCTGCCAGATCGACCCCGGCGCCGCTCACCGTGACCGCGATCACCGCCGGCAACGGCAGCGCCAGCTGCTCGGCGCTGCTCCCCAGCCACGGGCGCAACAGGTCGGACAGCTCGGCATCGCCCAACGGCCGCACCGCGGCGATCCCCGGCGTGCCGCGCAACAGCGCCGTTACCCGGTCGCGCCTTGTCTCGCCGCTGGCCACCGGCGGGCTCGGCGCCGTTCCGGGGCGCGGCACCTGCACCGTCAGCGTCGCCGCCGCCCCCTGTTGCCAGTGCCGCCCCAACTCCGCCGCCCCTTGGGCGCCGGCGATCGCCAGCGCCGCCAGGAAGGTCATGGCGGCCACGATCAGCGGCAGGATCCGCCAGCCCGGCGCATGGCGCAGGCCCAGCCCGTCCAGCCGCGAGGGACGCGGCCTATCCATCGCGCACCAGCCGCCCGCGCGCCAGTTCCAGCGCCTCGCCGGGATGGCGCTCGACCAGCGCCATGTTGTGCGTGGCGACGATCACCGTGGTGCCCAGCCGGTTCATCTCGCGCAACAGCACCATCAGCCGCTCGGCCTGGACATCATCCAGGTTGCCGGTCGGCTCGTCGGCCAGCAGCAACAACGGCCGCACGATCACCGCCCGGGCAATCGCCGCGCGCTGCTGCTCGCCGCCGGACAGGAAAGTGGGGCGCATGGCGGCGACCTTGGACAGCCCGACCCAGCGCAGCATCTCGGTCACATCCGCGCGCAACTGCCCCTCCGCCCGGCCAGCCAGGCGCAACGGGAGTGCGACGTTGTCGAACACCGACAAGTGGGACAGCAAGCGAAAATCCTGGAACACCATGCCGATGCGCCGCCGCAGCGCCGGCAACTCGCGCCGTCGCGCCTGCCCGACCTCGACGCCCATCAGGTGCAGCTTGCCGCGTGTCGGCCGGGCTGAGACGTGCAACAGCCGCAGCAACGACGACTTGCCAGCGCCCGACGGCCCGAGCAGCCAACGCCAGCCGCCGCCGGGCACGCTGAACGACAGCGCCTGCAGCACCTCCGGCGCCGCGGCATCAGCGCCATCCTCGCTGCTGCCGTAGTGCAGCCCCACGCCCTCTGCCCGAATCATGCCGGCTTCCCTTCACCCGCCTTGTGCCACTGATCGGGGGCGTGCCGGAAGCGCCCGATGCAGCGGTATGGTTGCAATACCGATGGCCAGCCGCCACCATCGGGCGTTGCTGGAATGAATGAATGCGGATCGTCTGCCCGTCCTGCCAGGCCGCCTACGAGGTGCCGGAAAAGCTGCTGAGCGGCGCGCCACGCAAGGTGCGCTGCGCGCGCTGCGGCGATGCATGGGTGCCGGAGGCGGTCGTCGTCGCTGTGCCGGCGGTGGAAGAAGTGCTGCCGCCGGCGCCCGAACCGGAGCCTGAACCCGAACCTGTGCCGGAGCCGCCGGCGCACGTGGCCCCCCCGCCCGCCCCCCCGCTGGCCGCCGTCGTGCCGTTGGTAGCGGACCGTCTGGTGCGGGAGCCGGATGCGCCACCTCCCCGGCGCGGCAAGCCGGTGCTGGCGGCGATCGCCTGGGCGGCGAGCCTGGCGCTGTTGGGCGGTGCCGGCTGGGCCGCAGTGGCATGGCGGGCCGAAATCATGGCCGCCTGGGCGCCGAGCCAGCGGCTGTTTACGTTGTTGGGCTTGGACTAGGACCCAGCCGCCGCATGGTCCGCGCGGTGCCGGGCAGCAGGCGGGTGATGGTGCCGGTGCGATAGCGGATGACCGGCATCGCCTCGCGGGTCAGCGCGGTGATGACGAGTTCGCCTTCCTCTCCGTCCGGCAGCACCCGGCCGGTCCGCGGGTTGATGATCTCCGGATAGAAATGGTCCTCCCAGAGGGTCAGCCCGTCCTTGGTCTCCACGCATTCCTGGGCGACGCCAAGGCCGAAGATCCCCGAGGGATCGCCGATTGCCACCGCATGGATGTCGAACCGGTCTTCGATCACCGATCGTGTCCAAGACGCGCCAGCGATGATGGCAAGCCTGAGGCTGGTCATGCCAGGATCGATGCCGGCGGTGGTGATGATCGCCTCGGGCAGGAGGCCGTTGCAGCCGTCCGGGACGACGGCGCAGCCGTATTTCTCGATGCCGTCGCGCAGGCCGCAATCGCCCTGGACCAGCCAGCCCGGCCGCAGCCCGGCGGCGCGCAGGGAGCGGGCGATGACCGCGCGCCAGTGGTCGATGTCCCGCTCGGTGTAGCCGATCAGCGCCGGCCCGGCCTCGAGCCGGGCGATGCGGGAGCGGGGGACGGCGAACAGGCCGAACGGGTAGGCGTCGCGCAGATCCCGGCCGGTGGTGAAGGGAAAGCGGGCGAGGTCGGCCAGCGAGTCGAGATCGTCGGGGTGGATCCGGACGGCGTCGAAGGCGAGCTTGTGGGTGGGCACGCGTTCATAGGCGTGGCGCAGGGTCCAGCGCAGGCGATCGGTCTGCAAGGCGCGCAGGCGCTCGATCGGCCAGGTTTCGACGGGTTCGAGCGTGTCCTCGTCGGGCGTCAGGTCGGCCTTGGTTTCGCTCATGCCTCGAAGAACACCGCCCCGATCGTTCGCGAATGCCCGCGCAGTTCGGCGATCACTTCGCCGGATTGATCGGTGACCCGCACGTCGTAGATGCCGGAGCGTCCGGCGCGGTGACGTTCCTCGCCGATGGCGGTCAGCCGGTCGCCGAGCTGGGCCGGGCGGAGGAAGCTGATCTCGCACTGCGCGGCCACGCACTTGGCGTTGCGGCTGTTGCAGGCAAAGGCGAACGTCGAATCCGCCAGGGTGAAGATGAAGCCGCCATGGCACATGCCGTGGCCGTTGGTCATGTCGGCGCGCACGGTCATCGCCATGCGCGCGCTGCCGGGGCCGACAGCTTCCAGTACGAGGCCGAGGCCTCGGCTGGCATTGTCGTCGGCCCACATTGCGGCGGCGCAGGCCTCGGCCAAGGCTTGCGGTTCCAAGAGGATCAGCGGCCCTTGAACTGGGCCGGGCGCTTTTCCAGGAACGCGGTGACGCCTTCCTTGTGGTCCTCGGTCCGGCTGGCCATCGCCTGGAGGTCGCGTTCCAGGTCAAGCTGCTCGTTCAGGCTGTTGCCCGCGCTGGCGGCAGCAATCGCCCGGCGCGACATCAGGATCGACTTGGTCGGCATGGAGGCGAGCTTGGCGGCCATCTTGTGCGCCTCCTCCATCAGCTTGTCGTCGTCGAAGACGCCCCAGATCAGGCCCCATTCCAGCGCCTTCTCCGCCGGCAACGGCTCGGCCAGCATCACCATGCCGCGGGCGCGGGCCGGGCCGACCAAGTTGGGCAGGAACCACGTGCCGCCGCAATCCGGCACCAGCCCGATGCGGGTGAAGGCCTGGAGGAAATAGGCCGAGCGGGCGGCAATCGTGATGTCGCAGCCCAGCGCGATCGAACTGCCGGCGCCAGCAGCTATGCCGTTCACCGCCGCGATCACCGGCATGCGCATGACGGCAAGTTTGCGGGCGAGCGGGTTCCACGTCTCCTCGATCGAATTGCCGGCGTCCTTCTTGACCGTCCCGTCGCCCGGCTCCGGCGCCTGGTTGCGCCCGGCCAGGTCGGCCCCGGCGCAGAAGCCGCGGCCGGTGCCGGTCAGGATCAGCGCGCGGCAGGTCTCGTCGGCTTCGGCCTCCAGCAGCTTCTCCATCAAGGCCACATGTGTGGCACGGTCCAGCGCATTCAGCCGGTCCGGCCGGTTGATCTGCACCACCCGGTAGCCCTTGTGGATTTCCACCAGAACCGCATCGCTCATCGTCGTTTCCCTTGTGCCCATATCCTTGCGGCAAACCATAGCCGCGCCGTCGCAGGGATGCCAATGTGGCAGCACCCGCACGTCCCGGGTCAACGATGGAAGCTGAAAATGTCCGCCAAGCGCCGCCTGTACCGCCATGCCGACCTCAATCGCATGCTCAACCCACAGAGCATCGCCATCATCGGCGCCTCGGCCCGCGCCGGCGCATTTGGCGAGCGCGTCTCGGCCAGCCTGAAGGACTACCAGGGCCGCATCTACCTGGTGAACCCGCGCTACGAGATGATCGGCGACGCCAAGTGCTACCCCTCGGCCACCGCCCTGCCGGAAAGCCCCGATGTCTGCGTGGTGGTCACCGCGCGCGAGGCAGTGGAGGACGTGACCAAGGACTGCATCGCGTCCGGGACCGGCGGCATCATCGTCTTCGCCTCAGGCTATTCCGAGGTCGGCACCCAGGAGCGCATCGACCAACAGACCCGCCTGGCCAAGCTGGCCAGCGACGCCCGCATTCCGCTGGTCGGCCCGAATTGCATCGGCACGGTGAATGTCCGGCTGAAGTCGCGCATCACCTTCATGCCGCATGCCGAGATGTCCGGCCCGTTCCCATACGCCATCGGCGTGATCAGCCAGTCCGGCGCACTCGGCTTCGGCATGGAACAGGCGCAGCAGCGCGGCGTGCCGATCAGCCACGTGCTGACATCCGGTAATTCTTGCGATGTCGACATGGCCGACTATGTGATGTTCCTCGCAGACGACCCGGACACCGCCGCAATTGCCATCTTGTTCGAAGGCTCCTCGGACCCGATGCGCCTGATGGAGGCGTGCGACTATGCCTGGGCGAAGGACAAGCCCGTGGTGGTCTGCAAGATCGCCACCGGCGAGTACGGCGCCGCCGCCGCCATGTCCCACACCGGCTCGCTCGCCGGCTCCCAGGCCGCCTATCGCGCCGCCTTCGACCGCGCCGGGGTCTATCTGGTCGACGACTACATCAGCCTGATGGAAGCCGCCCATTTCTTCGCCAAGGCACCGCGCGGCGTGAAGGCCAAGGGCATCGCCGTCCTGGCCAGCTCCGGCGGTGCCGCCATCATGGCCGCCGATGCCGCCGAGGCACATGGCATCCCGATGCCGCAGCCCAAGCCGGAAGCCCAGGCGGTGCTCGATGCCCGTATTCCCGAATTCGGCTCGGCGCAGAACCCGGTCGACGTCACCGCCCAGGTGATGAACGACCCCGAATGCATCCCCGCCTGTGCCGCCGCCCTGATGGCCGATGACAGCTATGGCGCGCTGCTGATCCCCGCCCCGGTGGCCAGCGTGGCCGGGGTGCTGCGGGTGCCGATGTGGGAGGCACTGGCGGCCGAGCATGGCAAGCCGGTGATCCATGCCTGGATCAGCGACTGGAGCGAGGGCCCGACCTCACGCGAGCTGGCCGCCGCCCCCGGCGTGCTGATCAGCCGCGGCATGGACCGCACCTTCTCGCACATCGCCGCCTGGCAGCGCCGGGCGGAGAAGCGCGATGCCCCGCCGCGCCAGGTGGCTGAGCTGGCCACGCCCGAGGCCCGCGTTGCGGCGGCGGCGATGATCGCCGTGGCCGAAAAGACCCTGACCGAGCGCGAGAGCAAGACCGCCTTTGCTGCCTATGGCATTCCGGTGGTCCAGGAGATGCTGGTCACCTCGCGCGACGAGGCGGCGGCCAAGGCCGAGGCGATGGGGTTCCCATCGGTGCTGAAGGTCGAGAGCCCCGACCTGCCGCACAAGACGGAGGCCGGGGTGATCCGGCTCAACCTCAAATCCGCCGAGGAGGTTCGCCAGGCCTATGACGCGGTGATGGCCAATGCCGCGAAGGTCTCGCCGCCGCCGCGGATCAACGGGGTCCTGGTGCAGCCGATGGTGCCCCAGGGGGTGGAGATCATGGTCGGCGCCCGGGTTGACCCGCTGTTCGGGCCGCTGATTGTGGTTGGGCTGGGCGGCATCTTTGTCGAGTTGATGAAGGACAGTGCGGTCGGGCTGGCGCCGGTGTCGCGGACCGAGGCGTTGGCGATGCTGGGCAAGCTCAAGGGGCAGGCGTTGCTGGACGGTTTTCGCGGCATGGCGCCGGTGGATCGGGAGGCGCTGGCCGAAGTGATCTGCCGGGTGGCGCAGTTCATCAGCGACCACCGGGACACCGTGGCCGAGATCGACGTCAATCCGCTGATCTGTGCGGGGTCACGCATCCTGGCGGTGGATGCGCTGATCGTGAAGCACGGCTGAGGGGTCAGTAACTCAGCAGCACCAGCACCACGCCGGCAGCGACCAGGACCAGGCCCTGGACGTCGGCCCGGCGCAGCTTTTCGTGCAGGTAGAAGCGGCTGAATAGCAGGGTGAACACCATCTCGACCTGGCCCAGGGCGCGCACCAGGGCGACCGGGGCCAGGGCGAAGGCGCTGAACCAGCAGGCCGAGCCGCAGGCTGACAGGGCGCCCACCCAGGCCGAGCTGCGCCAGGTGGTGAAGGCCAGGCGGAACTGGGCGGGCTCGCGCCAGAGCAGGAAGCTGCCCTGCATTGCGGTTTGCATCAGGTTGGTGACCAGAAGGCCGAACAAGGCTTTGAGGATGACGAAGTCGCCGGGGAGGGCGCGGTTGGCGTCCTTGATGAAGATGGCGGTGAAGGCGAAGACGAAGCCGGCGCCGAGGCCGCAGATGGCGGCTGGCTGGAAGGTGGCGCCGAGGATGTCGCGCATCCCGAGACCCTTGCCGCCCCAGGACAGGACGAGGACGCCGCCGACGCCGATCAGGATGCCGACGACGGAGAGCGGGGTCAGGGCCTCGCCGAGGATGATCCAGGCGACGACCGCACCCTGGACCGCCTCGGTCTTGGCATAGGCGGTGCCGACGGCGAAGTTGCGGTAGCCGAAGGCCATGATGAGCAGGGTGGTGCCGATGATCTGGAGCAGGCCGGCGGCAGCACAGGACATCAGGAACCGGGCGTTCGGCATCGGCAGTGCCTCGCCGGTCAGGCCGTAGCCCAGGGTGACGAAGAGCAGGCCGACGGGCAGCGCGTAGACGTAACGGACGAAGCCGGCGGCGTTGACGGAGAGCTGGCCGCGCAGGCGTTGCTGGAGGGCGGTGCGCCAGGTTTGGAACAGGGCGGCGGTGGCGGTGATGGGGATCCAGAGTTCGATCATCGGGGCAGCCTATCGGCGGGGCGGGTGGCGGGATAGCCCGGGCGGTCGGGTTACATTCTGCCTTTTTCCCGTCTCAAATCGGTGCCAAAGTCTTTTTTGCGCGGGCTGTTGGCCCGCGTGACACCGATTCTGAAGGAATGCCGCCGTGAAGAATATCGCCCTTGCCCTCGCCCTGCTGCTTGGCGCCGCTGTGGCGCTGCCGGTGATCAGCGCCAGCCCGGCCGATGCCCAGACCAAGTGCCACTACACCTCGGGCGACAAGGCGAAGGGCTATCGCTGCTAAGCTGCCGCCGCAGCCGGGCCAGGGGCGCTGCCTTTGGCCCGGCTTTTTGGGATTATATGTTGCAATATCGAAACAAAATGAGCGCGCGTTTGCGCGAGCGGAAAAGGGCTCGGCGAGCGGATGGCGGGGCGCGGGCGGGGCGGGGCTGACGGTGCGGGCGGGCGGATGGGCGGGATCGCGTGCTGCTGGCGGGCGGGCCAGGCCGGGGCATGACGGGCTTGCCGCGCCGGGCGATGGCCAAGCGGGTGCGGGAATGGCGGATGCGGGTTTGCCTGGCGCGTGCTTGGGGCGCGCGCGGGGTGGCGGAGGCGGTGGTGGCGCGGGGTCGCGGGGCGGGGAGGGCGCCGGTCTGCCAAAGCCGGAGGAGCTGTTCCAGGCGGCCGAAGACGCGGGCGAGCGCCGCTAAAATCAGGGCGTGCAGAGGCGCCGGCAGCCAGCCCCCAATGGGGCCACCTGCCGTGTCGTCGCGCAGGCTGGCGAGATGGTCGGCCAGCGGGGGGAGAGCGTTTGACACATCTGGACTATAACTAACTGTTTTATGGCGCGCAAGGAAAAAATAGGCGTTACGGGGAATTTTTTAGGAGAGGGAAGGCAAGGGGAAGCCTTCTTTTTGTGAACAAAAAGAAGCAAAAAAACTTTATTCGTTGGAGCTGGTCTAGATGGTGGTGCGTGCGTTGGTGGGGTGCGCCTCACACCGGCCTTCTTCACCAAGGGGAGAGGGAGTCTTCTTAGTGAGTAAAGTTTTTTTGCTTCTTTTTGTTCACAAAAAGAAGACTTTCTACTTTTCCCTTGTGTAGCGGAAGTCGCAATGACTGGCCCCGCCCATCAGGGTTTGGGTGCGTTCGAGTTTTAGCTTGGGGTCGTAGCCTTCGCAGAACGCGCCGTCGCGGTTGCAGGAGAGAACGGCGCCGAGGTCGGCCAGGCCCATGTCGCGGTACATTTCGGAATAGCGGCAGCGGACGACGTTGAAGTGGAACTCGGTTTCGGTGGATTTGAGCACTTCGGTGCGCAGGGCGTCTTCGGCGGTCCAGAGGGATTGGATGGCGCGGAAGTGGTCCAGGCTGGGCTGGCCGTTGGGGGCTTGGGCGGCGAAGCCGGCGGCGGTGGTTCGGGCGAGTTTGACGATGGCGTTGGTGAGGATGCGCTTGGCCGCATCGGCGCCGAGTTCGGCTTTCATCTCCTCGTAGACGCCCTTGGCGAATTCGGCCTCGATGCGGCGGCGGGTGAGGATGGGCATGTCGTCCATGTCGGGGGCTCCGTGGTTATTTGGGCGCGGGGCGGGTGTTGATCATGCGCATGCCGAGGCCGATGGCGACGACGCCGATGAGCAGGCCCCAGGAGAGTTTTTCTTGCAACAGGATTGCGCCGGCGAGGATGCCGAAGACCGGCGCGAGGAAGGTGAAGCCGGCGATGCGGGCCGAGGGGTAGGTCAGGATGAGGCGGAACCAGACCAGGTAGGAGAAGGTGGCGATGAGCACCGTTTGGTAGAACAGCGCGGTCCAGGCGATGGGGCCGATTGATGGCCATGGGGTGAGTTCGCCCCAGCCGAGGGCGAAGAGGAAGAAGATGGGGGCGGAGCCGGCGAGTTGCAGCCAGAGCAGGGTGGCGGGCGGGGCGGCGGACAGGGCGGGGGAGAGGCGGACGCACAGGGTGGTCGAGGCCCAGAACATGCCGCCGAGGAGGCAGAGCAGGTCGCCCTTGAGCGAGCCGCCGCCGGCCCAGAGGCTCTCGGCGAAGGCCGCGGCCATGCCGGCGAAGGCCAGGAGCATGCCTGCGGCCTGGATCGGGCGGAGTTTTTCGCCGGGGATGAAGAGATGGGCGCCGAGGGCCACGAAGAACGGGGCGGAATAGAGAAAGACGACGCCGCGCGAGGCCGTGGTGAGGTGCAGGCCGGGGAAGAGGGCGAGGAATTCGAAGGCGAAGAGCACAGAGACGCCGAGGCCGGGGAACAAAGCGGGGCGGGCGACGAGGGCGGCGAGGCCGGGCTTGCCCTCGCGCCAGGCGATCCAGAGGGCAACGCAGATGGCAGCGCCGACGGAGCGCAGGGCGGCCTGCAGCGCTGGGGCCAGGCCATCGAGCACGGCCAGTTTGATCGTGACCTGTTGCACGCCCCAGAGCGCTGTCAGGAAGATCAGGATGGTGATGGCCGAGGCATCGAGATAGGCGCGGCGCTGGTAGGGGACGTGAGCCATGGCGTGACTGTGCGGGCATCCTCGGCACGGCGCAAATGGTTGAAAGTTTTTGCTTCTTTTTTCAAAAAGAAGCGCTTGTTCTTTTTTGAAAAAAAGAACCAAAAAACTTTCATTCGCTTGGCTGCGGGCTCATCGGCGCAGTGGGGTTGCGTGTGTGGCTTGGGCATGGTGGCATTCGGGAAAGCTGAGGGGAAACGGTGATGCGGGTTTCGGTTGGGGTGCCTTATCTGGATTGGCGGGCGATTGGGCCGGCGGCGGCGCGGGCCGAGGCGGATGGGGTGGACGGGTTGACCTGTCCGGAGCTGGCGAATGATCCGTTCATTCCGCTGGGCATTGCGGCCTTGGCGACCGAGCGGGTGCATCTGGCGACCTCGGTGGCGATTTCGTTTCCGCGCAGTCCGATGATCACGGCCAATCTGGGCTGGGATTTGAACGTGCATTCGCGCGGGCGGTTCGTGCTGGGGCTGGGGACGCAGGTGCGGGCGCATAACGAGCGGCGGTTCGATGTGCGGTGGGAGCATCCGGCGCCGAAGATGGGCGAGTATGTGCAGGCGCTGCGGGCGATCTGGCGGACCTGGGAGACCGGGGCGAAGCTGGATTACCGGGGCAAGTTCTACAACTTTACGCTGATGACGCCGGAGTTTTCGCCCAAGCCGTCGGGCTTGCCGATGGTGCCGATCATGATCGCGGCCGTCGGGCCGGAGATGCAGAAGACGGCGGCGCGGCTGTGCGACGGGGTGCGGCTGCATGGGTTTGCGACGCGCAAGTATGTGACCGATGTGGTGCGGCCGTTGCTGGCGGCGGAGCTGGACAAGGCAGGGAAGAGTTTTGCCAATTTCGAGGTGACCGGCGGTGGGTTTATCGCGACCGGGCCGGACCAGGCTTCGGTGGATCGGGCGGCGGAGAAGCTGCGCTATCGGGTGGCGTTCTATGGCTCGACGCCGGCGTATCGCGGGGTGTTCGACATCCATGGGGTGTCGGATTTGGGGGTGAAGCTGCACGAGGCGAGCCGCAAGGGGCTGTGGACCGAGATGGCGGCGATGGTGCCGGATGATGTGCTGGACCTGTTCGCGGTGCGGGCGACGTACGACAAGCTGGCGGACGCGGTGGCGGATCGGTTTGGCGGGATTTCGGATGCGGTGTCGATCGATTTCCTGCCGGGGGATGACGAGAAGACGCGGCGGCGGGTGGTGGATGGGTTGAAGCGGATTCCGGGGAATTTCGAGGGGTTTAAGACGAGTTTTGCGGCTTAAGAAGGAAGATTCTTCTTTTTGTGAACAAAAAGAAGCAAAAAAACTTTATTCAGTGAGAGGCCGAAGGATCGACGGAGCGTGGGTCCTTTGCGCCGCTCGGGATGATGGTTTTTCTTAATGGATGAAGTTTTTTTTGCTTCTTTTTGTTCACAAAAAGAAGATTCTTCTCTTCCACTAACCTGGCGGGCGCCAGTTCAGCCGGGTGGCCAGCCATGTGCGCAGGGCGGTGATGGCGGGCACGTCGGGGGCCATGGCCTGGGTCAGGGCTTGGGCGAGTGGGGTGCCGACGCTGCGGGTGCGGCCGGTTTCGTCGCGCAGGTCGGGCGATGCGGCGGCTTGATTGCCGGCCTGGCGCCAGAGGGCGACGAGGGATGCCGCGGTGAGTTGCGGCAGGACCAGGGCGTATTCGGTTTGCGCCGCGGCGGCGATGGCGCGCCAGGCGGCGAGCAGGTCGGGGGCGGGGGTTTGGCCCCGGGCAGCGACGAATTCCGGCAGGCTGGGGGTTTGGTGCAGCAGGGCGTCGTGGCCTTCGCCGGCGATGGCGCCGAGGGTGAAGAGGGGGGTGACGCCGATCTGGGACAGGGCGCCGAGGTTGCTGGCGATGGCGGCGCCGCGCAGCAGCACGGCATCGGCGGCGCGCGAGGCGAGGGCTTGGGCGGCGGTGCCTTGGTCGAGCACGCCGAAGACCGGGGTGGTGGCGAAGCCGGCGAGTTCGAGGCCGAGCAGGGCGGCGAGATCGGGGCTGATGGGGCCAGACATGCCGACGCGGATACGATTGTTTGGGGGCAGGCCGGTGTTTGGGGGCAGGCCGGCGCGCGTTGACAGGCCCTCCGGGCCGCAGACGACGGCGGGGGCGATGCCGGCCGCGACGCCGAGCCATTTGGCGGCGTCAAAGCGGGCGCGCGGGTCGCCGACGAGCCATGCGAGGGCTGCGTCGCCGGGGATGAGGAGGACGGTGTTGCCGTCCGGGGTGACGCGGGTGGTGAACTGGTTGGCGCCGGTGACGCCGTCTTCGCCGCCGACCTGGGTGGGGCGCAGGCGGGTGCCGGCGGGCAGGGCGGGGGTGAGGGCGGCGGTGAGTTGGGTGGCCCAGCGGTCCAAGCGGCCGCCGGCGGGGCCGGCGACGAGGAGGGTTGGGGAGTCGGAGAGGGCTTCGTTGGCGCGGGCTGTGCGGGCGGCGAGGGCAGCCGTGCTCAGGGCCAGGATGGCGCGGCGGGTTGTATGGCCGGTCTGGGGGGGCGAAGGGCGGGAGTCAGTCAGGCCGGCGTCCTCCTGGGGAGTGTGGCTGGGGCGTGTGGCTGGGGCGTGTGGCTGGGGCGTGTGGCTGGGGCGTGTGGCGCACCCCTACCTAGCCGCTCGCGGCGCCGGCTTCAAACATCGCGTGGGTGGGGGTCAGGAATCGTAGGCGATCAGGGACTCGAAGGGGACGTCGATCTTGGCGCGGCCGCCGAGGAAGGTGAGCTCGATCAGGGCGGCGGCGGCGGGGACTTCGGCGCCGATGCTGCGCAGGAGCTGGATGCCGGCGGAAAGGGTGCCGCCGGTGGCCAGGAGGTCGTCGACCACGACGACGCGCTGGCCGGGATGGACGGCGTCGGCCTGGATTTCGATGCGATCGGTGCCGTATTCGAGGCCGTAATCGAGGCCGATGACGGTGCCGGGGAGCTTGCCGCGCTTGCGCAGCATGACGAAGCCGCAGCCGAGTTTGAGGGCGAGGGGGGCGGCCATCAGGAAGCCGCGCGATTCGATGCCGGCGACGAGGTCGGGCTGGTAGGCGCGGACGACGCGGGCGAGGCGGCCCATGGCGACCTGCCAGGCATCGGCGTCACGCAGGAGGGTGGAGATGTCGTAAAACAGGATGCCCGGCTTGGGGAAATCGGGGATGCCGCGGATGTGGTCCTTGAGGTCCATGCGCGGGGGGCTCCTTTTTTGGGCGGGGTCGGAGGTGGCTGTATAGCGCGCTGTTGCGCAGCGGCAAATTCGGCGCCACATCCGGGGGATGTCGCGCATTCCGGTTGCCGTGTTGATTTTTTTGGTGGGCTTTGTCGCCTATGTCGGCGTTGTGGTGGCGCTGGCGGACCATGTGCTGGGGCTGCACTGGACGGTGCAGGCGGGGTATTTTTTGGTGGTGGGGGTGGCGTGGGCGTGGCCGGCGCGGGCGCTGATGTTTTGGGCGGCGCGAAGGGGTGGCTAGGTTTCGCGCGGGGTGGCGCTGTCGATCAGGCGGCCGATTTCGAGGGCGACGCTGATCGGGACGACGGTGTTGACGGTGATTTTGGCCATGCCGTTGGCCAGGCCGGTGATTTCCATGGTGGGCGGGGGTTCCCACTGGAACATGCCGGGGGCTTGGGGGGCGAGGTCTTCGATCTTGAGCTGGAGGGCGTCGGCGAGGCGGCGCAGGCTGCGGGTGGTGGGGAAGGCGCGGCCGTTGATGTAGGAGGAGATCAGCTCGCGCGGCATGCTGGCGGCGCGGGCGAGGTCGGATTGGTTCCATTCGCGGGTATGCAGCGCCAGACGCAGCTTGCGCGCGAGGTCCTCGCGGTCCTGCAGGTCGGATTTCTTGGTCACCTGCGCGGTTTGCCCCAATTTATCGCTGTGTGGGGGCAAGCGTGACGATGGTGGCGCGGTTGTCAAGGAACGGCGCACGGGGGAAAGCGGGAATGGTCGGAGTGAGAGGATTCGAACCTCCGGCCCCTGCGTCCCGAACACAGTGCTCTACCAGGCTGAGCTACACTCCGGCTGAGCGGCGTATAGCCGTCCCTTGGGGTGACGGCAAGCGGGGGCGGCTATAGGCGTTGGGCCGTGCCGGTGGCGGCGATGGGGGCGGGTAGGGCGGCGAGGCGGGCGAGGATGGCGGGGACGCCGGCATGGACCTCGAAGAGCTGGCGCACCTCCGGGCTGGCGAAGCCTTGGGCGATGGCGGATTCGATGGTGGCGACCAGGGGGGCGGCGGAGCCGAGGATATCGCAGACCAGGATCGGCTTGGTGTGAAGGCGGAGCTGGCGCCAGGTGATGATCTCGACGGTTTCGTCCAGTGTGCCGAGGCCGCCGGGGAGGGTGACGAAGGCGTCGGCGCGGTCGAACATGCCGGTTTTGCGGGAGTGCATGCTGTCGGTGACGACGAGGTCGGTGACGCCGTCATGGGCGACTTCGAGGCGGCGGAGAAATTCGGGGATGACGCCGGTGACCGGGCCGCCGGCCGCCAGCGCGGCGTTGGCGACGACGCCCATCAGGCCCATCTGGCCGCCGCCATAGACCAGTCGCCAGCCGGCCTGCGCGATGCCATGGCCGAGTGCGGCGGCGGCGGCGGCGAAGGCCGGTGCGGTGCCGAGGCTGGAGCCGCAGAAGACCGCGACGGAGGTGATATGCGACATTCGAGTCCTCGGGGTGCCGGTCGACCGCGCCGGGCGTCGGGGTGACGTATCCGGGAAACGCGGTCCCGGGAAGGCACACGAAAACGTGAAGTCGCGGCTCTGGCAAGCATGCATCGATTCCAAAGCAGTTCGTTGAATTCGCTTGCGCGACCGGGGGGCGAAATGCTTCGGTTGCACCATGCCGTGCGAATGGGTGGCGCACATTCTGGGGAAGACGAAAGAACAATGAAAACAATGATCGTGAAGGCCACGCTGTTGGCCGGGCTCGTCGTCGGTGTTGCCGGCGCGGCCTGGGCGCAGAGTGCGGCCGATGCCATCGCCCAGCGCCAGGCCGGCTTCAAGGCCATTGGGGCGGCGACCGGCGAAGTGAAGAAGGCGCTGGATGCCGGTGGCGACCTGACCGCCGTGGCGGCCAAGGCCGCCGAGATCAGCGCGTACGGCAAGCGCATTCCGGCGCTGTTTCCAGCCGGCAGCGGGGCCGTCGGTGGCGCCAAGACCCGCGCCCTGCCGGCGATCTGGGAGAACAAGTCCGACTTCGACGCCAATGCCGGCATCATGTCGCGCGAGGCCGACAAGCTTGAGATGGCGCTGAAGGCCAACGACAAGGTCGCCGCAGCCGCGGCGTTCGCGGGCACGACCGGCCAGTGCGGCGCCTGCCATCGTCCGTACCGCGCGCCGCAATAAGCGACGCGACGCCGAGCAGAAGCAACGGCCGGGAGCGCGAGCGCCCGGCCGTTTGCATGTGAGGAGCGAGGAAGCGGTTCTTTTTTGAAAAAAAGAACCAAAAAACTTTTGTTCGTTTGGCCTGGGGCCTCTCAGGGAGAGTCCGAAGCCAAGTGGATGAAAGTTTTTGCTTCTTTTTTCAAAAAGAAGACCTTGCTTCCTCTCTGCCTTTGGCGAGCGGCTGACCGTGCTAAAGCTTCGTTACCAGCAGCCACACCACGATCGCGGCGCCGGCCAGCACGGCCAGTGCCAGCAGCGGGCTGCGCATCCGGGGCTGGGGGGTTGCGGCGGGCAGGCGTTTCTTGCCGGTGATCATCGGGCTCACGAGGTTGTGGTGCTTGAGCACGGCGTAACTCATGATCGCGAACAGGTGGCCGGCGATCATCAGCTGGAGCAGGGTGAACAGCAGCTGGTGCTGCTTGAGCGCCCAGGCGCCCCAGGCACCGCCGACGAGGTGGTTCAGCGGGCCTTCGACGAAGCTGTCCTCATTGGATGACAGCATGCCGGTGCTGACCTGGGCCAGCAGCAGCAGCAGCATGGCCAGCACCATCCAGCCGCCGGCGGCGTTGTGGCCGATCTGGGTGTCCGGTTCGCGTTTGGTCATCTGCATCAGGTGGGTGACGGCGTGGAACGGGTTGCCGATGAAGTGGCTGAAGCGGGCGGTTTCGCTGCCGATGAAGCCCCAGACGATGCGGAACAGCAGCAGCACCAGGATCGCCTGGCCGGACCACATGTGCACGCGCATGCTGTTGAAGAACGTGACGCTGGTCCAGCTGGTGAGCAGCAGCGCCAGCAGGGCCCAATGGAACAGGCGCACCGGGCTGTCCCAGACGCGCATGGGCAGCATCAGGCCGGGCTTTGCGGGCGCGCCGCGCGGAGGGGTAGCGGTGGTTGGGGGGGATGCCATCGTTATCTCCTGCGGAGGAATCTGGGGATGGTCGGCGTTGCGGTTGGCTTAGAGGGTGCGCCGCGGCCGAAGAAGTGCCCGAGGCCGCCGGTACAAGTGCGTGTCGTGACACCGAATTTGCAGCATTCGCCGCGGGATGCCTAGATTTGCGTTTTGGGGCCGGGCGCGCTGCGGCGGTCTTGGTTCCCTGGAGGCTCTGGAGATGGCCACACCCCTGCCGGACGGCCAAATGCCAGCCCCCACCGGGAGCACCGCGGTGCTGCGCGGGGTGGTGCTGGGCGCGGTCGGGCTTGGCGTGCTGGCCGTGGCTGCTTGGCTTGGACTGCGCGAGCCGGCGCCGCCGGGGGTTCCGGCGCAGCAGGCACGGGTCGAGGCGCCGCTGGCCGCGGTGCCGGGACCGGTGGCAGCACCGGCGCCGGCTGTCGCGCCGTCATCACTGCCTATAGCGTCCGCACCGCCGGCCGGGGGGCCGCCAGTTTCGGCTCCGGTCGCGGCGGCACCAGTTCCTGCAGCACCAGTTCCGGCGGCACCAATTCAGGCTGCCCCGGTTCCGGCTGCACCAGTTCCGGCCATACCGGCCCCTGCTGCTGCTCCGGCCTCGGCCACATCCGCCGCGGCGACGGCTGAGCCGCCACGGTTCGACATCGTGCGGGTCAATCCGCAGGGGGGCGCGGTGATTGCCGGGCGCGCGGCGCCGGGGAGCGAGGTGATCCTGCGCAGCAATGGGCACGAGATCGGCCGCACCCGGGCCGACGCCCAGGGCCAATGGGTGCTGGTGGGTGCTGCCCCCCTGGCGCCCGGCACGCATGAGATCACGGTGGCTTCGCGTGATGCCAGCGGGCGCGAGATTGCCGGCGCGGCCACGGTGCTGGCGGAGGTCGCCGCGCGGACCGCACCAGTGGCGTCAGCATCGCCGGCGGCGCCCGGTGCCGCGTCAGCCCCGCCGGCCGCCGCGCCGCTGGTGGTGCTGACCACGCCGCAAGGCGCGCCGACGCTGTTGCAGGGGCCAAGTCTTTCGCAGGGAGTGGCGCGGGCGGCGGGGCCGGCGCGGCTGGGGCTCGACCTGGTCGACTATGACGACGCCGGCGAGATCCGCTTTGCCGGCACGGCGCCAGCCGGGGCATTGGTGCGCGTCTATGTCGACGATGGCTTCGTGGGCGAGGTCGCCGCCGGGGCTGACGGGCGCTGGGCGCTGGTGCCGGGCAGCCGGGTCGCCCAGGGCGAGCACCGGTTGCGGTTGGACCAGATGGACCCGGCCGGCCGGGTGGTTGCCGCGCGCATCGCGCAGCCGTTCCAGCGCGCCGCGGTGGCGGCAGCGGCGGCCGGCGACCAGCGTGTGGTGGTGCAACCGCGGCAGAACCTGTGGCGGATCGCGCGCCAAGCCTATGGCCAGGGGGTGCGCTATACTGAAATCTTTGCCGCCAACCGCGATGTGATCAGCGATCCCTCGCGCATTTATCCGGGGCAGGTTTTTACGGTGCCGGTGCGGCCTTGATGGAGGCGAGTGGAAGGTAAGGTCTTCTTTTTGTGAACAAAAAGAAGCAAAAAACTTTATTCTATGGCGCTGGGCGAGGTGATGAAAGGGGGTTGGTGGCACGTCAAAGCGCGCTCCACTCCATGAAGGCAATGGATGAAGTTTTTTTGCTTCTTTTTGTTCACAAAAAGAAGAACCTTCCTGCCACTTGTCTTTTCAGCTCACCCATTCGGCGCTTCCATCCCGACTTCCGCCATCAGGTCGAGATAGGGCCCGAGGGCGAGCAGGAACAGCGTCACGTCGGTCAGCAGGCTTTCGGCGGTGGTTGGCATTTCGACCTTGCTGGCGCTGAGCAGTGCCACCCGGTGATCGGCCAGCAGGTCGGAGCGCCAGCCTTCCGGCAGGGTGGCGGGCAGCGAGCGCAAGGCTGCCAGCACGGCCTGGCGCTGTGCGGTTGCCTGGGCGGTGACGGCGCGGCCGCGGACGATCGGGCCGGTGGTGCGCGCGGTGCTGGGCACCCGTCCGATCACGGCCTGGAGCGACAACTCGCCCAGCGCGTTGTCCGGGCCGCTGATGCGCAGGCTTGCCGCCACCTGGCAGCCGCGCCAGGCGATCTCGAAGCGCGGCAGGCTTTCGGGGGCGGCCAGCGCCAACCTGCCATCGAGGCCGACGGCGAAGGGGCCGAGATGGAACGGGGCATCGAAGGGCATGCAGGCACTCCCGGACCGTTGGTGCGGCGATCTTGCCGGGCGGGGATGAAGCATCCATAAACGGCGGCGTTCGAACCTGGATGCGCGCCGGTTGGCCGCCCCGTGGCACAAGCTTGTGGCGCGGATTTCCCGCACCCGCTGCCATCCCAAACTATCCGAGGCGTTTTGCCATGTCGCTCGTCGCTTCCTTGCAGATGGTCCTGTCGCCGCCGCATCCGGCGGGGCGCCCGTTTATCATCGGCGGCGCGGTGGCGGTGGTTGCCGGCGCGTTCTTTACGCCGTGGCTGGTCTGGCTGGGGGCGGCGTTCGTGCTGTTCTGCCTGTATTTCTTTCGTGACCCCGAGCGGGTGGCGCCGGACCGGGAGGGTGTGCTGGTGGCGCCGGCGGATGGGCGGGTGGTGTCCGTGGTGATGGCGGTGCCGCCGGGGGAGTTGGAAATGGGGCCCGGCCCGCGTTGGCGGGTGGCGATCTTCTTGTCGGTGCTGGATGTGCATGTGAACCGGGTGCCGATCGACGGCACGGTGACGCGCATCGCCTATCGCCACGGCAAGTTCCTCAATGCCAGTGTCGACAAGGCCAGCGTCGACAATGAGCGCAACGCGCTGGCGATCCGGCTGGCCGATGGGCGGGAGATCGCCGTGGTGCAGATCGCAGGCCTGATCGCGCGGCGCATCCTGTGCGATGTGCGCGAGGGCGACGCGGTGCGTACCGGGGCGCGCTTTGGCATTATCCGGTTTGGCAGCCGCACCGATCTGTATTTGCCGGAGGGGGTGTTGCCGCTGGTATCCGAGGGCCAGTTGATGATCGGTGGCGAGACGGTGATCGCCGAACTGGAGCGCATGCGATGAACGAGCCGGAGTCGCTGCCCGATCCACTGGCGGGTGCGCGGGTGACGGCGGGGGAGCGGATGCGCCAGTTGCAGCGCCGGTTGCGGCCGCGGACGCGTCCGCGTTTCAGCGGGCTGTCGTTCAACCGAATGATCCCCAACATCCTGACGATGATCGGGCTGTGCGCCGGGCTGACCGCGATGCGCTTTGCGCTGGAGGGGCGGTTCGCGGCGGCGGCGGGGTCGATCGTGGTGGCGGCGTGTATCGACGGGTTGGACGGGCGGATTGCCCGATTGTTGAAGGCGACGTCGCGCTTCGGGGCGGAGTTCGACAGCCTGGCGGATTTCCTGTGCTTCGGGGTGGCGCCGGGGTTTGTGCTGTATTTGTGGTCGTTGCAGGCGCTGGGTGGGTTTGGCTATGTGCCGTGTTTGATGTTCGCGGTGTGCATGGCGCTGCGGCTGGCGCGGTTCAACGCGGCGCTGGATGCTGGGCCGCACCCGGCCTACACCTATAACTTCTTCACTGGCGTGCCGGCGCCGTGCGGAGCCGGGGTGGTGATGTTTCCGCTGTTCCTGGGGCTGGAGGGGCAGGCGATGGGCTGGGACTGGCTGGTCAAGCTGTCGCAGTTTCCGCCTTTGATCGCTGGCATCCTGATCGGCACGGCGCTGCTGCTGGTGTCCACGCTGCCGGTTTGGAGCTTCAAGAACTTCAAGGTGCCGAGCGCCTATGTGCTGCCGCTGCTGCTGGGGGTGGGGCTGTTTGCGGCGCTGCTGGTGGCCGAGCCCTGGGCGGCGCTGGCGGGGGTTGGGATAGTGTATCTCGGGATGCTGCCGTTCTCGCTGCGTAGCTACCGGCGGTTGAAGCGGGAGGCGGAAGCAAGTGAGGGAAGTTGAAGGCGTTCTTTTTTGAAAAAAAGAACCAAAAAACTTTTATCCACTTGCCTAATGGGTGAAGTTTTTTTTGCTTCTTTTTGTTCACAAAAAGAAGATTCTTGCTTGAAAGGGTCATGCGATGCGCGACACCACCGAGATCCATGCCTGGCACGCCCATGTCTATTTCGACCCTGAGGATCGCGCGGCGGCGTTGAAGCTGCGCGAGGCTATTGGCGCACGCTTTCCGGGCACCACGCTGGGGCGCTGGCACGCCGTGCCGGTGGGGCCGCATCCCCGCGCGATGTATCAGATTGCCTTCGGGGTGGAGCTGTTTCCGACGCTGGTGCCGTTCCTGGCGCTGAACCGGGCGGGGCTGACGGTGTTGGTGCACCCGGAGAGCGGGCGGCCGAAGGATGACCATCTGAAACACGCGATGTGGCTTGGCGAGGTGCTGAGCCTGAACGCCGATATGTTGCCGGAGACGGAGGCCAGGCCGTGAGCAGCCCGGAGATCGAATGGCGGCGGCTGCGCGCCGACCAGTTGCGCGAGATGGCGCGGGCGGATGCGATGGTGATCCTGCCGCTGGGTGCCATCGAGCAGCATGGGCCGCATCTGCCGGTGGAGGTGGATGCGCGGCTGGGCGAGGAGGTGGCGCTGCGCACGGCGCGGGTGATGGCGGCGCGCGGACAGAAGGTGCTGGTGCTGCCGATGTTCTGGCCGGGTGTTTCGGAGCATCACATGAGCTTTGGCGGCACGATTACGCTGGGTTTTGCCACCTATCGGGCGGTGATCGAGGATATCTGCCGCTCGGTGCTGCGGCACGGGTTTCGCCGCATCGTGCTGCTGAACGGGCATGGCGGCAACGAGAACGGGCTGCGGGTGATCACCGATGAGCTGACGCCAAAGCTCGGGGTGCCGATTGTGGAGTTCACCTACTGGTATGCCGCGGCGGAGGCGATTGCCGGGATTCTGGAGACGCAGAAAGGCTTGTTGCACGCCTGCGAGGCGGAGACGGCGATGATGATGGCGGTGCGGCCGGAGCTGGTGGCGGAGGACCGCATCGGCATGGCGAAGGTGAACTACACGGGGGATGTCGAGGATGTCGTCGGCGGCGGGGTGTATCGCTGGCGGGCGATCGGGGCGCGCTCCTCCTCTGGGGTGATCGGCAATCCTGATGCGGCCAGCCCGGCCAAGGGGGCACGGCTGTTCGACGCGATTTCGGCCACGCTGGCGGACAAGCTGGGCAACCCCGCCCTGTGGGACCTGCCGTGGGACGCCGAGCGCGTCACCTGAGATGACGGGGGGGCCGCAGCTTCGGCGCAGTCTGACGCTGGGGCCGCTGATTCTTTATGGTGTGGGCGTGATTGTCGGCGCCGGGATCTATGTCGCAATTGGCGCGGTGATCGAGCGGGCGGGTGGTGCGGCACCGCTGTCGTTTCTGTTGGCCGGGCTGGTGGCGGCGGCGTCCGGGCTTTGCTACGCCGAGCTTGCCGGGCGGTTTCCGGAGGCGGCGGGGGCGGCGGCGTATGTGCGGCATGGGTTTGGGTCGGACCGGCTGGCGCTGGTGACCGGGCTGGCGCTGGCGGCGGCGATTGTGGTGGCGGCGGCTTCGATCGCGGCCGGTGCGGTGCACTACCTCGAACTGCTGTTGCCGTTGCCGCCATCGGTGCTGACGGCCCTGGTCGTGGTGCTATTCACCGTGGTGGCGTCGTTGGGAGTCCGGGAAAGCGTGTTCCTGGCGGCCGGGATTGGCGCGCTGGAACTGCTGGGGCTGCTGGCGGCGACGTTCAGCGGGTTGGCCAGTGCGCCGGCGATCGACGTCTTGGCGATGGTGCCGGCCGACCGCGCGGGGTGGGCGGGGGTGACCGCCGGCGCGTTCATCGCGTTTTTCGCGTTCATCGGCTTCGAGAGCCTGGCGAACATGGGCGAGGAGGTGCGCGATCCGCACCGGACACTGCCGCGCGGCATTGTGGGCGCGATCGGGGTGAGCCTGGTGCTCTATCTCGCCGTGGCGGTGGCGGCGGTGGCCGGCGGGCGGGAGCCGGCATCGCTGGCGGCATTGTTCGGCGGGCCGGGTGCCAGCGCGTTTGCGGTGGTGGGCACGCTGGCGGTGGCCAATGGGGTGCTGGTGCAGATCATGGTGCTGGCGCGGCTGTTCTTCGGTGTCGCCAAGCGAGGGCAGTTGCCGACGCTGCTGGCCCGGGTGAATGCGCGCACCCGCACGCCGCTGGCCGCCACCGTGCTGGCGGGCGGGCTGGTGCTGGGGATGGCGTTGTTCCTGCCATTCGAGCGGCTGTTGGCGTTGGCCAATTTGATCACGCTATTGATCTTCGCGTTGGTCGATATCGCGCTGTGGCGGGTGCAGCGCGCGTCCTCGGCGGGGCAGGGGCGATTTGCCGTGCCGCACTGGCTGCCGCTGGTGGCGGCGGCGCTGGCCTTGGCGCTGGTGGCGGCCGAGTTGATCGCTTGACGAAGCCGCGCCAGCTTCCCTCAATGCCGGCATGACCCATTTTCGTCCTCTGCCTGTCTGGCGCTCGCTGATGTATGTGCCGGCGCATGTCGACCGCTTCATCGACCGGGCGCATACCCGCGGGGCCGACTGCATCCAGCTCGACCTGGAGGACAGCGTGCCGCCGTCGGAGAAGGCCGCCGCGCGCGCCAATCTTGCCAGTGCCGCCCGGCGGGTGCGGCGCGGGCCGAACGATGTGCTGGTGCGGATCAATGCGCCGCTGTCCCTGGCGGTGCCTGATGTCGAGGCGGCGGTGGGGCCGGATGTCGACGGGCTGATCATCACCAAGGCGCGCGGGCCGGACCACATCAGGCTGCTGGACGAGCTGGTCAGCGAGCGCGAGGCCACGGCCGGGCTGCCGGACGGCCACACCTGGTTCTCCATCCTGGTCGAGACGCCGGAGGCTTTGCCCCAGGCCGAGGCGATCGCGCGGGCCAGCCGGCGCTGCATCGCGCTGAGCCTGGGGGCGGAGGATTTCGCCCTCGCCTTGGGGGCCGAGCCGACCGAGGAGGCGCTGTCGCTGGCCAAGCGGATGGTCTTGCATGCCGCTCGCGCCGCCGGGGTGATGCCGCTGGGCCTGACCGGCACGCTGGCCGGCTTTGGCGACGTCGAAGCCTTCGCGGCGATGGCCCGGCGCTCGCGCGCGCTGGGCTTCGAGGGGGCGTCCTGCATCAACCCGGTTCAGGTGGCGCCGCTGAACGCGGCGTTCTCGCCCGCCGAGGCCGAGATCGCCCACGCCAAGCGGGTGATCGAGATCGACCGCCAAGCCGCCGCCGAAGGGCGCGGGGCGGTCGCGCTGGACGGGCGGATGATCGATGTTCCGATCGTGCGCCGCGCCGAGCGGCTGTTGGCGCGGGCGGAGGCGATTGCGGCGAGAGTGGGCGCGGCGCGAACCGCCTGACGCCGCTACCGTCAGGTCATGCCGGTGGCGATGTTGTCGAGCGTCTCGTGTTTCAACACCACGATCTCGGTGTTGTTCGGGATCTCGATCAGTTGCTCCGCCTTGAAGCGCGTCAGGGTGCGGCTGATCGTCTCGATGGTCAGGCCGAGGTAATCGGCGATATCGCTGCGCGTCATCGGCAGGTGGATGCGTTCCTTCGCGCCGTTCGGGGCGTGGCCGGCGCAATGCGGCAGCAGGTTGGCGCGGGCGATCAGGAAAGATGCCAGCCGCTCGCGCGCGGTCTTGCGGCCGAGCAGCAGCATCTGTTCCTGGGCCACGACCAGTTCGTTGGAGGCGACTTCGAGCAGCTTCTTCTCGAGGGCGGGGAAATCATCGAGCAGGCCGCGCAGCTTGGCGCGAGTGAAGCGGCAGATCCGCATCGGCTCCAGGGCTTCGGCGCTGAAGGCATAGGAGCTGGAGACGGCGAGGCCGAGGAAGTATCCGGTGGCCGCAAAGCCGGTGACCTGGCGCCGCCCGTCGGGGAGCAGCTTGAACAGCTTTGCGGTGCCGGCGGTGACGTTGAAGAAATGCTCGGCCGGGTCGCCTTCCTGGATGAAGCTGTAGCCGGGCTGGACGGTGAGGGTGACGGCTGCCGCGCCCAGGCGTTCGAGGTCGGCATCGGAGATCACCGAGCACACGCTGAACGGCCGTGCCTGGCAGTGCAGGCACACGTTCGCGACGCGGTGCGGGTCTATGACAACGGGCCGGGCCCGAATCAACGCGGTCATGTGCGCTCCTGGCAGCCTTGACTCGGCTGACGTCATGGAGACCTAGCCTACACCCGGAACTGGCGCAGGGCGAACCGCATTCTCGCAACACACGGTATCGGAATCTACGCAGTTTTCGCCGTGGAACATTGATCTGAGTCAACGAATAGCTGCACCATCGGCTGCATTGTGGCGCAATGCCCGAGAGTGTTGCGCACGATCCCGGCCTGCGGTGCGAAGACCTGTCCCCTGACTCCGCCAGGACAGTGTTTCCGTTGCTGCGCGAGGCGGTCCCTGGCCTGACCCTTGCGGGCTGGCTGGGTTTTGCCCGCCGGGTCGGGTCGCCGCGACAGGCTCTACGGTCCGGCATCGTGGTAGTGCGCCGCGCGCCGCGCCCGATGCCGTGCGGTCTGTTCATCTGGCGCCGCGATGACGACCTGGAGCATGGCGCGGTGCTTGTGGCCGAACATCTGGTGGCCATCGACCTGTTGGACCCGGCACCGGTCATGGCGGCACTGGTGCGGGAGCTTGAGGCGCTGGCCAAGCGCCTGGGCTGCGGTGGCATCCGCACGATGATGATCCGGCCCGACGCGCCGATTGCCGCCCAGTTGCTGGCGGCCGGTCACGCCACCCAGGTGGGCGCGATGTTCAAGCCGGTGGAAAGCCGCCCGGATGCCGGCCCGCCGTCGAAACCGGGACCCAGCCGCCGGTAGCACGCCGCTTTGGCGCACGGCGCGGCGGACGTATACTCCGTGCCTGAACCGATCGTCGGGACCCGCCGCTTGCCCTCCTCCTCCGCGCCTGATGCTGCCGAACGCCTGCTGGCCCGCCACCTCGCCGCCTTTGGCGGGGTCACGGTGCTGGTGCTGGGCGATGTGATGCTGGACCGCTACGTGCATGGCGAGGTCCGGCGCATCTCGCCCGAGGCGCCGATCCCGGTGTTATGGGCGCGCAGTCGTCGGAGTGTGCTGGGCGGTGCCGGCAATGTGGCCGAGAACGCCGCGGCACTGGGCGCAAAGGTCGTGCTGGTCGGGCTGGTCGGCGACGATGCGGCGGCTGCCGAGATCGCCGCCGCCATCGGCGGGCGCTTCGGCAATGGGCTGGTGCGCGCACCCGGCCGGCCGACCACGGTCAAAACCCGCTTCATGTCCGGCGGCCACCAACTGCTGCGCCTGGACGAAGAGGAGTGGGCTCTTGCGCCCGCCGAGGCCGAGCTCCGCTTGCTCGATGCTTTTCGCGCCGCCCTGCCGGCTGCCGATGTCGTGGTGCTGTCCGACTATGAAAAGGGCGTGCTGTCCGATGCGGTGCTGCGCGGGGCCATCGACGCGGCCCGCGCCGCCGGAAAGCCGGTGGTGGTCGATCCCAAGCGAGCGAATTTCGGCGCCTATGCCGGTGCCACCGTGATCACGCCCAACGTCATGGAAGTGACCCGCGCCACCGGGCTCTTCGCCGACGATGATGCCGGTGCGGCGCGCGCCGGCGAGGCCGCCCTGGCCCAGGCTGGTGCCGAGGCGGTGCTGGTCAAGCGTTCGGAAAAAGGCTTGACCTTGGTGCGCCGGGGCCAACTCCCGCGCCACGTGCCAACCCGTGCCGTGGCGGTGGCCGACGTTTCCGGCGCCGGCGACACGCTGGTGATAGCCTTCGCGCTTGCCTTGGCCGTGGGTGCAGAGATGCCGGACGCCGCCCTGTTGGCCAACGTCGCCGCCGGCCTGGCCGTCGCCAAGCCCGGCACCGCCACGGTCAGCCGCGCCGAACTCGCCGCCACCCTGCACCGCGAGGAGGTGCTGGCGATCGACAGCAAGGTGATGGAACTGGACGCCGCGCTGGCGCAGATCGCCGCCTGGCGCGCGCGGGGCGAAAAAGTCGGCTTCACCAATGGCTGCTTCGATCTGATCCACCCCGGCCATGTCCGCCTGCTCGCCGCCGCCCGGGCGCAATGCGACCGGCTGGTGGTCGGGCTGAACAGCGATGACTCGGTGAAGCGCCTGAAAGGCCCGGACCGCCCGGTGCAGAACGAGGCGGCGCGGGCCACGGTGATGGCCAGCATGGCCTCGGCCGACCTGGTGGTGATTTTCGAGGAGGACACCCCCGAACGGCTGATCCGCGCCATCGTGCCCGATGTGCTGATCAAGGGCGCGGACTACACGATCGACCAGGTGGTCGGGGCGGATATCGTCCAGGCCGCTGGGGGGCGGGTGGCGCTGATTCCGCTGGAGGCGGGGCATAGCACGACGGGGACGATCGCGCGGATTAACGCGGGGGGATAGAAAGAGTCTTCTTTTTGTGAACAAAAAGAAGCAAAAAAACTTCAATCATTAGGCCTTGAGTATCATCCCGCCGTTTCGACGCTGCCCGGCCTTGTCGCTCTGATTCGAATAAAGTTTTTTTGCTTCTTTTTGTTCACAAAAAGAAGATTCTTCCTGCCGCTTGCCTTCCTTATCGCCGCAGTTCCATCTGGATAGGCCCATCCCGCCGCCCGTGGGTGAACTGGTCGACCATGGGGTTACCGCTGTCCATCAGGCTATCGGCCGGGCCCTCCCAGATGATGCGGCCTTTGTGGATCATCGCCGCGCGGTCGCCGATGCGTTTGGCGCTGGCCATGTCGTGAGTGATGGCGATGGCGGTGGAGCCCATGCGGCGGACCTGTTCGATGATCAGGCCGTCGATCACGGCGCCCATGATCGGGTCGAGCCCGGTGGTCGGCTCGTCGAAGAACAGGATGTCCGGGGTGGCGGCGATGGCGCGGGCCAGGGCGACGCGTTTCTGCATGCCGCCGGAGAGTTCGGCCGGCGAGAGGTCGCCGACGCTGGCGGCCAGGCCGACCTGGGCCAGGACTTCGTCGGCGCGCTTGCGGGCTTCGGCGCGGGTGGCTTTCTTCTGCGCCAGCAATCCGAAGGCGACGTTGTCGGCCACTGAGATGCTGTCGAACAGGGCGCCGGCCTGGAACAGCATGCCGATCCCGGCCCGCACTGCCTCACGCTCGCGCGGGGCCATGCGCAGCACGTCCGGGCCGTCGATCTCGATGCTGCCGGCATCGGGCTCGATCAGGCCGAGGATGCATTTGATCAGGACGGATTTGCCCGAGCCGGAGCCGCCGATCACCACCATGGAGGTGCGCGGCGCCACGTCGAGGTCGATGCCGTCCAGCACCAGCTTGTCGCCGAAGCGCTTGGTGACGCCGCGCAGGCGGATCTTAGGGACCAAGGGGGGGGGCGTGTCGCTCATTTGGTGAAGAACATCTCGGTCAGCACGTAGTCCAACGCCAGGATCAGCACGGAGGCGGTGACCACGGCCGCTGTGGTTGCGGCACCCACGCCCTGGGCGCCGCCGCGGCTGTTGTAGCCGTAGTAGCAGCCCATCAGGGTGATGATGAAGCCGAACACGGCGGCCTTGACCAGGCCGGAGATCACGTCGGCGGCCTGCAGGAAGCGGATCGTGTCGTCCAGGTAGGTGATTGGATTGAAGCCCAGCTTGGCCACTGCGATGATGAACCCGCCCATCACGCCGAGAATGTCGGCCACCACCACCAGCAGCGGCAGCGCGATGATCCCGGCCAGCAGGCGCGGGGCGACGAGATATTTCATCGGGTTGGTCGACAGCGTGGTCAGGGCGTCGATCTGGTCGGTCACCCGCATGGTGCCGATCTCCGCCGCCATTGCCGCGCCCACCCGTCCGGCCACCATCAGCCCGCCCAGCACCGGGCCCAGCTCGCGGGTGATCGACAGCACCACCAGCGAGGCGATCGCGCTCTCGGCGGAGAAGCGCGACAGCCCGATGGAGGATTGCAGCGCCAGCACCATGCCGGTGAACACGGCGGTGAGCGCCACCACCGGCAGCGAGAAATAGCCGATCTCGACCAGGGCGCGCAGGAAGGCGCGGCCGTAGAAGGGCGGGCGGACGATGTGTGACAGGCCGAGCAGGGCGAACAGCGTTACTCGCCCGGTGGCGGCACAGGCGCCCAGCAGCCCGCGGCCGATGCCGGCGACGAAATCCAGCACCGTGTTCAAGACGACCACACCCGATGATACCGCCGCCCCAGACTAGTCATCACCTCATATCCGTTGGTCCCGGCGGCCTCGGCGACGTCATCCACCGGCCGCGACGGTCCGATCAGCTCCAGCCAGTCGCCTTCGCGCAGCCCCGGCCGGTCGGTGGCGTCGAATGTGGTGAGGTCCATGGACACACGCCCTACCAGCGGCACCGGGGCGCCGTCAAAGACCGCGTGCCCGCGCCCGGAATGCCCGCGATGCCAGCCATCGGCATAGCCGACGCCGACGGTGGCGATCCGGCTCGCCCGCCCGGCGATCCAGGTGCTGTTGTAGCCAACGCTGGCACCAGCGGGCACATCCCGCAGCGCCAGCACGCGGGCCATCAGCCGCACCACCGGCCGCATCGGATTCGCCCGCCCGGGCGTCGGGTTGATGCCATACAGCGCCGCCCCCGGCCGCGCGAGATCGCTGGCCCACTCGTTCCCCAGGAACATCCCTGACGAGTTGGCGAAGCTGCGCGGCACCCCTGGCCACATGGCACATGCAGCGGCGAAGCGGTCGCGCTGGGCGGCGTTCATCGGGTCGCCGGCGACCTCGCTGGCCACCAGATGCGTCATCACGTAGCGCAGGTCGATGCCGTCCAATTTGCCGGCCAATGCCGCAAGCTGCCCGCCATCCAGCCCCAGCCTGTTCATCCCGGTATCGACATGCAGCAGCGCCGGCAGCGCCCGTCCCAAGCGGCGGGCCAGCCCGCCCCAGCGCGCAATCTCGCCCAGCGTGCCCAGCACCGGCACGATGTCATGGACGACGAAACCATCCTCGCTCCCCCGAGGCATCCCGTTTAGCACCGCCACCATGGCACCCGGCACCAGGCCACGAATGGCCACGGCCTCGGACAGGTGTGCGACAAAGAAATGCCGGCACCCCGCCGCATGCAGCGTGGTCGCCACCTGCACCGCCCCCAACCCATAGGCGTCCGCCTTCACCACCCCCGCCACCGCCCCGCCGGGATGCAACGCCGCCAGCGCCCGCCAGTTCGCCGCGATGGCCGCCAGGTCGATTTCCAGCCGCGCCAGTTCCGTTCCGGCGGTCAGCGCCTGTCATCCCCATGCTCGAGGTCGAGATCGGCGAACCGGGTGAATTCACCCTCGAAGAACAGGTCGATCTTCCCGGTCGGTCCATGGCGCTGCTTCTCGATCAGCACCTCCGCCCGGTTGTGCACCGCCTCCATGTCGCGCTGCCACTTCTCCACCGCGCCGTGGAACTTCTCGTCGTTGTCGAACGCCAGCTGCTTCGGCGCCCGCTGTTGCAGGTAATACTCGTCGCGATAGATGAACATCACCATGTCCGCGTCCTGCTCGATCGAGCCGGACTCGCGCAGATCCGACAATTGCGGCCGCTTGTCCTCGCGGCTCTCCACCGACCGGCTGAGCTGCGCCAGCGCCAGCACCGGCACCTCCAGCTCCTTGGCCAGCGCCTTCAGCCCCTGGGAGATTTGGCTGATCTCCTGCACCCGGTTGTCCGGCCGCGTGCCGGCACTCGGTCGCATCAGCTGGAGATAATCCACCACCACCAGCGCCAGCCCCTTGGTCCGCTTCAGCCGCCGGCAGCGCGTGCGCAGCGCCGACATGGTGATCGCCGGGGTGTCGTCGATCATCAGCGGCAGGCTGCCGATCTCCCGGCTCACCGCGACGAACCGGTCGAAATCCTTCTGCCCGATATCGCCGCGCCTGATCCGGTCGCCGGAAATCCGCGACTCCTCCGACAGCAAGCGCGTTGCCAGCTGCTCGGAACTCATTTCCAGCGAAAACAGCGCCACCGCCGCCTTCGGCGCCACATCCGGCCCAAGCGCCCGCGCCGCCATCAGCTGCGCTTTCGCCGCGCTATACGCAATCTTGGTCGCCAGCGCCGACTTCCCCATGCCTGGCCGCCCGCCCAGGATGATCAAGTCCGACGGATGCATGCCCCCCGTCTTCTTGTCCAAATCGCGCAATCCGGTGGTCAGCCCGGTCACCCCGCCCGGCTGGTGAAACGCCCGCTCGGCGGTCACCAGCGCATCGGTCAACGCCCGCTCAAAGGTGACAAACCCGCCCTCGGCCACCCCATTTGCGCCCAAGTTGAACAGCGACTGCTCCGCCGCCTCCAACTGGTTCTTGCCGTCCAGCTCCGGCTCGGCGCCAAACGCGTTGTTGACCAGCGTCTCGCCAATCTCGATCAGCTCGCGCCGCATCCAGGCATCATGCACCGCCCGGCCATACTCGCCGGCATTGATGATCCCCACCATCGCCGACAACAACTGCGCCAGGTACGCCGTGCCGCCGACTTCATCCAGCACGGCCGAGTGCTCGAACTCGGCCTTCAGCGTGATCGCGTCCGCCAACTGCCCCTGATCAACCCGGCGCGCAATCGCCTGGAAAATTCGGCCATGAATCGGATCGGCGAAATGCTCGGGCAACAGGAAATCGCTGACCCGCTCATACGCCTTGTTGTTGGCCAGCAAGGCGCCCAGCAACGCCTGCTCCGCCTGCAAATTGCTCGGCGGCAGACGCTGGGACAAACCCAGCAACGGGGCAGAAGCGTCAATCGTGTTCATCACCCCACCATAGCGCAGGTTCCACCCCCCGCGCGCCTGTGGATCACGGGGATAGCGGGGAAGGCGAGGGCTCTGCCCCATCGGCGCGAAGGCAAACAAGGCGAGGGCTCTGCCCTCGACCCGCCAGAGGCCGAGCCCCTGGACCTCAACCCTATAAAAAGTAATGGGGGTCTGGGGCCGTCGGCCCCAGCGGGTCGAGGGCAGAGCCCTCGCCTTCCTTCCTTTCGTGTGGATCAATCATTCAAATGGTTGGCATTAGATTTTTGGAATCCTTCAATTTTTTTGTAAAATTAAGATCCCGGGGCTTGGCCCGTCGCGCGAAGACGCGCTCGGGCGGGTCTGGGCGGAGCCCGGTCCTCATCTGATTTTCGCGCGTATGAGGCAAGAGCCCTGACCTTCTCTTTCCCCGTCATTTCAACAAGCTTGCCTCACGCGTCAGCGCCGCTGTGGCCACAAAAAAAGAACCGGGCCGCCGCACAAATCGGCAACCCGGTTCAAAAAGCCATAGGCGCGGCAGGATTTAGCCGTTCGCGTCAGATATCCGGCTGCGGCGCCACGGAGGGGTCGAGCATGTCGTCCGCCTCCTCGTCCGCCTCGTCGCCGTCGCGCGCGATCGCCTCGCCGCGCGCCTGCTTGGTCGCCTCTTCCAGGCTGCGCGCCACATTGACGGTCACCGAGATCGAGACTTCCGGGTGCAGCACGACGCGCACCGGCGTTAGCCCGAGCATCTTGATCGGCTGCTCCAGGATCACCTGGCTGCGGCTGATCGACAGCCCGGCCTCGGTGGCACCATCGGCGATATCGCGCGACGACACCGAGCCATACAGGCTGCCCGACTCGCCGGCCTGGCGGATGATCACCACCGACAGGCCGCCCACGCGCTCGGCGACCCGCTCGGCCTCCTCGCGGCGCTTGATGTTCATCGCTTCCAGGTGGACGCGCTGGGTCTCGAACTTCGCCAGATTGTCCTTGTTGGCGCGGATCGCCTTCTTCTGCGGCAACAGGAAGTTGCGGGCATAGCCCGGCTTCACGTGCACGCGCTCGCCCATCTGGCCGAGCTTCTCGACGCGTTGCAGCAGGATCAGTTCAACAGTGGCCATGATGCGCTCTCCTCAGGCCACGATGTACGGCAGCAGCGCCAGGAAGCGGGCGCGCTTGATCGCCTGCGCCAGCTCGCGCTGCTTCTTGCCCGACACCGCGGTGATGCGGCTGGGCACGATCTTGCCGCGCTCGGACAGGAAGCGGCTCAACAGGCGCACGTCCTTGTAGTCGATCTTCGGCGCGTTCGGGCCGGAGAACGGGCAGGACTTGCGGCGGCGGTAGAACGGCCGGCGGGCGCCAACGGCGGCGCGGCGGGCGGCGGGATTTACATCGTCGGACATGCTCGATTACTCCTCAACCGGGGGACGGTAGCCGCCGCCATCGCGGTCGCCGAAGCCACCGCCAAAGCCCGGGCCTTCATCACGCGCGCGGAACTCCTCGCGGTCGTCAAAGCCGCGCTTGCGGCCGCTTTCAAAACGCCCGGCCGGCTTCGGCCCGCGGAAACCGCGCTCGCGCTCGTCGGACTTGCGCGACAGGATGGCGCTCGGGGCCTCGTCGATGGCCTCCAGGCGAATGGTCATGAAGCGCAGCACGTCTTCGTTCAACCCGAGCTGGCGCTCCATCTCGGTGATCGCCGCCGGCTTGGAATCGATGCCCAGCAGCATGTAGTGGCCCTTCCGGTTCTTCTTGATCCGGTAGGCCAGGCCGCGCAGGCCCCAATACTCCTGCTTCTTCACCGAAGTGCCGTTCGGCACGCCGTTATCGGTGTCGAGCTGGTTGGAAACAGCCTCGGCAATTGCCTCGACCTGCTGTTGCGTGACGTCATTGCGTGCCATGAACACGCATTCATATAGCGGCATATAACCCCCTCTGGCTTGTCTCCGCCCCGGTCCTGATCGGGACCCGCGCCAGGATGGCGCGTGGGCATAGCCGAGGAAGGCCGACTCCCCCGGCAGGGAAGCGGCGGCTTATACACCGATCGGGCCGGGATGCAATCTCGGGAAGCAAGACTTCTTCTTGTGAACAAAAAGAAGCAAAAAACTTCATCCATGCCGCGACCGCCACGACGACACTCCCTTGCCGGGGCGTATCGGAAATGCTGAGGTACGCTCCCTCGCTAGAAGGGCAATGACAATGCTGCTGCGACTGGCCAGCCTCCTTGCCCTTCTACTGCTTCCTGGCTGCGCCACCATCACCCAGGGCGGCGCCCAGAATGTGACCGTCACCACCAATCCGCCTGGTGCTTCGTGCCGCCTGGAACGCGGCGATACCGCCATTGGCATCATCGCGCCGACGCCTGGGACATTGCGCGTGGACAAGGGCCGGAACGACCTCATGGTCATCTGCACCCGCGACGGCCACGACGTCACCACGGTTCGCCACCCCGCCGAATTCGGCGGTGCGACCTTTGGCAATATCATTATCGGTGGCCTGATCGGGGTGGCGGTGGATGCCGCCTCTGGCGCAAATTTTTCCTATTATCCCGAGCTGGTGATCAACTTGCAGGCCACCGGAGGACCGCCGGTGGTCCAACCGGCACGGCCGATCCCGGTGCACATTGCGCCATCGCCCGACTCCCTGGCGGGAAACCCCGGCGCCACCGGGGGAGGCATCCCTGGTTTTGCCGCAACCCCGCCACCACCAACCCCGCCACCACCAAGCCAGCCTCTCCCCGCGCCCAAGCCCTGAGGCCCGCTCACGCCGCCATCAACGTCCCCACCTCCACCGCCTCGCCCGGAATGGCGCTCAGCACCGCCCCCTCCGGCACCGCCTCCCATCCCCCCCGATCCGCATCGATCGGCTCGGACACAATGGTCAGCGCCGCCCCATCCGTCCGCCAGTACAGCGTCGCCGGCCGATCGTCCGACGCCCAGCGAAACGCCCACACCCGCGCCCCATCGGTCAGCGCCGCGGTAAACCGCAACGGCTCCACCACCCCGGCCGCCACCATCATCGCCCGGATACGCTCCAGCGTCCGCCGCACAGCGCCAATCGGATCGGCCTTCAACCCATCCGCCATCGCCGCCAACAGGATCGCCTCGGAATCCGTCGTGCCCTCGCGATGGGCATACAGCGCATCGGGGATCAGCTCCTCCACCCGCCGCCGCACCGCGTGCCAGCCGCCTATTTGACCGTTATGCATGAACATGAACGGCCCGGCGGCAAACGGATGGCAATTCGCCCGCGTCGTCGCCGTCCCGGTCGAGGCCCGCACATGGGCAAAGAACAGCCGCGACCGCACCTGCGCGCACAACGACCGCAAATTCTCGTCCGACCACGCCGGCCGCACCTCGCGGTACAGCCCCGGCTCCACCCGCTCGCCGTATCACCCCACGCCAAACCCGTCGCCATTGGTCGTCGTCCGCGCCTCCAGCGCATTCAGCGACTGGTCGATCAGCGAATGCGTCGGCGCCGATACCAGCTTTTCCAGCAGGATGGCATCACCGCGATAGGCCAGGAACCGGCACATCAGCGCCTCCCAAAACGTCCATTTCGACCAAACTAGCACGCGGATATTGCCGGAATGTGCAGGAATCCCGGCATTGACATGCATCCGTCACTATGGCGATACGGCCGCAATCTAAGGATTGGGAACCGTCCATGGCTGTGCACGCCTTCATCTTCCCCGGCCAGGGCAGCCAGGCCCCCGGCATGGGCCGAGACCTCGCCGCCGCCTTCGCCGCCGCCCGCGAAGTCTTCCAGGAAGTCGACGACACGCTGGGCCAGAAGCTCTCGGCGATCATGTTCGAGGGTCCCGCCGAAACCCTCACCTTGACCGAAAACGCCCAGCCCGCCCTGATGGCCCACTCGCTGGCCGTCCTGCGCGTGCTGGAATCCGAGGGCCGCTTCAAGCTCGCCGACCGCGCCGTGGTCGTCGCCGGCCACTCGCTCGGCGAATACTCCGCCCTGGCCGCCGCCGGCGCCTTCGGCATCGCCCAGGCCGCCCGCCTGCTCAAGCTGCGCGGCCAGGCCATGCAAAAGGCCGTCCCCCCCGGCGCCGGCAGCATGGCAGCCTTGCTCGGCGCTGAAATGCCGCTTGCCTTGGAAATCTGTGCCGAAGCCGCCCCGGCCCCGGGGGGGGGCACCGAAGTCATCGAACCCGGCAACGACAATGGCGGCGGCCAGGTCGTCATCTCCGGCGCCACCGCCGCCGTCGACCGCGCTATCATCATCGCGGGGGCCAAGGGCGTCCGCCGCGCCATGAAACTGCCGGTCTCCGCCCCCTTCCACTGCGCCATGATGGCCCCCGCCGCCGCCGCCATGGCCGAGGCCCTGCGCGAATCCCCGCCGCTGTCCCCCGCGGTCGCCGTCGTCGCCAACGTCTCCGCCGCGCGCGCCACCGACCCTGCCGAAATCATCGACCTCCTCGTCAAGCAGGTCACCGCCACCGTCCGCTGGCGCGAATGCATGCTCGCCATGGCCGCCCTCGGTGTGGACAGCTTCGTCGAACTCGGCTCGGGCAAAGTGCTCTCCGGCCTGGTCAAGCGCGTCACGCCGGACGCCACTGGCATCAACGCTGGCACCCCCGCCGAGATCGAGGCCCTGCTCAAACTGCTATAGGAAGAAAGCAGTTCTTTTTTGAAAAAAAGAACCAAAAAACTTTTACCCGCTTGCTAAATGGATAAAAGTCTTTTTGCTTCTTTTTCTTCAGAAAAAGAAGAATCTTCCTTGGGAGCTCAACAATGTTCAACCTGACCGGCAAAACCGCTCTGGTCACTGGCGCCTCCGGCGGCATCGGCGCCGCCATCGCCAGGGCACTCCATGCCCAGGGCGCCATCGTCGCCCTTTCCGGCACCCGCCGCGAGGCGCTCGACGCCTTGGCCAGCGAACTCGGTGAACGCGCCCACGCCTGCCCGGCGGACCTGCGCGACCCCGCCGCCCCGGACGCCCTGATCGCCGAGGTGGAAAAAATCGCCCCGCTCGACATCCTGGTGAACAACGCCGGCTTCACCCGCGACATGCTGGCCATCCGCATGAAGGACGAGGACTGGCAGGCGGTGATCGACGTCGACCTCACCGCCCCGTTCCGCCTGTCCCGCGCCGCCCTGCGCGGCATGCTGCGCCGCCGGTCCGGCCGCATCGTCTCGATCTCGTCCATCGTCGGCGCCACCGGCAACCCCGGCCAGGCCAACTACGCCGCCGCCAAGGCCGGCATGGTCGGCATGACCAAGGCGCTGGCCCAGGAAGTCGCCAGCCGCGGCATCACCATCAACGTCGTCGCCCCCGGCTTCATCGCCACCCCGATGACCGACGCCCTTACCGACGCCCAGAAGGCCAAGCTGACCGAATCCATCCCGCTCGGCCGCATGGGTGCCCCCGCCGACATCGCCTCCGCCGTGGTCTACCTGGCCAGCGACGAGGCCGGCTGGGTCACCGGCGCCACCCTGCACGTCAATGGCGGCATGGCGATGCTCTGAGGGCGTGTTGGCGAAGTCGCCACGGGGCGTGTTGGCGAAGTCGCCATGGGGCGTGTTGGCGACGCCGAAGAAACCATGCTAAGCGCCGCTGATCCTTGTTCGGGGTTCATGCGCAGCACCCTCGGGCGATGTAACGCCCGCGGCAGACGGAACATCCATCACAGGCAACCGGCCGGCATGCGTGCCCGGCCACAACGGAGTGAATGCGGCGATGAGCGATATCGCGGAACGGGTTAAGAAGATCGTGATCGAACACCTCGGTGTCGAAGAGGCCAAGGTCACACCGGAAGCGTCGTTCATCGACGACCTCGGCGCCGACAGCCTAGACACCGTCGAACTGGTGATGGCCTTCGAGGAAGCTTTCAGCGTCGAGATCCCCGAGGACGCCGCCGAGAAGATCGGCACCGTCAAGGACGCCATCGACTACATCGAGAAGCAGAAGGCCGCCTGACCGCGGCGACCTCTTGATCGACGAAGGATGACAGCGATGCGGCGCGTGGTGGTGACGGGCATGGGCATTGCCTGCCCGCTGGGCTTAGGTGTGGAAAATGTCTGGACCCGGCTCCTGGCCGGCGAATCAGGCATTTCCACGATCCAGTCCTTCGATGTCAGCGAGCTGCCGGCCAAAATCGCCGGTACCATCCCCCTCGGCAGCAAAGCCGAAGGCAAGCTCGACCTGTCCGAATGGATCCCCATCAAGGACCAGAAGAAGATGGATCGCTTCATCCACTTCGCCCTGGTCGCCGCCATCGAGGCGGTCGAGGATTCCGGCTGGAAACCCGACGCCGAAGACGATCGCTGCGCTACCGGCGTGATGATCGGCTCCGGCATCGGCGGGCTCGAAACCATCTACGAAGCCGCCATCCAGGTCCTCAATGGCAAGATCAAGCGCCTCTCGCCATTCTTCATCCCGTCGGCCCTGATCAACCTCGCCTCCGGCCACCTGTCGATCAAATACGGCTTCAAGGGCCCGAACCACGCCGTGGTCACCGCCTGCGCCACCGGCGTACATGCCATCGGCGACGCCGCCCGCCTGATCCAATGGGGCGACGCCGACGTCATGGTCGCCGGCGGCGCCGAAGCCGCGGTCAACCAGCTCGGCATCGGCGGCTTCTGCGCCGCCCGCGCGCTCTCCACCAGCTTCAACGAAACCCCCGCCCGCGCCTCCCGCCCCTGGGACCGCGACCGCGACGGCTTCGTCATGGGCGAAGGGGCGGGCATCGTGGTGCTGGAAGAGTACGAGCACGCCAAAAAACGCGGCGCCAAGATCTACGCCGAAATCGGCGGCTACGGCATGTCCGGCGACGCCCACCACATCACCGCCCCCGCCGAGGGCCATGACGGCGCCTACCGCGCCATGAAAGCCGCCCTGCGCAACGGCGGCCTGCTCCCCGAACAGATCCAATACGTCAACGCCCACGGCACCTCCACCCCGCTCGGCGACGACCTCGAGCTCGAAGCCGTCGAACGCTTCTTCGGCGACAGCGCCCGCGGCCTGGCCATGTCCTCCACCAAATCCTCCACCGGCCACCTCCTCGGTGCCGCCGGCGCCATCGAGGCGATCTTCTCCATCCTCGCCATCCGCGACAGCGTCGCCCCGCCCACCCTGAACCTGGACAACCCAAGCCGCGAAAGCGTCATCGACCGCGTCGCCAACACCGCCCAACAGCGCCGCATCGACGTGGCCCTGTCCAACAGCTTCGGCTTCGGCGGCACCAACGCCAGCATCGTCTTCAAACGCGCGGCTTGATCCCGCCCGCGCTGCGCCTGTCCATCCTCGGGACCATCCGTCTCCGCCGCGCCATACTCGGCGCGCTACTGCTGGTCCTGACCCTGGCCTGCGCCGGCCTGCTCGCCACCCGCGCGGCCCTTGAGCACGTCGCCGCCCCCGGCCCGCTCCCCGAGGCGCGCGCCATCATCATCCCGCGCGGCGGCCCCGCCCGCCTCGGCGACATCCTGGCCGAAGCCGGCGCCATCCCCCACCCCATCGCCCTGCGCGTCGCCGCCTGGGCCACCGCCAGCGAAGGCCCGCTGCGCGCCGGCGAATTCCTCTTCCCCGCCGCCGCCAGCCTGCGCGAAATCCTGACCATCCTGCGCACCGCCCGCCCGGTCCAACACCGCCTGACCATCCCCGAAGGCCTCACCGCCGCCGCCATCGCCATTCTCCTCGACCGCACCGACACCCTCTCCGGCGACCCCGTCATCCCCCCCGAAGGCGCCGTCCTCCCCGACACCTACCTGCACGAACGCGCCACCCCCCGCGCCGCCCTGCTCGACCGCGCCACCCGCGCCATGGACCGCGCCCTGGCCGAAGCCTGGGCCACTCGCGCCGAAAACCTCCCGCTGGCCACCCCCCATGACCTCCTGACCCTTGCCAGCATCGTCGAACGCGAAACCGGCCGCGCCGACGAGCGCCCGCACGTCGCCCAAGTCTTCCTCAACCGCCTCAAGCGCGGCATGCGCCTGCAATCCGACCCGACCGTCGCCTACGCTGCCAGCGGCGGCGGCACCCTCGACCGCCCGATCACCCGCACCGACCTCGACACCCCCCACCCCTACAACACCTACCGCATCCCAGCCCTCCCCCCTGGCCCCATCGCCAGCCCCGGCCCCGCCGCCCTGGCCGCCGTTGCCCACCCAACCCCCAGCGAAAACCTCTACTTCGTCGCCGATGGCACCGGCGGCCACGCCTTCGCCCGCACCCTGGAAGAGCACAACCGCAACGTCGCCCGTTGGCGGGCACTGGCGCGTTGAAGGAAGCAAGCAAGGCCAGGGCTCTGCCCTGGACCCGCTGGGGCCGGCGGCCCCAGACCCCATGGGTGAGGGTCCAGGGACCTCGGGTCCCTGGT